>JACRGJ010000112.1 GCA_016212425.1 Micrococcales bacterium | reverse complement strand
GAGCTCGAGGTCGGGCTGGGCGATCCGACCGGTCCCACCTTCACGCCGCTGCCCGCCGACGGCGCCGCGATGCTCTACCCCGGCCCGCAGGGCGGCTACCACGTGTACCTGCAGGTCCGCGCGCGCGGGCTGTGCCCGAACCGCGTTGTCTACGAGCGCAGGATCCGCGAGCCCGGCGGTGCGGAGGACCTCTGGTACCAGATCATGAAGACGCCCTTCGTCGCCGACGAGGAGCTGGACGACACCTGGGTCCTGTCGCGCTCGGACACGACGTTCGTCTGTCCGGCGAACGAGAGCGGCGTCGCCACACACGGTCGCGACCTCGATCTCGAGGTGACCCTGACCGAGGAGCTCGTGCCGTGCGACCTGCAAGCAGGCCTCGAGGACGCGCCGCGCACGCTCAGCCGCACGATCACGATTCACCCGACGTGCGCCGACACGGACACCGTGTGTCAGCAGAGCACGGACATCGGTTGCGCCGCGCCCCCGTGAGCGCGCAGCGTCAGAGCGACCAGGCCGGCAGGGCCATGAAGGCCGCCTGCAGCTCGGCGAGGCGGCGGTCGCCCTCAGCGGTCGCCTCGGCGATGGGCGCGCCGGGCGCGACGTCGACCCGCAGGTCGTAGTACGTCTTGACCTTCGGCTCGGTGCCGCTCGGACGGACCGTGACGCGGCCGCCGCCCTCGAGCTCGAAGGCGAGCACGTTCGAGCGCGGCAGCGGGATCGCGCTCGTGGTCCCGCCGAGGTCGGTGCGCTCCTGCGCGAGGTAGTCGAGCCGGGTCACGACCCGCAAGGCTCCGATCCGCTCCGGCACGCCGGCCCGCAGCGCCGCGAGCGTCTGCTTCATCTTCGCCGGGCCGTCGGGGCCGCGCATCCACAGGCTCTTCTGGGCACTGCGGTACAGCCCGTGCCGTCGCACGATCTGCTCGAGGCGGCCGCGCACCGTCGTGCCCTCGGCCTTCGCCCGCGCCGCGAGCTGGGCGAGCACCGCGGCCCCCGACACCCCGTCCTTGTCCCTGCACACGGTCCCGCAGCAGTACCCGAGCGCCTCCTCGTACCCGAAGACGAAGCGCAGCCCGCGCTCCTCCTCGAGGGCGATCGCGCGATCGGCGATCCACTTGAAGCCCGTGAGCGTCTCGGCGTACTGCACACCGAGGTCTCGCGCGATCCCGCCGAGCAAAGGCGACGAGACGATGGTCGTGACGACGAGGCGGTCGGCGCCGCCGGGGGCCGTCGTCAGCAGGTGATGGCCGAGGAGCACCCCGAGCTCGTTGCCGGTCAGCATCGCCAGCGCGCCGTCGGCGTCACGCACCGCCGCGGCGAGGCGGTCGGCGTCCGGATCGTTGGCGATCACGATGTCCGCTGCGCGCGCGTCGCCGAGCGCGAGCGCGAGATCCATGGCGCCGGGCTCCTCGGGGTTCGGGAAGGACACCGTCGGGAAGCGGCCGTCGGGCTCCGCCTGCTCGGGCACGATCGTGACGCGCGAGAACCCCGCCTGCGCGAGCGCGCGCAGGGCGAGCCGCGCGCCGACGCCGTGCAGCGGCGTGTAGACGATCTCGAGATCGTCCGTGGCGGGGCGGCAGGTCGCGACACGGGCGACCTCGGCGAGGTAGCGATCCTCGATGGCCGCGTCGAGGACGACGACCTTCTCGCCAGCGTCGCGCGGCACGGCGCGCGCGTCCCCGATCTCCTGCATGGCGCGGGCGACCAGCTCGTCGAAGGGCGAGACGATCTGGCTGCCGCGCGCCGAGTAGACCTTGTAGCCGTTGTACTCGGGCGGGTTGTGGCTGGCCGTGACCATGACGCCCGCGGCCGCCCCGAGGGCGCGCACGGCGTAGGCGCACAGCGGCGTCGGCGAGCGCGGCGGCAGGCACAGCGCCCGGATGCCGGCGCCGGCGAGCACCTCGGCGACGTCGCGCCCGAACTCGGCGCTGCCGCGGCGGCCGTCGAACCCCACGACGACCCCCTGTGCGGCTGCGCCCGGGACCGTCTCGAGCAGCACCTTCGCGAGCGCGGCCGTGGCCCGGATGACGACCGCGCGGTTCATGCGGTTCGGCCCGGCCCCGAGCACGCCGCGCAGCCCAGCGGTACCGAACGCGAGGGCGCTGCCGAACCGGTCCTCGAGCCCGGCCAGGTCGCCCGCCGCGATGAGCGCGTCGACCTCGGCGCACGTCTCGGGGTCGGGATCGCGATCCCGCCACCTCCGTGCGCTGTCGATCAGATCCTCTCGGCTCACTGCTTGAACCAGGGCAGGACTTTTCCGAACAGGTCCGGCCACCAGTTTCCATAGCGCCAGACGAGGACGGCGACCACCCCCCCGACGCCGCCGAGCATCGCGATCCACAGGAAGGCCTTGCGGGCGAACGACACCTGGGCCGACTCGTCGCCGTCGAGGGCGAGCGGCCGGCCCAACCGCAGGCACACCTCGCGCGCGGTGGCGGGGCGCTTGTCCGTCTTGCGCGCCAGGCATTCGCGCAGGAGCAGGACGAGGTCCGTCGGCGCGTCGGGGCGCAGCTCGCGCGGGTCGGGGCCGAGCCCGTCCGGCGCCTGCACGTACCCCATCGGAGGCGCGCGCCCGGTCAGGGCCTCGAAGACGCAGGCGCCGATGCCGAACACGTCGCTGCGCTCGTCCGCGTAGCCCTCGAACACCTCGGGAGCCGTGTAGGCGGGCGCGTTCGCGAGCGACAGGCGGCCCGGCGCGCCGGTCGGCCGCCCCACGCCGAGGTCGACGAGCACGGCCGTACCGTCCGGGCGTACGACGACGTTCGTGGGCTTGACGTTGCGGTGCAGGAGCCAGGAGCCGTGCACGGCGGCGACGGCCTCGGCGAGGTCCTGGCCGAGCTTGCGGACGACCTCGAAGGGCAGCGCGCCCTCGCGGCGGACCTTCTCGTTCAGGCACTCGCCTTCGACGAAGCGCGAGATGAAGTAGGCGTCGTCGTCGTCGCACTCGAACCCGACGATCCTGCCGACGAGAGGGTGCTCGAGCCCGGCGGCCAGGTGCGCCTCGGCCGCGAGGGCCCGCGCGACGGTGGCGTTCTCCGGCAGATCGACGATCTTGATCGCGACCGGCTCGCCCGTCTCCTTGTCGACGGCGCGGTGGACGACGCTCGCGTTGCCGGAGCCGACCTCCGGCCCGAGCTCGTACCGGCTCGCGAGCTTCGCGGTCAGGGCCCTGATCCGCTCCTGGGAGATGCGCTCGGCCTGCCGCAGCAGCTCCGAGGAGGACGATCGCCCGGGGGAAGGCTCGGGCGTCGATTCCCCTGAAGGGTCTCGCGTTTCGCTCATCGCTCGGTCCCCGAACGGGCCTTCGGTGGTTCGTAACACGAAAGGGGCGGCCCGGGGGACCCGGTCGAGGCGCGGCGGCGGGCGTTTTTCGGTCCCAGCCCGCCGTGACGCTGCTATATGTGCCGGCGCTCCATGCGGATCTCGCCTTTCCTGTCGGCGTTCATCGCAGCGGCGACGCTCGCGACCGGCTGTGACATCGAGAACGAGGGGCTCGAACCGCCCGCCGACGAGCTCATCTTCCCGGTCGGCCTCGCGATGGACCCAGGCGGACGGTACCTGTACGTCGCGAACGCGAACTTCGACCTTCGTTACAACGGTGGGACGGTGGTCACGGTCGACCTCGAGGCCGTGGACGAGAGCCAGAGCCAGGGCGCGGTGCTCGACACGCGGGATCGCTCCATCGTGCTGCCCGGGTCGTCGGTGCGCTTGGGCACGTTCGCCTCGGACCTCGCGCTGTCGCCGGACGGCGCGCGCCTGTTCGTGCCGGTCCGCGGGGACAACTCGGTGACGTGGATCGAGATCGACGACGGCGGCGGTCGCCGGCTGCGCTGCTGGGACGGCGTGGAGGGCGGCGAGACGCCCCGCTGCGCGGGTGACCACGTGATCGGCTCGGGGACGAACGACCTCGGGCTGCGCTTGCCGAGCGAGCCCTACGGCATCGCCTTCGCCGGCGACCGCGACTACGCGATCGTCACGCACGCCGACGACGGCGACGTCAGCCTCATCGCGGACGTCTCGGGGAGGCCGGAGCTCGTGGACGTCCAGGGGGACCTGCCGGCCGCGGCGAGCGGCATCGCGGTGCACCCCCTGACCGGACGCGTCTACGTCGCGCACCGAGGCGCGAGCGTCCTGTCCACGCTCGACGTCTACGACGGATCGAGCATCGACGCGATCGCGGCCGAGGACCGGCCCGCCATCGTGCCGCGGACCTCCGTGCCCATCGACGTCATCAGCACCGGCTCCGACAGCCGTGCGCTCGTGTTTCACCCGGACGGCCACGAGGCCTACGTCACGAACCGGTCGCCGCGGTCCGTCCTGAAGCTCGACACCGCCCTCGGCGACAGCGGCGTGCCCGTCAACGAGTGGCGCGACGCGATCCCGCTCGGCCAGGGCCCGTCGCGGATCGTCGTGCACGAGGAGCCCGGCACCGGGCGCCTGCTCGTGTACGTGGTGTGCTTCGACGACGGCGTGGTCTACGCGATCGACGCCGCGGCCGGCCGGGTGGACGGGATCCTGTGGACGGGCGCTGGGCCGCACGCGATCGCGTTCGACGACACGCGCAGATGGATCTTCGTCGCGAGCTTCGTGACGAGCACGATCGCCGTCTTCGACGACGATCCCTCGCGCGAGACGTACCGCGAGCGCCTGTTCACGATCGGCACCCCGAAGCAGCCGCACGGAGCCGGCACATGAGCGCGCCGCGGCGGTCGCTCGTGGTGTTGCTGCTCCTCGCGGCGGCCGCCTGCACCGACGAGGCCCCGCCCTTCGTGCCGCCGAGCTTCGAGCGCGCCGATCAGGTTGCGCTCGCGTGCCTCGACGTCGTCGCCGCACAGGGCCTGCCCCTCGCCGACTGCGACGTCGAGGAGCCGGCCGCCGACCTCCACCTGCTCGCGCTCGTGACCCAGAGCCAGCGCGGGGAGCTCGCGGTCGTCGATCTGAGCGCGGAGGAGATCCTCGACGTCGACCGGGCCGTGCCCGGCTACACGTTCCACCCCGTCGGGGAGCTGCCGACCGGCGTCACGGTGCCGCCGGACGGGCAGCGCGCGTACGTCGCCAGCTCGGGCGCGAGATCGATCGCGGTCTTCGACGTCGGCGCCATCGGCCAGGCCGCGGGGCGCCTCGATCCGATCGACCTCGGTGACCACGTGCCGTTCGACATCGTGGCCGACGATGGGCGTCTGTTCGTGACCGCGCCCGACGAGGGGCTCTTGCTGGTCGTCGACCCCGAG
>JACRGJ010000111.1 GCA_016212425.1 Micrococcales bacterium | reverse complement strand
CGGGCTCTCCCCCGCACCCGGGCCGAGGGCACCATCTTCAACGGCTTCAGCGCCGAGGTGTGGCTGCCGCCCGGCGTCACCGCCGCGGAGGCCCGCGCGACCGCGGGCCTCGGATCCCGCACCCCCGCCGAGGGCGGTGGTGTCGGCCTGGTGCTCGGCGCCGGGAACATCACCGCCATCCCGGTGCTCGACGTGCTCTACGAACTCATCGCCGGCAACCGGGTGGTGATCCTCAAGCTCAACCCGGTCATGCGCGACCTGGCCGAGGTGTTCGCCCGCGCACTCCATCCCCTGATCGGCGCGGGACTGCTCCGCATCGTCCAGGGCGGCGGCGAGGTCGGGCAGTACCTGGCGCAGCACCCGTCCGTCGATCACGTGCACATCACGGGCAGCGTCACCACGCACGACGCGATCGTCTTCGGAGCGGGGCCGGAGGGCGAGCGCAACCGCGCCGAACGTCGTCCGATCCTGAACAAGCCGATCACGAGCGAACTCGGCGGGGTGTCGCCGATCATCGTCGTCCCGGGCCGCTGGACCCGCGCCGATCTGCGCTTCCAGGCCGAGCACGTCGCGACCATGCGTCTGCACAACGGCGGTTTCAACTGCATCGCCGGGCAGACCGTCCTGCTCTCCTCGGAGTGGCCGCAGCGGGACGCATTCCTCCGCGAGCTCCAGCGCGCCCTGCGCACGGCTCCGCCACGGCCGTCGTGGTACCCGGGCGCGGAGGACCGAGTGGCGGATGCGCGGCGTCGTCATCCCGACGCGGAGGAGCTCGGCAACTCCCGGGTGCTCGTCCAGGCAGCGGAGGACGCCTCCGACGTCGAGCGGACCGAGTACTTCGCCCCGGTGCTCGGCGTCATCGAGCTCCCGGGCGAGGCCGGCGCTTTCCTCGACGCCGCCGTCGATCGCGTGAACGACGCGTTCGCCGGCACCCTCGGCGCGAACGTCATCGCCGACCCGGTGACCATCCGGCGCCTCGGCCGGCGGTTCGAGGGTGCGGTCGCCCGGCTGCGCTACGGCGCCGTCACCGTCAACGCGTGGACCGGGGTGGCCTTCCTCACCGCCGCGGCACCGTGGGGTGCCTACCCCGGCAACCGCCTCACCGACGCCGGCAGCGGGATCGGCGTGGTGCACAACGCTCTGCTCATCGGCCGGCCGGAGAAGACGGTGCTGCACGGGCCGTTCCGGCCCTTCCCGCGCTCGGTCGCGCACGGTGAGGCCTCCCTCTTCCCCACGCCGCCGTGGTTCGTCAGCGCCCGCAGCGCCGCCGAAACGGGCCGACGGCTCGTCGAGTACGAGACCGAGCCGACGCCGACCCGTCTGGCGGCGATCTTCGGGGCGGCCTTCCGCGCCTGACGGAAGGGTCGATCTCAGAGCGGCTGCCGGTCGTGCCGATCCGGGCCCGGCGCGGGCCGGACCGGCTCACCGCGCGCCGCGGAGATCGCCGCGGCGGCCTGCGTCAAGGCGAGGTGCGAGAACGCCTGAGGGGTGTTGCCGAGGTGCTCACCCGTCGTCGGGTCCACCTCCTCCGCGAGCATCCCCACGTCGTTCGCGAACCCGACGAGGCGGTCCATCAGCGCCTCGGCGTCGTCGACGCGGCCCGAGGCGGCGTACTGCGTCACCAGCCAGAATGAGCATGCGAGGAACGGGCTCTCCCCACCGTTCAGCCCGTCGACGCCGGATTCCGTGCGGTAGCGGCGGACGAGGCCCGCCGTCATGAGCTCCGACTCGATCCGGGCGACGGTCCCGAGCATCCGCGGGTCGTCCGCGGCGAGGTACCCGGTGGTGGGGAGGGTGAGGAGCGACGCGTCCACCTCGCTCGACCCGTATGCCTGGCGGTAGCTGCCGCGCTCCGCATCGAAGCCCTCCGCTTCGATCTCCCTGCGCAGGCGTTCCCGCGCGGCCTCCCACCGCGTGATCGGACCGTCGAGTCCGTGCTCGCGCACCGCCCGGATCCCGCGGTCGAAGGCCGCCCAGAGCTGCACCCGCGACTGGGTGAAGTAGCGCGGCTCCCCGCGGATCTCCCAGATGCCGTTGTCGCGGCGGTCCAGGCTCTTCTCCACGAACTCGAGCAGCGCGACCTGGAGCGACCACGAGAACCGGTCCTCGGTCACGCCCGCAGCGCGGGCCTCGTCGAGCGCGATCATCACCTCGCCGAACACGTCGCCCTGGTACTGGAGGGCAGCCCCGTTGCCCACCCGCACCGGCGCCGCGCTGTGGTAGCCGGGGAGGGAGTCCACAGTCCACTCGGGCAGTCGCCGAGCCCCGTCCAGCGCGTACATGATCTGCACGTCGGCGGGATCGCCCGCGATCGCGCGCAGCAGCCAGCCGCGCCACTCGCCGGCCTCGGCCACATGCCCCTGTGCGAGCAGCGCCATGATCGTGAGGGATGCGTCGCGCAGCCAGACGTAGCGATAGTCCCAGTTGCGCTCGCCGCCGGGTTGCTCGGGGAGGCTCGTCGTCAGCGCGGCCACGATGCCGCCGGTGTCCTCGTGGGTCAAGGCCCGCAGCAGCACCAGGGAGCGCCGTACCGCCTCCCCATAGCGACCTCCTGTGCTCATCGTGGCGGCCCAGTCCGTCCACCAGCGCCGGGTCGCGGCGATCCGCCGGTCCACGGGGACCGAATCGGGCACGTGGCGGTGCGACGGATACCAGGTCAGGGTCAGGTCCACGTCCTCACCCGCCCGGACGGTGAAGCGACCCCGGTGGCGGCGGTCGGCCGGACTCAGGTGCGGCCCGCGCAGCACGACCGCGTCCGGGCCCGCGATGGCCAGGAGCGTCGTGGACTCCTCCTCTGACCCGCCCGGGTCCGGCACCTGCCGCACCCACGGCAGCGCGTCGGCGTAGCCGAACCGGAACCGCACCTCCTGCTCCATCTCGACCGTGCCGCGCACCCCGTGGACTCGCCGGATGAGGTCCGCCTGACGGTCTCCGACCGGCATCAGCTCGGTCACCTCCACCTCGCCGGTCGCGGTGGTCCACCGTGTGCGCAGGATCAATCCGCCGTCCTCGTAAGCTCGGCCGCTCGCGCGGTCGGCGCCGACGGGACGCAACCGCCACATCCCGTGCTCGTCGCCACCGAGAAGTCCGGCGAAGGTGGAGGGCGAGTCGAACTGCGGCAGGCACAGCCAGTCGATGCTGCCGTCCAGCCCCACTAGGGCACCGGTGTGCAGGTCGCCGATCATGGCGTAGTCGCGGATCGGCAGGGGCATGGGGTCATCCTCTCGTGCGCGCGGCCCGGTCGCAGGAATCGGATCGCCGCGCCGCGTAGGGTGCGGAGGTGACCCTGCGCGATATCCCGCTGACCCTGCTCGACGGCAGCACCACCTCGCTCGCCGACTACGCCGACCGGGTGGTGCTCGTGGTCAACGTCGCATCCCGGTGCGGTCTCACCCCGCAGTACGCGAAGCTCGAGGATCTGCAGCGCACCTACGGCGAGCGCGGCTTCACCGTGCTCGGTGTGCCGAGCAACCAGTTCCTGCAGGAGCCGGGCTCGGCCGAGTCGATCCAGGAGTTCTGCTCCACCACCTACGGTGTCACCTTCCCCCTGCTGGAGAAGGCGAAGGTCAACGGCCGCAACGCCCATCCGCTCTATGCGGAGCTGAAGAAGACGCCGGACGCCGACGGCAAGGCGGGCCGCGTGACCTGGAACTTCGAGAAGTTCGTGGTCGCGCCGTCGGGTCGCGTGTCCCGGTTCCGGCCGTCCGTCCAGCCCGACGACCCGGCGGTCGTCGCCGCGATCGAAGAGGGGCTCGTGGCGGACTAGCCGGACCCGCTTCGGCCGAGCGTTCCGCCGAGGCCGATGTCGATCAGGCGCACCTCCCCGGCGACGGCGGAGGCCGGCGGCAGCAGCAGGCCGATCTTCACGCCGCCGAAGGTGACCGTCAGGTCCGCGGCCAGCACGACCCCGTCGGCGGGGACCGCGCCGTCGTCGACGCCGATGCCCGATGGCACGTCCACCGCGACCGTGCGGTGTCGCGGAGAGCCATCCCGCGCGGCGAGCAGCGCGGCCACCACGTTGTGGGCGCGCCCGCGCAGGCCCGCCCCGGTGGCGCCGATGCCGAGGATCGCATCCACCAGCAGGACCGATTCGCCCAGGCTGGCGGCCAGTGCCTCAGGATCGTCGGCGGCCGTGCCGTCCACCACGGCCCCGGCGGCCCGCGCCGCGGCGGCGCCCTCCTCGTGCAGTCGCGAGCCGACGGCGAGCACCCGCACGGGCACACCCGCGGCGGCGAGCTCGGCCACCGCGAACAGCCCGTCCCCGCCGTTGTCGCCGGATCCCGCGAGCAGCACCACCTCGGCGACCGGATGCTCGGCGAGCTCGCGGCGCAGCTCGGCCGCGAGACCGGATGCCGCGCGTCGCATGAGCGGAACGCCCGCCGCGAGCAGGGGGCGCTCGGCGGCGCGGATCCGGTCGGCCGTGACGCCGTCCTCGGGCTTCACCGGTCCGTTCCGCCGAACAGCCGCTCGAGCGCCCGCCGGTCCCGCTTCGTCGGCCGCCCGGCCCCGCGCTCCCGTGCCCCAACGATCACGCGTTCCTCGCGTGGCGGGGGTGGGGGAGTGCGGTCCTCGTAGCACTCGGTCGCCTGCACGGCGCCGACGCGCTTGAGGATGAGCCTCCGCACCGCCACGATCCGCTCCACCTGCCCGACGAGCACGCGCACCTCGTCCCCCTCCGTGACCGCCTGCGCGGGCTTCGCGCGATCGCCGTTGATGCGGACGTGACCCGCCTTGCAGGCGGCGGTCGCCAGGGAGCGGGTCTTCACCAGGCGCACGGCGGTGATCCACGCGTCGACGCGCACCCCGGTCACGGCGCACTCATTCCGAGGTCGCCGTCCCGTGCCACCCGGGATCGGCGACCGCCTCGCCGTCCGCCTGCACGCGGCGCACGAGCTCCTGGATCGGCCCGACGAGATGGCTGTCCGGCATCGTCAGGGTGCGACGACGCCCCACCCCGGTGACGACGATCGACCACACGAACCGGTCTCGCGACGTCGGATCCGCGCCGACGCCGGCCCACGCATCCGACTCCACCAGCTCGCGGACGAGGTCGGCGGCCGATCCCGAGGCCGTCGCCACCCACTGGCGGCGGTGCCCGGCGACGCCGCCCGTACGGACGATCGTCACCGTCACGGTGTCAGCGCGTCGTGCCGCCATCGATGGTCACTCCCACCTCCGTCCACGCCGAGCGCACCGCGTCGGCTTCCGGAGACGATCCACCGTACCGCGCGCCGGCGGCCGAGACCGTGGCGCGGGCGAACCGGGCGAAGGTCGCCGCGGCGGGCAGCTTGCCGCCCTTGCCGAGAAGGGTGTCGTACCAGATCTGGCCCGCCCGCTCCCAGGCGCGCCCGCCGAGCGTGGTCGCCAGCAGGTAGAAGGCGCGATTGGGGATACCCGAGTTGATGTGCACCCCGCCGTTGTCCTCGCGGGTCGTGACGTAGCCCGCCATCGTCGCCGGCTGCGGATCGGTGCCGAGCACCGGGTCGTCGTAGGCCGTCCCCGGGGCCTTCATCGAGCGCAGCGCGACCCCCCGCACGCTCGGCGTGAAGAGCCCCTCCCCGATCAGCCAGCTCGCCGCCGACGCGGTCTGCTGCGCCGAGTGCTGCTCGACCAGGGCGCCGAACACGTCCGAGATCGACTCGTTCAGCGCTCCGGCCTGGTTCGCGTAGTTCAGCGCCGCCGTGTACTGCGTGACCCCGTGGGTCAGCTCGTGGCCGATGACGGACACGGAGGCGGTGAAGCGACCGAACACCTCGCCGTCCCCGTCGCCGAACACCATGCGCTCCCCGTTCCAGAACGCGTTGTCGTAGTCCGACCCGTAGTGCACGGTCGCGTCGAGCGGGAGGCCCTTCCCGTCGATGGAGTTGCGGCCGTACACCTGCGAGTAGAGGTCGAACGTGGCACCGAGCCCGTCGTAGGCCTCGTTCACGGTCGCGTCCGCGACCGGATCCTCCCCTTCCGAGCGCGCGGTCCTGCCGGGGAGCGTCTCGGTGTTCCGGGCGTCACCGATCGTGCGGTTCGGCGCATCGGAGACTTCGGCGACGATCGTGCGGTTCTCGTCGATCGAGAGGCTGATCCGGGCCGACCGCATGGGCCTGTCGTGTCGCAGCGTCTGCGCCGCCGCCTCGGGCGCGACGCTCAGCCTCTCGCCGGTGGCCCGCGCGATCCGCGTGAGCAGGAAGGGCGGCACGATCCCCGGAGCCATCGCGGTCGGGGGAAGGTTCACGGATGTCATGCCGCGAGCGTAGGCCGGGCATCCGACGCGCGGATATCCTGACGGCATGGCCCACGCCGCGCACGATCCGGCGCGGCGGCGCCCCTTCGGTCCCGAGGACCGCTGGGTCGACGGGTCGGAGGGCCGCTTCTGGGGAGCGTTCGGTGCGGCGGGCCTCCTCGTGCACCATCCGGATGCCGGCGTGCTGCTGCAACTCCGCGTCGGGTGGAGCCACTTCGGCGGCACCTGGGGCATCCCCGGCGGCGCGCGGAAGGCCGGCGAGTCCGCGATCCAGGGCGCCCTGCGCGAGGCGGACGAGGAGGCCGGGGTGCCGCCGGACCAGGTGGAGATCCTGGGGGAGCACGTCCGCGACCTCGGCTACTGGTCCTACGTCACGGTGCTCGCCCGGGCCCGAGCCGCCTTCGAGCCGCGCGTCGGCGACGCCGAGAGCCTGGAGGTGCGCTGGGTGACGACCGATCGGGTCGATCAGCTCCCGCTGCATCCGGGCTTCGCTCTCGCCTGGCCGCAGCTGCGCGAGCGTCTCGCGATCTGATCGACGCCGTGCCGTCCCGGTCAGACCGGGACGGACAGCGGGACGACCGGCGTCTCGGCGGTGGCCGCTCTCCAGGCGACGAGCGCGCGGACGGTGTCGTCGGGATCCGCCGCCAACTCGGCGATCAGGTCCGCCGGAGCGTGGACGTTTACGGCCACCCAGGCGCGCACGGTCGCTGAGGCATCACGCCCGAGCGTCCGCAGCAGATCGCCCGATGTCGTCTCATTGCGTGCGAGCCAGGCCCGCACGCCCTCGTCCGGGTCCGAGGCCAGAGCCGCCGCCACGTCGGCCGGCGTGTGGCGGCTCGAGGCCACACTCTCCCGGATCTTCGGGTCCGCGTGCCTCGCCAGCAGTCGCAGGCGACGGATCTTGCTCGCGGTGACCGGGGGAGCCGGGTGCTGCGCGGCGAGCTCGTCGGCGCTGCGCATCCTGGGCGCGATCCGCGCGAGCTGCGCCTTCTGCGCCGGGGTGGTGAAGCGGATGCACGACATGGGCGCCACCCTACGCGCGGGGTGCGCCCGAGCGGCGCCGCCGCGCGTACTCCTGGTGGACGTATCCCAGGGTGCCCGCGATCATCCCCGCGCCGCGCAGCAATCGACGGGTGCCCCGGGCTCGCCACCGCACCGATCGGAGGATCACCCCCCCACTCAGTTGGGCGAGTCCGACAACCAGGCGGACAGTTCCTCCTGCACAGAAGCGGATGCGCGCCTCCAGTCTTCCGCCACGGGTGTCTGCGGCGAGCACCGCGACCACCGTGGCCACCGTCCCGGTACGGAAGGTCCGCTGCTGTATCCATCGGCGAGTCACCCGTTCGGCGGGCACGTGCTCGATGATGACGGCGTCATCGCACCAGATGAGCTTCCCGCCGGCGCGCCGAAGCCGCGTCGTGAAGAGATTGTCTTCTCCGCCGCTCATCCCGAGCCGCGGGTCGAAACGCAGCTGCGTCGCGCGGACGAAGTCCAGATCGAGGAGCAGATTGTTCGTCGCGGCGGCGCTCAGAGGGTCCCCGGTGCGATGCGGCGGTCGACGGAATGCGCCGAACGCCAGCAGGAAGGCCGACATCGGGATAGCGGTCTCGGAGACCACGCGCCCGAGGACGCCGGCTGCGCCCCGCGAGCGCGCACATCGGACCAGTGCCGGGAGCCACCCGTCCAGGGGCACCTCGTCATCGTCGATGAACGCCAGCCATCGGCTGTCGGCGCTCTCGTCGAGCGCGCGATTGCGCACCGCGGCGAGCCCAGGGTGCGGCTCGGAGACATAGCGGGCTGCGGGGAGGACCTCCGCCACCACCGGCGCCGCCGAGCCCTCGGGATCGTTGTCGACGATCAGCACTCCCACCGGCATCCCGTCGATCTCGGCGGGGACGCCGCGGAGGGCGACGAGGAGTCTGCGCAGCTCGGCCGGCCGTCGGAAGGTGGGGACGGCGACCGTGACCCGATCAGCCGGGGGCATCGCTGCGGATGAAGCGCATCTTGCCCCCGACGTGGGGGATCTCCTCGACGACGCGCACCTCGACGGGGACCTCTCCGCGCGTCGCCGCTCGCAACCGTCGCGCGGCCGTCTCGAGCGCGTCGGGGAAACCCGGATCGTCGGCGGGGACGCAACGCAGCACGACCGAGTAGTCCGCTGCCTGCTGGATGTCGAACTGACGCACCGTCGACGGCGCGTCATCGAACAGATGGCCGAGCGCTCCGGCGATGACCGTCCCCGAGGCGAGGCGCAGGGCGTCCGATCGCCGACCGCCGATCGTCGCGATCCGGGTGAACGGCAGCCCCGAGGAGTCGAGTCCGGGCACACGCCGGGTGACGTCGCCCAGGCGGTAGCGGATCACCGGGAACACGCGGTTCGTCAGGTCGGACACCACGACCTCGCCCTCCTCGCCCGCAGGCACCTCGATCCCGTCGTCTCCGAGCAGCTCGACCCGCCGCACGTCGTCGAAGACGAGCAGACCGTCTCGGGCGGCGCTCTCCCCGGCGATCCACGGCACCTCGGCGGAGCGGTAGGGGTCGTAGGCGACACCGCCGAGGGCCGACTCGATGTCGGCGCGGGCTCCCGGCGTCAAGGCCGATGCGGTGAGGCCGATGGCGTCCGGAGACGGGAACTCCGCGCCGGAGGCGCGGACGAAACGCGCCAGCTCCAGAACACCGCCGACATACCCGATGAGCAGGCGAGGGCGACTCGACCGCCACTCGTCGAGGAAGCGCCGGAGGGCCGGCTCGTCGATGGAGAATGCGTCCAGCTGGAGGTGGCGGGTGGGCCACCACTGTCGCCGATGACGCTCCGCATCCGCTCCCTGCAGGATGTGGCGGGTCACCACACCGCGGTCGGCCCACGGCGCCACACCCCACCATCGCAGCAGCCGCCATTCCAGCGCGCGAGCGGGGAAGCGCAGGTCCCGGAGCACTCGGAGCGGCTCGCCGGTGCTCCCTCCCGTCACCGAGACGGCGCTGTTCCGAGGTCCCGCCTCGGACGAGGTCACCCGGCCGAAACCGGCGCGGAGATCCGCCTTGGTCACCACGGGGAGAGCGCTGAACGCATCGGGGTCGAGCAGATCCTGCTCCGTGACACCGTGGGAGGAGTAGAGGTCGCGATAGAAGGGACTGGACCGGTAGGCGAAGCGTGCCTGTCGGATGCTGCGGTCCCGCTGAATCCTGACGACCTCGTCGGCGGTCAGGGCTTCTATCTGCCGAAACGCGTCATCGGCGCTGCGGCTGGATCGGGCGCCGACGCGGGTCTTCGCCTCGAAGGCCGCACGACGCATCCCCGTCCCGAGGTCCACGGGTCTCACCGTAGCCGGGCGGCGGACGGCGATCTGCGGAAGGCCACCGCCCTGTGGTACGCCTCCGCGTGGCGCTCGGCGACCTCGGTCCACTCGCGGTCGGCGAGCGTCGGGCGCTGTGATCGAGGCGCCCGCACCGCCGCTGTCGCCGCGGCGAGCGCCGCCGGAGTGAGGGTGGCGGCGAACAGGTGCACCCAGCCGTCGCCGACCTCCTCCGACAGCGCCCGGTTCACCGCGTTGTCGGGCACGAGCACCGGACGATCCAGGGAGAGCGCCGCGAGCGTCGTGCCCGAGTTGTGCATCATCCGGTACGGCAGAACGACCAACTCAGCACGTGTCACGATCTCGACGAGTTCGCGGTCGGCGAGGAAGGAGGGGTGGACGACGATCGAGGGGTTCGCCTCGGCGGCGTCGAGGAGCATCCTGCGCAGCTCCGGACTCGAAGGCATGCCGCCGATTTCCAGGCTGGCCCCCGGCGCGGTCGGTTGGAGCCCGGTGAAAGCTGCGAGCAGATCCTCCACGCCCTTGTACCGCCGGATCAGGCCGACGAAGGCGAGGCGACCCGGCACCGGTTCCTCGCGGGGCAGGTCGGCGAACCAGTCGCGGTAGTGACCGTGCGGGATGAGCACCGAGGGCCGGCCATCGCGGACGGGCGTGGAGGCGTTCAAGGTGATCTGCAGCGTGGTCTGCCGCAGGACCCGCGTCAGGAGCGCGCGCTGCCACCACCCGATCCCCTCGGGGAGTGCGAGGTTGTGGAGGGTGCGGACCACCGCGATCCGGCCGAGCGCCAGTCGGAGGACGAGCAGGGTGAACAGCCCGCGCTTCGCGAGGCTGGTCCACCAGTGGGCGCCGCCCAGCAGGGTCTCGGGCCAGTGGAAATGGATCGCGTCGTACGCGCCGAACAGGGCGCGTCGCCAGGAGAAGCGCAGGTGCACGAGCTCCGGACTCGCTGCCAGAGCCGCGTCGAGCATGGCGATGTAGGGGTTGGTGGTCGGTCGGATGGCCCGGAACGATTGCATGACCCGGACTCGTCGAGCTTCAGCCGGCATGCATCGCGTCCCGGAGTCCGTGCACCGAGCGCTCCCAGCTGTATCTCGCGCGGATCTGCTCGACCGCCACGCCGTCGGGGCGCTGGGCCCATGCCGCGTCGATCGCACGGGCGATCTCGGCCGAAGGCGACCGGGGGTCGACGACGTGCGCCACCGATCCGACGGTCTCCCGGAAGACGGGGATGTCGCTGACGAGAAGCGGCGCGCCGAACCACGCGCCCTCCAGCGCGGGGAGCCCGAACCCCTCATCGAGCGAGAGGAAGATCACCAGCGCGGTGTGCCGGTACAGCCAGGCCAGTGCCGCGTCGTCGATGGTGCCGAGGAAGCGCGCCGTTCCGTCGCCGACGGCGGCACGCGCGGCGGCCGAGAGCTGCGCGGAGACCCCGGAGTGCGCGGAACCCCCGACAATCAGCAGGGGATGGGCGGGATCGATCGAGGCGGAGGCCGCGGCTCCCTCGATCACGGCGCTGACGTTCTTCCTCTCGTTGAGGCGACCGACCACCATCGCGAAGGATTCCACGTCGGGCGCCCCCGCGGGCGGCGACGGCTCTGCCGCCGCGAGCTCGGGGCCGACGGCGAGACCCACGTCGTGGACCCGCGGCGATCCGGTGACCCACCGCTCGATCCGCCGTGCCTCCGTGGCCGTCGAGGAGGCGAGCCGCTGACCGCGATTCATCGCCACCATCCCGGCGAAGTAGCGCCGTTCCGCCCAGCTGAACCATTCCGGATGTTCGACGAACATCAGGTCGTGGACGAAGGTGAGACTGCCGCGGGCCCGTGGCGCGAAGTTGTGGGCGAGCACTCCGTCGGCGCTCAGCCGGCGGGCCAGCGACGAGAGCTCGATCCGGTTGGAGAGGGCATGGGGCCACAGTCGCCGGCGCTCGACCCGGACCCCGGGCGGCAGGTCGGTCACCGCGATCCCGCGTCGGACGGCGACGATCGCCTCGTCGTCAGGGAACTCCCTCGTCCAGGCGAGGATGAATTCGCGTTGCACCGTTCGGTTCGCGATCGAACCGGAGCCCCACCAATATCCGTCGAACAGGATGCGCACGACCGGCCTCAGCCGGACGTGGTGGCGGTGCGCCGCTCGCGGGGCTCGGGCGCCGACAGGTGATCGAGCGCGGCGAGGGCCCGACGAAGCGCGGTGCTGGAGGTCGCGACGGTGTAGGGGAAGTAGACGACCTCGACCCCGACCGCGTCGAACTCGCGCTCGAGCCGAGCGCCCTTCTCCGTGCCTCGCCAGTCGTCGCCTTTGAAGAACACGTCGAACCGCAGCTCGCGCCACATCTCGAGCTTGTCCGGCACCGTCTCCACGACCGCCTCGTCGACCCAACGCACACTGCGCACGATCTCGAGCCGTTCGGAGACGGGGATGACGGGGGAGATCCCCTTCGTCAGGCGGAGCATGTCATCCGAGACCACACCGGCGATCAGGTGGTCGCACGCGGCGCGGGCGTGTCGAAGGATGTTGAGGTGACCTACATGGAACAGGTCGAAGGCGCCGGCGGCGTAACCGATTCGGGTCATCGGAAGCTTTCGGGTTGATGCGGAGGGTGAAGAGGCGAGCGAGTCTCGGGCGGATCGCCGCTCAGCGAATGATATCGTCGGCGAGCGCGGGGCACCAGCGCCCACCGCTGAGATCACCAAGGAGCCTGCCCTGCCCGCGGCCCAACGCCCGACCATCCTCGTCGTCTGCTCGGCGAACGTCTGTCGGTCGCCGCACATCGAATGGATCCTGCGTCGGGAGCTCGCCGGCTCGGCCGGACTGGGTTCCATCAGCATCGCGAGCGCGGGCACGGAGGCCGTGGCCGGGTCACCGATCTGCGCGCTCGTGCAGGAGGAGCGCCGGGAGGACGAGGGATTCCCCGCCTTCGCCGAGCGCTTCCGCCCGTCCCCGGTGTCGGCCGCCCGGGTGCTGGGAGCGGCGATGGTGGTGACGGCTTCACCTGCCCACCGCGCCGCGTTGGCACGTCTTGCGCCGGAAGCCCGGGGCCGCACGTTCACATTGCGGGAGGCCCTCTGGCTGGGGCGCGGTTGGACCGGATCGCCGAATGAGCGCGGCCGCCTCGTGGTCGAGGCCTTCGCGCGCTACGCGGATTCGCGTCGGGGCGCGGTCCTGCCCCCGCTGGAACGCCGCTGGCCCGGCACCGGGCGCACCGCCTCGGATCCGTACGCGATCCGCGATGGGCATCGTCTGGGCGGTCGCGCTCACGCCGCGACGCTCGAGCGGGTGCGAACCGATGCCCACGCCCTGACGCAGCTCCTGCGCGCCGGGCGGCCGGACTGAGTGGTGGCGGCGTCGGCCCCGGCCCTCATCGTGGTCAATTTCGGCTCTGCTGCCCTGGTCGAGTCGAACGTTCGGGGCAGCATCGGGAGTCTCGAGGGGATTCGCGTCATCGTCGTCGACAACTTCAGTTCGGCGGGAGAGCAGCAGCGCGTTCTCGATCTGGGGAAGCGCAGGGGGTGGAGCATCGTCCTCTCGGAGCGCAACGAGGGGTTCGGGCGGGGCGTCAATCTCGGCGTCGCCCGGGCTCGAGAAGAGGGAGCGTCCGCGTTCGTGCTGCTGAACCCCGATGCGAGGCTGGAGCCGGAGGGTCTGCGCTCCTTGGTCGCGGATGTGTCCGAGCATCCGATGGATCTCGTCGCGCCGGTGGTGGTGCGCCCCGACGGGAGCGTGTTCGGGGATCTGCAGGACCTGTACCTCTCGGATGGGCGGAGCCGCTCTGCTCGTGGTCGGCCTCCGGGCACGAACGAGGCCGACCTGATGCAGTGGGTCAGCGGAGCATGCCTCGCCGTGTCCGCGACCCTCTGGGACCTGGTCGGCGGATTCGACGACGAGTACTTCCTCTACTGGGAGGACGTGGACCTCAGCGTGCGTGTGCAGCGGGCCGGCGGGGCGGTGCGGACCCGATCCGACATCGTCGCGGTGCACGATGAGGGCGCCACGCATCGCGTGACCTCCCTCGGTCGAGCCAAGTCGCCGATCTACTACTACTTCAACATCCGCAACAGGATGATGTTCGCCACGAAGAACTTGGATTCCGCGGCGATCGCGCGGTGGGACGAGTCGAGCGCCCGCCTGATGTGGCGCGTTCTCATGCAGGGCGGACGGCTCCAGCTGATCCGACCGCTCCGCTCCCTCGCGCCTGCGCTGCGGGCGCTCGCGGCGTCGCGGCGCATCGCGCGGGACACCCCCCGAACGGGGGGGCGACCGAGGCCGGAACGCCGCTAGACTCAGCCCAGCACCGTCGAGCGGTCCCCGCCGCTCGCTGTGTCGTATCGTCCCCCTCCTGTCCCACCCGAATCGCAGGACTCGTGAACCCGTCCCCCACGGGCCGCCGCAGACGAACGTCGCGTCCGTCCGCGTCGCCCGCCCCCCGCCGGCTGCCGTTCCGCCCGATCGCCGCGACGGCGCTCGCCGCGCTGACCGCCCTCGCGCTGGTCGGTTGCGTCAGCTCGGGTCGACCCTCGGCATCGGCGCCCGAGCCCGATCCGACGCGCACCGCATCGGCGCCCAAGCCCGATCCGACGCGCACCGTTCCGGCGCCGGGCGGCGGAACGGTCGACCAGCAGATCCCCGCGCCCGCGCCGGCGCCGACGGTGGACACCGCTCTCGGCGCTCGGGCGGAGGTCGACTCCGGCGTCAGCATCCGCGTGGTGTCCGTCACTCCGACGACGGTGAAGGCCTCGACCCCCGGCGAGGTCTCGGGCGCCGCGGTCAGGGTCGCGGTTGTGGTGACGAATGCCGGCAAGGCCGCGACCAACGTCGACTCCGCGTGGGTGCAGCTCACTGCATCCGACGGCACCTTCGGAGTCGGCACCTCCGGCGGGGACCCGACCCCGCTCTCCGGTGAGCTCCCGCCCGGATCGTCGGCATCCGGCGACTACGTCTTCATGCTTCCTCGCCCCCGCGGTCGCTCGGTCACCGTGACTATCAGCTACTCGGCCGGAGCCCCGGTCGCCCGATTCGAAGGCTCTGTTACGTGATGACCCACTTCCTCTCCTCCCGGATCCTGCGCCGCGGTGTCGCACTCGCTGTCACCCTCGCCGTCGCGAGCGTCGGTGCCCTCGCCGTCGTCACCGGCTCGGCGGACCCAGCAGAGGCCGCGAGTCTTCCGTCTCCCGTGCCGGTCTCCCAGCGCGACCCGAGCGTCGTCACCGCCGACCCGCTGCCCACGATCCAGCTGGATTCCGGATACGTCTGGGCCCAGACGATGGTCGGGAACACCGTCTACGCCGTCGGCAGCTTCTCCAACGCCCGCGCCGCGGGAACCGCAGCCGGACAGGGAGCGCTCACATCGCGGGCGAACGCCCTCGCCTACGACATCGTCACCGGCCAGCTCACCTCATGGGCCCCGACCGTCAACGGGGTCGTGAAGGCGATCACGGCCTCACCGGACGGCTCTCGGATCTACCTCGGCGGATCCTTCAATCAGGTGAATGGTCAGACCCGGTACAACTTCGCCGCGGTCGACGCGGCCACAGGAGCGCTCATTCCCGGTGTGACGCCCAGCATCGGCGGGACCGGGGTGTACGCCCTCACCGCAACCGCCTCGGTCGTCTATGTCGGGGGACTGTTCACCCAGGCCAACGCGACCCCGCGTGGGAATCTCGCCGCGTTCTCGACATCGAACGGGGCGCTGCTCGGATGGGCGCCCACCACGGATCAGCAGGTGGACGCCATGGTCATGGACCCGTCCGGTTCCAAGGTCATCGTCGGAGGACGGTTCTACCTCGTCAACTCGGCCGTTCAGCGAGGGCTCGCCGCCCTCGATCTCGCCAACGGCGCGATCCTGCCCTGGGCTGCTCCCGCGACGGTCGTGAACGGATGGAACACCGGGCAGTACGCCGGGAAGGCGGGGATCTTCGGGCTCAATGCCGATTCCGGCGGGGTTTACGGAACGGGTTGGGTGTACGCGAACGCGACCGTCGGGAATCTCGAGGGGGTTTTCGCCGCGGAGTCGGGAACCGGCGACATCCGCTGGGTCGCCGACTGCCATGGCGACTCCTACGGCGTGTTCTCCACCGGCAGCGTCGTCTATTCGACCAGCCACACGCACGCCTGCGAGACCGTCGGGCTGTGGCCGGAGCAGAATCCCCGCACGTACCGCTACGCGCAGGCGTTCTCCGCGGATGCGCGCGGCACCCTCACTCGCTCGGCGACCGCGGGAGACACCTACAAGGACTGGAGCGGCACGCCCTCTCCCGGCGCGTACGCGTGGTATCCGGACTTCACCGTCGGCACCGCATCCGGCCTGGGACAGGCCGGGCTGTCGATCACCGGGAACACCCAGTACATCTCGATCGGCGGCGAGTTCACCTCGGTGAACAACAAGCAGTTCTACGGACTGGTGCGGTTCGCCGTCAATCCCTCGACCGGAGCGAAGCAGGGGCCCCGCCTTTCGGGGAGCAACTGGACGGGAACCGCCACCTCGAAGTCCGGCGGCACGGTGCACGTCTCGATCCCGTCCAATTGGGATCGCGATGACCTCCAACTCACGTACAGCCTCTATCGCCAGGGCGTGAGCTCCGCTGTGGCTACCGTGCAGAGCAAATCGACGTGGTGGGACACGCCGCCCATCTCCTTCACCGACACCGGAGTACCACCGGGAACGACGCAGCAGTACACCGTCGTCGCGACGGATCCCGCAGGCAACAAAGCCACCAGCGCACCGATCCCCGTCACGGTGTCGTCTGCCGCGTCCGCCGCCTACGGTGAGGGCGTCCTGAGCGACGGGGCGACCACCTACTGGCGTCTTGGAGACGACCAGACGGACTGGACGGGGGCCGCAGCCCCGAACTTCGGCTCGGGCGTGGCAGCCACGAGCGGAGCGATAGCCTCCGAGCCGGCCAACCGCGCGTCCGTCTTCGACGGAACCGGCTCCGGCATCGTCGCCTCGCCGGCGAAGGTCCCCGCGTCGACGACACGACTGTCGGTGTCGGCCTGGATCAAGACGACCACTCGTTCCGGCGGGAAGATCGTCGGGTACGGGTCGTCCGCCAGCGGCCAGTCGAACAGCTACGACCGGCACTTGTACATGCAGGACAACGGTCAGGTCACCTTCGGGGTCTACAACGGCACCACCAACACCGTGACGTCCCCGACGGCGCTGAACGATGGCCAGTGGCACCAGGTTGTCGCGACGCTGTCGCCGACCGAGGGGCTGCGCCTGTATGTCGACGGGCAGCTCGCCTCGAGCAACACGGGTCCGAGCTCAGCCGAGGCCTTCTCCGGATACTGGCGCGTGGGCGGGGACAACCTCAATGGGTGGCCAGGGCAGCCCTCGAGCGCCTACTTCGCCGGCGCGATCGACGACGTCTCGGTCTACCCGGGCGCCCTGACCGATGCCCAGGTGCTGCGTCAGTACGGTCTCGCCAACGGGATCGCGTCGCCGTCGGCGGAGTTCAGCGCGTCGACCTCGGCGCTGACAGTGAACGTGGACGGATCAGGTTCGTCGGCGCCGACGGGCCGTACCGTGACCGGCTACTCCTGGAACTGGGGCGACGGCACCGCGTCCGGATCGGGAGCCAACTCCACGCACTCCTACGCTGCCAGCGGCACCTACACCGTCGTCCTGACGGTCACCGACAGCGCGGGGTTCACCGGGACGACGTCGCGCACGGTCACCGTGACCGCGCCGAACGCGCCACCGGCCGCCTCCTTCACGAGCTCGGCTGACGGGCTGACGCTCAGCGTCGATGGTCGAGGCTCCGCGGACAGCGACGGCACGGTCGCTTCCTACTCTTGGAACTGGGGTGACGGCACCGCCGCAGGGTCGGGGCCGACAGCGACCCACCGGTACGCGACCGCCGGCACCTACTCGGTGACACTCACCGTCACGGACGACAAGGGAGCGACGGGTTCGTCGACCTCCGCGTCGGCCGTCTCCCATGCCGCGCCGATCGCCTCGTTCACGAAGTCGCCCTCGGGTGTTGCGGTGGGAGTGGACGGATCCGCCTCCACCGCGAGTGACGGCGCCACGCTGGCGTATTCGTGGAACTGGGGTGATGGGTCCGCCGCCGGGTCGGGTGCGTCGGCGACGCACGCCTACGCCACAGCCGGCACATACACGCTGACTCTGACGGTGACCGACTCGCTCGGTGCGACCGCATCCAGCTCAGCGGCGGTCACCGTGAGCGGGGCCTCTGCGGTGGCGTCGGATGATTTCGGTCGTTCGGT
>JACRGJ010000110.1 GCA_016212425.1 Micrococcales bacterium | reverse complement strand
GCCAGCCGCTCTGGCTCGCGGGACTGCTCTGGCCCGGCGAGCCGGGGTTGCGCGGCCACAGCGACGGCGACGTCGTAGCGCACGCCATCTGCGACGCGCTGCTGTCCGCGGCGCGTCTGGGCGACATGGGTGCGGTCTATGGGTCGAGCGACCCTCGCCACGCCAACGCCTCCGGCGAGTACTTCCTCACCGATGCCGTGCGATTGATCCGCGCGGAAGGCCTCGACATCGGCAACGTGGTGGTGCAGATCGTGGGCAATCACCCTCGCCTCGGGGAGCGCCGCCGCGAGGCGGAGCTATTGCTCAGCAGCCTCATCGGTGCGTCCGTCAGCATCGCCGCGACCACCTCGGACGCGCTCGGCTTCACCGGTCGCGGCGAGGGGATGGCGGCGATCGCCACCGCGCTGGTGCATGCGCGCGTGAGCGACGACGGTTCATAACCCGTCAGCGATCGCCTGCTCGGCCCTCTCGGCGGTGCCGCAGCACCACGGAGAGATTCGGACGGAACAGTTGATCGTCGGCGCCCGGTGGGTGTATCACTATCTGAGCAGGTGTGACAACCTTAGTCACATATGTGAACAGCTGTACTCTCGGGTTCCCCGGATCCCGTACCGACAACGACGCCGACAACGAGTTTGCGGCGGAAGGGCATCAATGATGAGCCAAGCAGTTCTCGACGCCATCATCCAGGCAGCGAGCAATCCGCCGGTCCCGGCCAGTGACAACCCCTTCATCCAGGGGCTCACCTGGGCCGCGACCAACTTCATCGGCCTGTTCAACGCCTCCGGCAAGGCCTTCGTCGGCTTGGTGACCGGCATCCTGCCGACCCTGATCGTGCTGCTGACGCTGATGTACGCCATCACCACCTGGGTCGGCGAGGCGCGGATGACCCGTGCCGTGCAGTGGTCGTCCCGGTTCGCCGTGACCCGCTATACGCTGATGCCGATCCTCGCGGTGATCCTGCTCACCAACCCGATGTGCTACTCGCTCGGCGTCTACCTGCCCGAAAAGCAGAAGCCGGCCTTCTACGACTCCGCGGTGTCGTTCGTGCACCCGGTCACCTCCTTCTTCCCGCACGCGAACGCGGGCGAGATCTTCGTATGGGCGGGCGTCTCTGCCGGCGTGCTCAAGGCAGCGCCGGAGAAGTATCCGCTGTTGGCGCTGCTGTACTTCTTCACGGGCATCGTCGTGATCTTCCTGCGCGGCATCATCACCGAGTGGATCACCCGCGTGCTGATCCGTCGGCAGGGCCTCACCCAGGTGTTCGACGACTACGACAGGGACTTCCGGATCGCCGCCGAGAACCGCCAGCGGGAGAAGCAAAGCAGGAAGAGCGCGACCGTGCGGACCGCGACCGCGGGAGGGCAGGCCTGATGAGCGACACCAAGACCTACACGTCGGCCTTCGTCCGCCCGGGCAACGGCGGATGGGGTAAGGGGCTGAGCATCACCCCGACCGCCGAGCGCGACGTCGTACTCTCCGTTACCGGCGGGGGGATCCACCCCGTCGCGCAGCGGATCGCCGATCTCACCGGCGCGCAGGCCGTCGACGGCTTCACCACCAGCATCCCGGATGAGCGGGTCGCCGCCGTCGTGATCAACTGCGGGGGCACCGCGCGCATCGGCGTGTATCCGAAGAAGCGACTCCTCACGGTCGATGTCTTCCCGGGCGAGCCCTCCGGCCCGCTTGCGCAGTTCATCACCGACGACCTCTTCGTCTCCGCGGTCACGCCCGGCGACGTGGAGGCGACCGACGGGGTGCAGGTCACGGCGACGGCTGCAGAATCGGGTTCTCCCGCGAGCGCGTTCGGCGCCGCCGGCGCCGAGAAGCTTCGGGCATCGAAGAGCCAAGGGGGCGGGGTGGTCGGTGCGTTCTCGAACGCCGCGACCAGCTTCGGCTCGGTGATCGGCAATATCATCAACACGCTGCTCTCGTCGGGTCGGCAGACGATCCAGCTGGTGCTGCAGACGATCCTCCCGTTCATGGCCTACGTCAGCCTCCTGATCGGCATCGTGACCTATACCGGTCTCTCGGACCTCATCGCCAAGGGCGTCACGCCACTGGCGAGCAACCCGATCGGCCTCGTGTTGCTCGGCGTCATCACAGGCCTCCCGTTCCTTTCGCCCATCCTCGGCCCGGGTGCCGCGATAGCGCAGGTGATCGGCGTGCTCATGGGTACGCAGGTCGCCTCGGGCGCGCTACCGGTGCAGTACGCGCTCCCGACGCTGTTCGCGATCGACGGGCAGGTGGGCTGCGACTTCGTGCCTGTCGGGCTGGCTCTCGGTGAGGCGAAGCCGGAGACTGTGGCGGTCGGTGTGCCGGCCGTGCTGTTCTCGCGGCTCATCACCTCGCCGCTGTCGGTGGTCATCGCCTGGGCCGTCAGCTTCGTCCTGGTGGTCTGAAGCCGGCCTCGGCATCCCCGACTGGAACACGACAGAGAAGAGTGCACGATGGCGACACTGTTCACCTCTGAGGTCGTCTCCACAGGAGACGACGCGGGCGAGATGTTCGACGCGGGGATCGCGATCTTCTTCGGCGAGCCCTGCCCCGACGCCCTCGCCGAGGTGAGTGTCGTCCACCGCGGGGCCGTCGGCCCGCAGCGCGACCCCCGGGCTGGGGACGTGCTGCGGGTCGGCGACGCGGAGGTGACCGTCGCGGCGGTCGGGCACCTGGCCGGCGAGAACCTCCGCTCGCTGGGGCACTTGGTGCTCTACATGGACCCGGAGGAGGATCAGAAGCTGCTCCCGGGCGCGGTCACCACAGTGGGGCGCCTACCGCGCCCGGCGGCGGGCGACCGCATCGAGCTGATCGGGACGGTGTGATCCGTGGGCCAGAGCACGGGCTGGTTCGCCCTGATCCTGATCGTCGCCCTGCTGCTCAGCGTGGGCACGAGCATCCTGCAGCACCTCTACTACTCGCGGGCCGCGCAACGGATGACGCGCGCCTTCGCCGGCGAGAACGACATGTTCCTGGTCTCCGGCCGCGGGAAGGGCTACCTCCGCGGTGCGGTCGTGTTGCTCGTGATCGACCGGAAGGAGCGGCGCATCGTGGCGGCGGAGGGCATGGTGGGCATCACCGTCTTCGCCCGGTTCCGCGGCCGTCCCGAGATCATCGGCCCGATCAAGGGGGTCTTCGACCGCATCAGCGAGCGCAAGCTGCGGGACGCCGTGCAGTATGCCCTCGACAACTACACAAGCATCCTGCGGGCTAGGGCATCACGGGCGGCGCAAGGCTGAGCGGCGATTGCCACTCTACGAGCCAGCGCATAGATTTGGATCACATTGTTGACTGTGCTTGATCACACAAGTGCTTCAAGCGGATCGGATTGAGACCGTGGCATATACCGCCCCCCTACTGGCACGTGAAAGGGAACTCGGTCGGCCGGTGCGGATCGGTCTCGTCGGAGCGGGTCAGATGGGCACCGGCTTCATCGCCCAGATCGCCCGTCAGAAGGGCGTCGACATCGCCGCCGTCGCCGATGTGGCGCCGGCGCGGGCGATCGCGGCCTTCGCGAAGGCCGGCATCGCCGATCCCGTGCAGTCGGCGGATGTCGACGAACTCGACTCAGCGATCTCGCTGGGGCGTCACGTCGTCGTCGACGATGCGCTGCTCCTGCCCCGCCTGCCCGTCGACATGATCATCGAATGCTCCGGGGTGCCCGAGGTCGCGGCGAAGGTGGCCCTGGCGGGGCTGCTGGGCGGAAAGCACGTCGCGCTCATGACGGTGGAGGCCGACGTCACCGTGGGCCTGCTGCTCGCGCGGATCGCCAAGCGCGCCGGCCTGGTCTACACAGTCTGTCGCGGTGACGAGCCGGTCGAGTGCCTGAAGCTCGTCGAGTACGTGGAGGACATCGGGCTCGAACTGGTGTCGGCTGGGAAGGGCAAGAACAACCCGCTCGACCACGACGCCACCCCCGCATCCCTCGCCGACGAGGCGGCGCTCAAGGGCATGAACCCCAAGATGCTGTGCAGCTTCGTCGACGGCACCAAGACGATGATCGAGATGGCGGCGCTCGCCAACGGCGCCGACTTGGCCCTTTCGCAGCGTTCGATGGTCGGTGCGCCGGCCACGGTCCCCACTCTGCATGAGCTGTTTGCGCCCGTGAACGAAGGCGGCGTCCTTCCCGCCGCGGGCGTCGTCGACTACGCCACCGGGCCGGTCGCCCCGGGCGTCTTCGTGGTGGCCAAGGCCACCGACCCGGTCGTCCGCGAGGAACTGAGCTATCTCAAAATGGGCCCGGGACCGAACTTCGCCTTCTACCGCCCGTACCACCTGGCGAGCATCGAGGCCGTCCTCACGATCGGGGAGGTGATGATCGACGGTCGTCCGTCGTTCGCTCCGAAAGCCTGGAACGCGGATGTCTCCGCCGTGGCCAAGCGCGACCTCCCGGTGGGTGTCCGGATCGATGGCATCGGCGGCCGAGACGTCTACGGGGACGCGGTGCCGGCGGAGGAGGCCGCGGCGGGACGCGAACTGCCCATCGGGTTGGCCGCCGCCGCGACGCTCGTGCGCCCGGTGGGAAAGGGCACCCCTGTCACCTACGATGACGTCGAACTCGACGAGACCCGCACCATCGTCATCCTGCGGAGGCTTCAGGATGCCCTCGTGCGCGACGGTCAGCTCAGCGATTCGCCGGTGGCGGCGCTGCTTTCCGTCTGAGCCCACCACCGCGCTACAGCTTCGACAAGGGCGAGCAACGGCTCGTCTTCTCGGTCGTCGGTTCGCTCGGCGAACGACTGGCGCGCCGGTCGTGACTTCATCGCTCCTCGTTGCGGATACCAGCGCCTGACAAGCGCTTGTCGAGCGGACCGTCCCGGCGTATCGTGAAGCACGAAGTTGATTATTGTAATCACGTATGTGATTATCTCCGACCGAGGGTGGACAACGATGACCCGCAGCAGTTCTCCGTCCGGACAGACACCGGAGCGGGTGGTGAGCCGATGACCGAGGTCCGGTACGACCGCGCATCCGCACTCGACGCGTTCACCACCATGTGGCGCATCCGCCGCTTCGAGGAAGCCGTCGAAGACCTCTATGGCCGCGGGCTGATGCACGGCACCATGCACCTCTCGATCGGCCAGGAGGCTGTACCCACCGGCGCGTGTCGGGCTCTGCGGCCCGACGACTACATCACCTCCACGCACCGCGGGCACGGGCACTGCATCGCGAAGGGCGCCGATCTCGAGCGGATGATGGCCGAGCTGCTGGCCAAGGAGACCGGCTACTGCCGGGGTCGCGGCGGATCGATGCACATCGCCGACACGGCCACGGGCAACCTGGGCGCCAACGGCATCGTCGCGGGCGGCGTGCCGATCGCGACCGGCGCGGCACTGTCGTCGCGGATGCGCGGAACCGATCAGGTGACCGTGTGCTTTCACGGCGACGGCGCGCTGGGCGAGGGCGCGTGGCACGAAGGCGTCATCCTCGCCGCCATGTGGAAGCTGCCGGTGATCTTCCTCTGCGAGAACAACCTCTACGGCATGTCCATGTCGTCGGCGAAAGCTTTTCCGCTCGAGCAGCTCTCCGACCGCGCCCGCGGCTACGGCATTCCCGGAGTCACGGTCGACGGCAACGACCCGGAAGCGGTCGAGTCGGTGACGACGGATGCGGTGGCGCGGGCGCGCGCGGGCGAGGGTCCGACGTTCATCGTGGCCCAGACCTACCGTTGGCGCGGCCACTCGAAGTCGGACAAGAACCTGTATCGCACGCGGGACGAGATCGAGGACTGGCGCCAACGCGACCCGATCGAGCGCTTCGAGCACTCCATCCTGGAACGCGGACTGGTCGGCCGGGCCGACCTCGACCAGGTGCGCGCCGGTGTGCGAGACGAGCTGCGCGGCGCCGTGCAGCGGGCGAACGCCGCCCCGGACGCCTCGGCCGCCGATCTTCTCTCGGGGGTCTACGCCCGATGAGCGACCACGGAGCCGCCACCGGGACGGAGGTCAGGGTGACCGGGGCGACCGAGACCACCGTCATGACCTACGCCGAAGCCATCCGCGACGCACTCACGACGGCCATGCGCCGCGACGAGCGGGTGTTCCTCATGGGCGAAGACGTCGGCCGCTATGGCGGCGCATTCGGCGTGACGGGGGACCTCGTCGACCGCATCGGTCCCGACCGGGTACGCGACACCACGATCAGCGAGCTCGGCATCGTGGGTGCCGGCGTCGGCGCGGCGGTGACGGGGATGCGCCCGATCGTGGAGATCCAGTTCTCGGATTTCACCGCGCAGGCGATGGATCAGATCGCCAACCAGGCCGCGAAGATCCACTTCATGCTCGGCGGTGCGATGCAGGTGCCGTTGGTCATCCGTGCACCCGGCGGCTCGGGGACGGGTGCCGCGGCGCAGCACTCCCAGAGCCTCGAGGCGTGGTTCGCGCACGTCCCAGGGCTCAAGGTGCTCATGCCCGCCACGGCCGACGACGCGAAGGGTCTGCTGCTCTCGGCGATCGAGGATCCCAACCCGGTCGTGGTCATCGAGCACAAGCTGCTCTACAAGACCCCGGGCCAGGTCCGCACCGGATACGCGACGACACCCATCGGCGTCGCCTCGGTGCGTCGCCGCGGCGCGGATCTGACCATCGTCGCCACCGGGGTGGAAGTGTCCCGCTCGCTCGAGGCGGCGGAGCGTCTTGCCGCCGACGGCATCCAGGCCACGGTCGTCGATCCCCGCACGCTGAAGCCGCTGGACTCCGAGACCATCGTGCGCGAGGTCATCAGCACCGGACGCGTGCTGCTGGTGCAGGAGGCGGTGAAGACCCTCGGTTTCATGTCGGAGGTGGCCGCAGTCATCGCCGAGTCGGAGGCCTTCGTCCATTTGCGCGCGCCCGTAGCGCGGCTCGCGGGTCTGGACATCCCGATCCCCTACGCGCCGCAGCTCGAGCGCGCCGCCGTGCCGCAGGTCGAGGACATCGTCGCGGCCGCGACCCGACTCGTCCGGGAGTGGTGACATGGCCGACCTCGCCCTCACCATGCCGAAGATGTCGATGACGATGGAGGAGGGCACCATGGTCTCCTGGCTCAAGAAGCCCGGCGACCCGATCCGCGAGGGAGAGGTGGTGTGCGAGGTCGCCACCGACAAAGTCGACATGGAGGTCGAGTCGCCGTTCGAGGGCGTGCTCGCCCGCATCGTCGCGGAGGTGGGCGACGCCGTTCCGGTGGGGGAGCCCATCGGGTTCATCACCACGGATGCCGACGATCTGCTGGGCGGTCTGTTCGACGGCCCGGATGCGTCCACCGGCTCCCCGGTCGAGACGGAGTCGGCCGCGCACGCGGCGCACACCGAGACGACGGCGCCGCGCTCCCCGGGCAGCGACAGGGTGCGCGCGGTGCCGCTGGCGCGATCGATGGCGGCCGAATGGGGCATCGACCTGCACACGCTCACCCCTACCGGGCCGTGGCACACCGTGCGGGTGGCCGACGTGGAGACGGCGACCGGCTCGCTGCGTGTGGTGGCGCCGCCCGCCGCGCCGTCCCACGTCGCGCCCGCCCCGGTCGCGCACCGCCCCGAGATGCGTGCACCCGAGGAGGACGCGGCCGCTCCGGTCGTCCCCGGGGGCGCCGAGGACCCGACCGCGGGCCGGGCTCGCCGGATGCGGGCTCAGATCGCGAAGGTCATGACCGCCTCCGCGCTGGTGCCGCAATTCACCGCGTACGCCGACCTCGACCTCGGCCCGGCGTCCAGGATCCGGCACGAGCTGCTGGATGGGGCCTCCTGGACAGTTCTCCTGCTCCGCGCGCACGCGATCGCCCTCTCCCGGGTGCCGGCGCTGACGGCTCGGTGGGAGTCGGATGCCATTGTGCCGATCAAGGGGATCGGCGTAGCGCTCGCGGTCGACAGTCCCGCGGGTCTTATCGCGCCGGTCATCCGCGACCCGCACCGCCGCCCGATCGCGGAGCTGGTCGCCGACGTGCGGGACGCGGTCGCCGCCGCGCGTGCCGGAACCACCGGCCTGGACCGTCTGAGCGGCGGAACGACAGTGCTGTCGAACCTCGGTGGCATGGGTGTTCGCCAGTTCAACGCCCTCCTCACTCCACCGCACGCGACGGCCCTCTCCACCGGCTCGGTGGGGGAGCGGGTCGATGCGATCGGCGACGGCCGGATCGCCGTGCGCACCCTCTGCACGGTCGGGATCACCGTCGATCACCGCGTGACCGACGGGGCGGATGCGGGCCGCTACCTCTCCGCCCTGCAGGAGCTCTTCGCCCACCCGCAGTCGCTGGCCGAGAGCGTCTGACCCCACGGGACGACCCGCGCTCCGAACGGGAGAGGAGTCCGGGGGAGACGGGCCGGACGCGGGAGACGGGCCGGGTGGAGAGACGATCCGGCCGGAGAACGGCGACAGACGGCAGAGGAGTCAGGCGAGCAGCGACTCGGCCAGGTCGGAGTCGACCATCGCCACGTCGATGAGGCCCCCGCGCAGGGCCCCCCGGAGGCCGGCCGACTTCCGGGGGCCGGCCGCCACTCCCACCACCGTCGGGATCGCGCGCAGCGACTCGAGGTCGATGGCGACGACGCGATCGTCGACCGCCGACCGCACGGGGACGCCGTCCTCGTCGAAGAACCGCGTGCAGCAGTCGCCCACCGCGCCGCTGGCGAGGAACTCGGCGGTGGCGGCGGCATCCAGGTGCATGGAGTCGACGATCTCGCTGGAGGCGCCGAACCCGACCGTACCGACCCCGACGACCGCCAGGGTCGCTGCGCCGCCCGCGTCCAGCACCGAACGGATCGAAGGCTCGCGCAGGATCGCATCGCGAGTCGCTGCCGACTCCACCACCGCCGGGGCGAACAGGCGCTGCGAGTTCGCGCCGAGCTTCTGCGCGACCGTCTGGATGATCACGTTGGCGTCGCGGGCGGAGTCGACGATCGAGAGCCCGCCGACGAGCGGCAGCACCTGTACGTCTGGGTAGTGGCCGCCCTCCGGGAGGGCGTCCGCCAACGCCTGAACCGCGCTGCCCCACGAGAGGCCGATCGAGCCGCGGCGCGGCATGGTGTCGACCAGCCCCTCGGCGGCGAGCGCGCCCACCCGCTGAAGAGGGGTGCCGG
>JACRGJ010000109.1 GCA_016212425.1 Micrococcales bacterium | reverse complement strand
GCCGGCCGGCGAGCCGGCGTGCGGCGTCCGACTCGGGTTCGGGTTGCACGACGGCGACCCCGCGTCGCCACACCTGCTCCAGCTCGGCGAGGGTCTCGGCGACGATGTCGCCGGGGACCTCGGGAGCGGGGGCGCCGGGGGTGATCGAGCCGACGATGCGGCGCAGCAGGAAGTTCTTCCGGCGGCGGGAGTCCGGCTCCTGCGCGGCGAGCAGCCAGCGGCCCTGATAGGACAGCAGCGCGAGCGGGATGACCTCCCGGTCGACCGCTTCCGTACGCCCCGGGTTCAGGTAGGGGAAGCGGACAAGGCGCCTCCGGTCGATGGCGTCGCGAAGGGGCTCGAACGCCGCCTCGCGCATCCGCACCCGCGGCTGGTAGCCGAGCACCGGCGCCGCGCCGGTGGGGGCCCGGCCCCGCAGCTTCACGGCCGCGCGGCGCGACTCCCCCGCGACCTCCCCCTCACGCCAGACCATCGCCGCCAAGCCGAGGAGGGCCGACTCGTCCCGGGTGAAGGCGATCTCGGCGGGAAGGTCGTAGGCGCCCTTGGGGATGCGGTAGCGCAGCGTCTGGTTGTTGCCGGGGTCATCCGGCGAGTCCAGGGTCTCCAGGGGCACGCCCAGGTCGCGGATGTCGTCCTTGTCGCGCTCGAACTGGCGCTCAAGCGCGGAGTTGTCGCCGCCCGCGGAGTAACGCTGGCGGTAGCCCTGCACCGAGGAGAGGATCTCGTTCTTGGTGAGCCCGGGCTCGGTCGCGAGCAGCGCGAGGACGAGGCTGAACAGCCTCTCCTCGACGGGGATGCGCGTCATCCGTCCGGGCTCCGACACGACACAGGATCCTACGGAACACCGGGGCGCACCCGCGGGTCGAGACCGAAGTCAGCCGCGGATGATCCCGAGCACGTCGACCACCCACACCGTGGGAGCCTGCTGTCCCGGGAACACGTACAGCAGCTGGGAGCCGACGCGCTCACCGACGAGCTTCGCCCCGAAGGGGGCCTCGGCGGAGGCCGTGCCGGCGGCGATGGCGAACGCGGTCCGGTTCGTCCAGCTCTGGTCGTTCTGGACGGTGGCGGTGGCGCCCCAGGCGAACTGGCTGAACTTCACCAGGACCCGGTCACGCGTGGCGATCGTCGCGCCGCCCCCGGCCTTGACCCGTGCCGAACGTTCGCCCTTCGGCGCCGGGCTGCCCGGAAGGACGATCCCGGGTTGCCCGTCGACCGCCGTGACCACGGCGGGAAGCGAGCCGTTCTGCAGCTGGTTGACGCCGTCGGCCTTGCCCGGGTACCGCGCCCGGACATCGACGACGAGCACGAGCGTCGAGGAGTCCTTCAACCCGAGCTGAGCCACCGCGCCCGCTCCGAAGACCGATTTCGCGCTGGAGGTGAGCGCATAGCGCTCGCCCACCCTCCGGCACAGCAGCGACTTGTCCAGCGAGTTCGTCCCGCCCGCCTGGCGGGGCAGCACGCTGGCCTTCGTGTAGCCGATGCGCTGCAGGGCGGATCCGTCCACCCCGGAGAACAGACTGACCCCGACCCGGGCGAGCTCGCCGTCGGCCAACGCGGCGCCCGACCCCTGGCGGAGCACGCTCACCTGGCTGCCGGCGGCGCGCAGCGGTGTCGGGAAGCGCACCGTCGGGCCTTGCGAGCTCGTTCCGCGCGCGGTCACCGCGTCACTCGTCGCCCCGGAGCGGAAGGGTCCGCAGGCAGCGTTGTTGCGCGTCTCGTTGACCGTCGTGGAGCAGGCGGTCAGGGCGAGGGCGGCGACCACGAGCGTGGCGAGGGCGCGCACACGGCGCGCGGTGGCGGGACGCACGGGGCGGTGTTCCTCTCGGGCTGGGGCGGGTCGAGTCTATCGGCAGCCTCAAGCGTCGGGATCCGGCCGCCGGGACGCGGCGCCGGTCTCGCGCTCGAGCGCCTCCGCGTCGCGGACCACCCGGCGGAGGCGCTTGTCGCTGCGTCCCCGCTCCCCGAGCGCGCCCGGCGTCCAGGCCTCCACGTCCTCGTCCTGGTACTCGGTCTTGGACGCGCGCCGTGGGGGCTGCGGGAGCTCCGCGCCCGGTGCCAGCCGGCGCGCGGTGACGAGGAAGCCGGTGTGGCCGACCATCCGGTGGTCGGGCCGCACGGCGAGGCCCTCGACGTGCCAGCCGCGCACCAGGGTCTCGACGGGGAGCGGATGCGTGTACACGCGCGTGTCGCGGATCGCCTCGACGACGCGCGAGAGCTGGGTGACGGTCGCGACGTAGCAGAGGAGCACGCCGCCCGGGCGGAGGGCGTCGGAGACGGCAGGCAGGCACTCCCACGGCGCGAGCATGTCGAGCACGACGCGGTCGACGGTGCCGGCCGGCACGGCACCCGGAAGCTCGTCCGCGAGATCGCCGACGCGGACCTCCCAGCTGCCGGGAAGCGCGCCGAGGAACGCGGCGACGTTGGCGCGGGCGATGTCGGCGAACTCCGCGCGCCGCTCGACGGAGAGGAGGCGGCCCTCGGCTCCCACGGCACGCAGCAGGGAGAGGGAGAGGGCACCCGAGCCGACCCCCGCCTCCACGACTGTGGCGCCGGGGAACACGTCGGCGAGGCTGAGGATCTGCGCCGCATCCTTCGGGTAGACGATCGCGGCGCCGCGCGGCATCGACATGACGAAGTCGGCCAGCAGCGGCCGGAGGGCGAGATAGCGGTCGCCGGAGGAGCTCTCGACGACCGAGCCGTCGGGCAGGCCGAGCAGCAGGTCGTGCGCGAGGGTGCCGCGGTGTGAGTGGAAGACCTTCCCGGCGCCGAGGGTGACCGTGTTCCGGCGTCCCTTCGGGCCGGTGAGCTGCACCCGGTCGCCCTCCGCGAAGGGACCGCTGGGCCGGCGTTCGACGCCGGTCATGGGCGGCGGGACCGCATCCGCAGCTCGCGGCGCTCGCCGTGGACCGCGGCGAGGTCGTCGAGGGTGCGGTTCTCCAGGCCGTGCCAGAGCGTGTAGGCCGGGCTCTCCGGGAGGTGGACGTGCAGCGGCACCGCGATCGTGGACGCGCCCGCCGCGACGGCGGATGCGACCCCGGGTTCGGAGTCCTCCAGGGCGACCGCGTCACGGGGGTCGATGCCGAGCAGCTGCGCCGCCGCCAGGTAGGCATCCGGCAACGGCTTGGAGCGCACGTCGTCGCCGGGGACGATCGCGGCGAAGGTGCCGGCCGGCATCGCCTGGGCTACCCGGTGGGCCATCCGGTGCACGGACATGGTGACCAGGGCGACGGGGATGCCGGCGGCACGGACCGCGGCCAGCAGCTCGCGCGCTCCCGGGCGCCACGGGACGGTCACCTCGATCCGCTCGAGGACGCGGTCCGTGAGCCGATCGATGATCTCCGGCACCCCGAGATCGACGCCGCGGGACTGGAAGATGACGGCCGCCGACTCCAGACCCGAGCCGACCACCTCGAGCGCGTCCTCGTGCGTCCAGGTGCCGCCGAAGGACTCGATGAGCTCGGTCTCCGCCGCCATCCAGTAGGGCTCGGTGTCGACGAGGGTGCCATCCATGTCGGTGAGGAGCGCGGCGGGCCGGAGCGAGGTCACGTCAGGCGAGTCTAGGCAGTCCGGATGCTCGGGCGGTTCCCCTGCTCGGGGCAGGAGATGGGCGCGCCCGGCGACCGGAGCGCGGTCGCCCTATTGTGGTCCGGACGGTCGCACCGGTCGGCCGGACCGATCTGCCGGAGCTGCGGCGGGAAGGAGACGTCGTGGTTCAGTTCCCCGGATTGGGCAGCGGCCCGGTCGTGGTCGTCGCCTTCGAGGGCTGGAACGATGCCGGCGAGGCGGCCAGCGGCGTCGTGGAGACCCTGCGGGAGCAGCTGGAGGCGGTGCCCGTCGCCTCGGTCGAGTCGGAGGACTACTTCGACTACCAGTTCAACCGGCCCACCTGGGTGCTCGACGAGGACGGCGCTCGCACCCTCGAGTGGCCCGAGGTCACGCTGTACGCCTCCGGCGTGCCCGGCTCGAAGCTCCACCTCCTGCTGGGCACCGAGCCCTCGCGCGGATGGAAGACGTTCTCGAGCGAGATCGTCGACCACCTCCTCGCCGTCGACGCATCGGGCGTGCTCTTCCTCGGCGCGATGCTCGCCGACGTGCCGCACACCCGGCCGATCTCGGTCTTCGCCACCAGCGAGAACGCGCTGGTCCGGGAACGCTTCGACCTGGAGCGCTCCACCTACGAGGGGCCGGTCGGCATCATCTCGGTCCTCGCCGAGGCGGCGGAGCGGGCCGGCATCCCGACCCTGTCGATCTGGGCGAGCGTGCCGCACTACGTGCACAACGCGCCCTCGCCCAAGGCGACCCTCGCGCTCATCCAGCGTCTCGAGGAGTTCGTCGAGGTGGTCGTGGACCGCGGATCGCTCGTCGAGGAGTCGGCGGCGTGGGAGAGCGGCATCGATGCCCTCGCCTCGGACGACGACGACATGGCCCAGTACATCCAGCAGCTCGAGCAGGCGCGCGACACGGTGGACGCACCGGAGGCCTCCGGCGACGCCATCGCCGAGGAGTTCGAGCGCTACCTCCGGCGCCGCGACGGACGGGCGGGCAACGGCCCCGAACCGCGCGGGCCTCGGGGCTGATGCCCCTGGCCGGTTCCCGCCCCGCCCCCTACGCGGAGGCGGAGAGCACTCCGGTGAGCAGCAGGATGATGAGCAGGACGCCGGCACCGACCCGGTAGAGCACGAACGGCAGGAACGAGCGGTGCGAGATGTACCGCAAGAACAGATGGATGACGGCGAAGCCGACCAGGCCCGCCACCAGCGTCGCGACGGCCGTCTCGACCGGGCTGAAGATCTCCGGGGTGCAGGACCGGGCCGCGGCGGCGGCGCGCGTGCACGGCTCGGTCACGGCCTTGGCGAGTTCGTAGAGCCCGGAGCCGAAGACCGCGGGGAGTGCGAGGAGGAAGGAGTACCGCGCGGCGGCGGCGCGCTCGTAGCCCAGGATCCGCCCCATCGTGATCGTGCCGCCGGAGCGGGAGACGCCCGGCACCAGCGCGAGCGACTGTGCCAGGCCGAATCCGATCGCGTGCGGCCAGGTGAGGTCCTTCACGGTCCGGGTGGAACGGCTCAGCGCATCCGCGAATCCGAGGATCAGCCCGAACACGATGAGCGTGCCGGCGACGATCCACAGGGACCGGAACACCGTCTCGATCTGGTCCTGGAGAAGCAGCCCGAGCACGATGATCGGGATCGAGCCGAGGATGATGAACCAGCCGAGGCGGGCATCCGGATCGCGGCGCAGCTGCGTGCGCGCGAGGGAGCGCGCCCAGGTGGCGGCGATCCGGGCGAGGTCCCGGCGGAAGTAGACCAGCACCGCGGTCTCGGTGCCGAGCTGGACGATGGCGGTGAACCGCGCACCGGGATCGCCGCCGATGCCGAGCAGCTCGCCGATGACCCGGAGATGGGCGCTCGAGGAGATCGGCAGGAACTCGGTCAGGCCCTGCACGAGGCCGAGGATGATCGCGTCGAAGAGCTGCACGAGGGCCGATTCTGTCAGTGCCGGCGCCGGCAGGAGCACAGGGCCGGCGTCAGCAGGAGCGCAGGAGGTCGGCCAGGACCGCGCGCCCGAAGCGGAGGGCATCCAGGGGCACGCGCTCGTCCACGCCGTGGAACATGCCGGGGAAGTCGAGCTCGGGGCCGAGCCGGAGGGGAGCGAAGCCGTAGCCGCGGATGCCCAGGCGGCTGAGCGCCTTGTTGTCGGTGCCCCCGCCCAGCAGGTAGGGCAGCACCGGCGCGCCGGGGTCGTGCCGGTGCAGCGCGTCGATCATCCGCTGCACCAGGTCGCCCTCGAAGGGGTTCTCCAGCCCCACGTCGCGCTGCACCACCGCCACCTCGACGTGCTCCCCGACCAGCCCGCGGATCTCCTCGAGCACCCGGTCCTCCTCGCCGGGGAGGGTGCGGATGTCCACCAGCGCCTCCGCGCGATCCGGCACGACGTTGTGCTTGTAGCCCGCCTCCAGACCGGTCGGATTCGAGGTGACGCGGAGGGTGGAGGAGAGGAACCCGGCGCCGTGCCCGGTGCGCGCGATCAGCGCGTTCACCGCCGCGGCGTCCTCCGCTGCCTCCGGGTGATCGAGGAGGCCGCGCAGATCGTCGATGAGGCGTCGGGTGGTGTCGGTCCACTGCAGCGGCCACTCGCGCGACCCGATCCGCGCCACCGCCTCCGCGAGCCGCACGAGGGCGTTCTCGTGGGTGACGCGCGAGCCGTGCGAGGCGCGCCCACGGGCGATCAGCCTGATCCAGACCAGGCTCTTCTCCCCCACCTGCAGCAGGTAGGAACGCCGGCCCTCGACGTCGATGGAGTACCCGCCGACCTCGCTGATCGCCTCGCTCGCCCCCGCGAACAGCTCCGGGTGCTCCTGGACCATCCACTGCGCCCCGAAGGTGCCGCCGTTCTCCTCGTCGGCGAAGTACGCGACCACGAGATCCCGAGCCGGCCGCTGCCCCGCGCGGAGCAGGTCGCCGAGTGCGGTGAGCATCATCGCGTCCATGTCCTTCTAGTCCACCCCCACCCGGCCCCACCGCAGCCCGTCGCGGACCTCCCCGCCGAAGGGGTCGACGCTCCAGTTCGCGGGATCGGCGGGCACCACGTCCAGGTGCCCGTGCACCACGAGGGCGGGCCGGGTGCGGTCGGCTCCCTCGACGCGTGCGACGACGCTCGTGCGGCCCGGTGCCGCCTCGTAGGTGGCGGGCTCGAGGCCGAGGTCGCGCAGCTTCTCCGCGACGTACGCGGCGGCCTCCGCCTCGCCGTTCGAGCGTCCGCTGCCCCAGTTCGTCGTGTCGATGCGGATGAGGTCGCGGGCGATCGCCGCGGTCTCCTCGAGCTCGGGGGCGACGGGGGCCGACGCGGTGTCGGAAGGCGTGGGATCGGTCACCCGTTCCACGCTACCCGCGCCCATCCGCGCCGCATGCCCCGTGCTAGTGTCGTACCTCGGCCCGGCGGCTCGCCGCCGGATGCCGCACTCGCGCGGGTGGCGGAAATGGCAGACGCGCTAGCTTGAGGTGCTAGTGCCCGAAAGGGCGTGGGGGTTCAAGTCCCCCCTCGCGCACGCGAGTGCGAACGGCTCCGGATCGTCGTGATCAGGAGCCGTTCCTCGTGTCGGCGACCGGCCATGGCGGCCCGCGGGCTCAGAGATCCCGGATGCGCGGGGCGACCTCGTCGCCGAAGCGGCGGATCGTCGCGGGCACGTCGGGCCCGAGGCCGCCGAGGTGGATGTGCTCGATCCCGAGGGCGGCGTACCGCTCGGCGAGGGCGACGAACGCAGCCGGGTCCTCGAACGCGACCGCGCGGCCCATCACCGTCTTCTCGATCGCGTCGTAGTCGCGTCCGAGGTCGTCGCAGTGTCGGCGGAGGACGTCCAATTTGTGCGCCGCCTCGTCCGGTCCCGAGACGATGAGGTTGCAGGCGTCGGCATACTGCGCGACGAGGCGGAGGGTCTTCTTCTCCCCCGCGCCGCCGATGACGATCGGCGGATGCGGACGCTGGATCGACTGCGGCACGTTGATCGTCTCGGCCAGCCGGTAGTGCTCGCCCTCGAAGGGGCCGTCGTCGTCGCTCCACATCTGCAGCGCGATCCGCACGGTCTCCTCCAGACGCTCGAAACGCTCCCTCAGCGGCGGATACGGCACGCCGAGCGCGAGGTGCTCGCGCTCGTACCAGGCCGCACCGATGCCGAGGAAAGCCCGGCCGGAGGAGAGCACGTCCAGACCGGTCACGATCTTCGCCAGCAGTCCCGGATGCCGGTACGTGACACCCGTCACGACGGCGCCGAGCCGCATCCGCTCGGTCACCGCGGCGAGGTAGCCGAGCTGCAGGTAGCCCTCGATCATCGGGTCGCGGGCGGTGCGGAACTGCTCCATCTGGAAGTAGTGGTCCATGACCGTGAACCAGCTCGCGCCGATGTCCTCGGCGGCGCGAGCGCTCTCGGTCAGGACCCCGGGGATCGACGCCGGCTCGCCGGGCAGGGTGTAGTCCATGAAGTGGAATCCGAAGCGCATGAGGTCGACGCTACGCCCCGCGACGGTCGCGGCGCCGGGCCCGTCCGCTGTTACGGACGGGGGCGCTCCAGCCACTGTCGGAGCCGGTGGAGCGGCCAGGTCGTGACGATGCGCTCGGCCGGGACCCCCGCCCGTTCGGCGCGCTCGGCGCCGTAGTCGAGCAGCGAGAGCTGGCCCGGCGCGTGGGCGTCGCTGTCGATCGCGAACAGGCAGCCTTCCTGCATCGCGAGGGCGATCAGCTCGTCGGGCGGATCCTGCCGCTCGGGCCGGGAGTTGATCTCCACGGCGACCTCGTTCTGCGCACACGCCGCGAACACGGCGGATGCGTCGAAGCTCGCGCCGGGACGGGTGCCCCGCGCGCCCTCGACGAGCCGGCCGGTCACGTGGCCGAGGACATCGGCCCGACCGCCGGAGACCGCGCCGAGCATCCGGCGGGTCATCTGTCCGGCGTCCATCGCGAGCTTCGAGTGCACGCTCGCGACCACCACCCCGACCCGTGACAGCAGCGTGTCGGTCTGGTCGAGGGAGCCGTCGTCCAGGATGTCCACCTCGATGCCGGACAGCAGCGTGAAGCCCTCCTCGGCGGCGTCGAGACGGGCGACCACCTCGAGCTGCTCCTCGAGTCGCGCGGCCGAGAGGCCGCGCGCGATCCGCAGGCGCGGCGAGTGGTCGGTCAGGGCGAGGTACTCGTGGCCGAGCGCACGGGCGCCGCCCACCATCGCCTCGAGGGGGGTCGTGCCGTCGCTGCATTCGCGGTGGGTGTGCAGCTCGCCGCGCAGCAGCCGGCGCCGCGTGCCGGCCCGCGCGCCGCCGACCCGCTCGCGGAGCTCGGCGAGGTAGTCGGGAACCCTGCCTTCCTGCGCCTGCCTGATGACGGTGAAGCTGGTCTCGCCGACGCCCTGCACCGCCCGCAGCCGCACCGGATCGGCAAGCACCGCCGCATCCAGCGCCGCGATCGCGTCACCCGCCGCGCGGAACGCCTTCGCCTTGTAGCGGATCGAGCGCTCCCGCTCCAGCAGCCAGGCGATCTCGGTGAGGGCATCGACGGGGTCCACCACCCCATCCAACCCGTCGCGTCCGTCCACAGGACTTTCTCCGCTCGCCGCCCGGATCCGCGACCTCGGGTGAGAGCACATTCCGCAGGTGTCGGCAGCGAGTGGCAGACTCGAATCCATGTTCGATACCGGAGTGCTGACCGGGAGCTCCGCCGCCGCGACCGACTCGCGCATCGGCGTGCGGGACGGCGTGGCGGACGACGCGCGGGACACCACCGTGCGGGAGCTCCAGGAGCGCATCCGCGGCATGCAGCGCCGCAGCCTGGACACCCGGGCGCTGCCCACGCATCCGGCGCTCGGCGCGCTGCTGCCCGGAGGGGCTCTGGCCGCGGGCGGCGCCTACGCGGTCGCCGACTCGACGACTCTCGCTCTGGGGATGCTGCAGGGCCCGAGTGCGGCGGGATCGTGGTGCGCCGTCGTCGGGCTGCCCGACCTCGGGGCGGAAGCGGCCGGGGGTCTCGGGCTCGACCTCGAGCGGCTCGTGCTGGTGCCGCATCCGGGCGAGCAGTGGCTCTCGGTGGTCTCCGCGCTCATCGACGTCGTGACGGTGGTGCTGGTCCGCGCACCGGCGCAGGCGAACCCCCGGGCGCCGCGGGTGGGTGAGGCGGCGGCCAGCCGGCTCGGTTCGCGGCTGCGGCAGCGGGAGTCGGTGCTCGTCTCGCTGGGCGACTGGCCCGGCGCATCCGCCCGCCTGCGGGTGACGGAGTCGAGCTGGGCGGGACTCGGCTCCGGATTCGGGCACCTCGCCGGACGCCAGGTCACCGTCGCCTCGGCCAGCCGCTCCTGGGAGGGCCGTGAGCGCTCCCGTCGGCTCTGGCTGCCCGCTCCCGACGGACGCGTGGCCCCCGTGGACGCCGTAACCCCCGTGGAGTCGGCGCCGAGAGGCCACGACACGCCGCATCCACCGCGACCATTGCGGCGTGTTGTGGCCTCTCGATGACGGGGCAGGGCGCTCCCGGCGCAGGGAGGGCGCACTCCCCCGGGGGCAGGGCGTTCCCGGCGCAGGGAGGGCGCACTCCCCCCGGGCAGGGCGCACTCCGCGCGGGTGCGGGTGCTACTCCTCGCCGATGTCCTCGTTCCACAGCTCGGGGTTCGCGGCGATGAAGTCGCCCATCACCCGGATGAGCTCCGGATCCTGCACCACGTCGACCGTGGTGCCGTTCTCGCGCAGCCAGTCCTCGCCGCCGACGAAGTTGCGGTTCTCGCCGATCACGACTCGGCCGATGCCGAACTGCCGGACCAGACCCGAGCAGTACCAGCACGGCGACAGGGTCGTCACCATCGTGGTGCGCCGATAGCTGCGCTGGCGTCCGGCGTCGAGGAACGCGGCGGTCTCGCCGTGCAGCGCGGGATTCCCGCCCTGCACACGCTGGTTGCGACCCGAGCCCAGCAGCCGACCGGCCTCGTCGAACACCGCCGCCCCAATGGGGATGCCGCCCTCCTCGAGTCCCGCGATGGCCTCCGCGGTCGCGACGGCGAGCTTCTCGGCGTCGGTCGCGTAGATCCGGTCCGGATCGGCGGCGGAGATCGCGCTCACGCGGCCGCTCCGCTGCGCACGCTCACGCGGCCGCTCCGCCGAGACGCGCTCACGCGATGGTGTCCGCTGTGCGCGCTCATGCGACGGTGTCCGCCGCGTCGACCCCGACGACCACCTCGGGCTCGGCGTCCACCGGGCCGCCGAGCTTCGGCCTGATGACACGGAAGAGCGCGAGGTAGAGGCTTCCCGCTAGGAGGAAGCCGACGAGCGGAGTGAGATCGCCGATGGACGCGACCCTCGCGACCAGCCCCGTGTAGAGCACCTGATTCGAGAACAGCAGGATCGAGACCGCGAGGGCGAGCAGGAAGGAGGTGAGGCCCGCCGCGTTCCGGTACTTCGCCGCATCCGGCACGAACTCGGCGATCGCGGTGCCGCGTCGCAGCAGGCGATCCGTCAGCACGACGCCGAGCCACGGCGCGATCCAGTAGGCGATGACGAGCAGGAAGTTCTCGTACGCGCTCGTCGAGTTGCTGAGGATCGTGATGAGGGCGATGACGAAACCCGCGATGCCGAAGCCGATCGCGATGATCGCCCTGCGCAGACGGAACGGGATGCGGACCCCGGCTGCGAGGAACGACATGGAGCCGGAGTAGATGTTCAGCGCGTTCGCGGCGATCGCTCCGATGGCGATCGCCACCAGCGTGAGGTCGGCGACGACGACGGGCATCGAGTACACGAACGCGTCGGTCGGGCTCGCGCCCTTCGGCGCGGCGATGGATGCCGAGGCGGCCCCGGCGGCCATGAGCAAGGAGCACGAGACGAAGTTGCCCAGGCCAGCCGCAAGGCCGACCTTCTTGCGGGAGACGGCCTTGGGCAGATAGCGGCTGTAGTCGGAGGCGTAGGGGTTCCACCCCGCGGCGTATCCGAACGCGGCGGACGCCGTGAGCGTGAAGCCCGCGAGGCTGAATCCGTTGCCCTTGATCGGCGCTCCGGCGGACGGGTTGGCGAAGATCGCCACGCAGGCGATCACGAAGATCGCGCCGAGGACGAAGGAGGCGTACCGCTCGAAGAACTGCACCAGGTCGTGGCCGACGAAGGCCAGCGCGACCTCGAGCACGACGATGATGACCAGGCCGAGCCAGGCGGGCATCCCGGTGAGCGTCGCCAGCGCGAAGGCGCCCGAGACCGAGTTGACGGCGAACCAGCCGAGCCCCGCCATCACCGTGTTGAGGGCGGCGGGCACGGCGTTGCCGCGGAGGCCGAAGGCGGTGCGGCTCAGCACGAGTTGCGCGAGCCCCTCGCGCGGTCCCCAGGTGGAGAGGATGCCCTGGGTCGCGGCTCCCAGTGCGTTGCCGAGGATCAGCGCGGCCAATGCGGACGGGAAATCGAGACCGAAGACCCCGACGGCGAGGAAGCCGACGAAGATCGTCGCGAACTCGAGGTTCGGCGCGGTCCAGGTCGCGAACAGCTGCCACGGTGAACCGTGGCGCTTCTCGATGGGGATGGCCTCGATCCCGCCGGGTTCGACGGCGGTCGGACGGCCCGGTGCGGGGGCGGTGGTGGTCGTCACACAGGGACCCTACGACCTGCATCAAGCTGAAAAAGCGCTGGGAGCCGAGGTTTTACCTGCCCGCAACACGAGCAGCGCGGATCAGCGCGAGTCGGGCCCGATCTCGGCATTCGCTGTGGCGGGTGCGGCGCGTGTTGCGCAGACGTCTCATGTGCCGCACCCGATGCCGAGATCGGGCACGGGCGGGTGGGCTGTTCGCGTGCCGGCGTCTGTCGCGGTGTCAGCCGGGCGTGGCAGAATCGAACACGTGTTCGAGAGCATCCGGGTGCGACCGCAGCGAGGGAGCGCTCGGTGAGCGGCACGGCGCCGCGGATGCTCGCGGTGTGGGTGCCGGACTGGCCGGTGCTCGCCCACGCCCGGGCTCAGCGCCTTGCCGAGGGGGCCCCGGTCGCGCTGATCGAGAAGGGCGAGGTGCTGGCCTGCTCCGCCGCGGCGCGCGCCGACGGGGTGCGGCGGGGGCTCCGGGTGCGCGAGGCGCAGTCGCGGTGCCCGGAGCTGGCGGTGCTGCCCTACGACGCCGCCCTCGACGCGCGCGCCTTCGAGCCGGTGCTCGCCGGGCTCGAGCAGGCGCTGCCGGGGGTGCATCCGGTGCGACCCGGTGCGGTCGCGGTCCGGGCGCGCGGACCGGCCCGCTACTACGGCGGCGAGAAGGCGGCGGCCCTCAGCATCGCCGGAGTGGTGCGGGAGCACCGGATCGCCGATGTGCGGGCGGGCGTGGCGGACGGGTTGTTCGCGGCGCAGCTCGCCGCCCGGGCGGGGTCGCCGGCAAACCCCGTCGTGGTCGTGCCCGCGGGGGCGGCCGGTGACTTCCTCGCCCCCCTGCCGGTGACGGTGCTCGAGGATCCCGAGCTGGTGAACCTGCTTCCCCGCCTGGGCATCCGCGCCCTCGGCGAGTTCGCGGCGCTGGGCACGGCGGAGGTCGCGGCCCGCTTCGGCCCCGCGGGCGCGCGGCTGCACGCGCTGGCGGGCGGGCGTGATCCGCGCACCGCGACTCCTCGCATCCCCCCGCGCGATGTGGAGGCGCTGGTCGACTTCGAGCCGCCGCTCGAGGGCGTCGACCAGGTCGCGTTCGGCATCCGGGTCGCCGCCGACGATCTCGTGACCGGGTTGCTCGGGCAGAAGCTCGTCGCCACCGCGGTGCGGGTGGAACTCGTCGGCGACCGCGGTGAGGCGAGCGAACGGGTGTGGCTGCACCCGCGCTCGTTCTCCGCGACGGAGGTGGTCGACCGGGTGCGCTGGCAACTGCAGGGCGCGACCCGGCCCACGGGGTCGCGAGGGGGTTCGCGAGATGCCGTGGAAGGCGGCGAACTGCGCTCCCCCGTCGTGCGGGTGCGGGTCACCCCCGAGGCGGTCGATCCGGTGGGGCGGCACGAGTCGGGTCTGTGGGGGTCCGGTCCCGACGAGCGGGTGCACTCGGGGCTCTCGCGGGTGCAGGGGATGATCGGGCACCGCGGGGTGCTCACCGCGGCGCCGGCGGGCGGGCGGATGCCGGGCGACCGGCAGAGCATCACCCCGTGGGGCGATCGTCCCGTCGCGGCGCGCGACCGACGCTCGCCGTGGCCGGGAGCGCTGCCCGACCCGGCACCGGCGACGGTGTACGAACTGCCGCGGGAGGTGATGGTCGAGGATGCTCAGGGCCGGCCCGTCGCCGTGGACGACCGAGGCATGCTGAGTGCCCCGCCCGCCGAGCTGGTCTCGCCCACCGGCGCGCGGCGTCCGCTCACCTCGTGGGCAGGACCCTGGCCGCTCGAGGAGCGCTGGTGGGATCCGGAGCACGCCCGGCGCGCGAGCCGCTTCCAGGTGGTCGACGCGACGGGTGAGGCGTGGCTGCTCGTGCAGGACGACGGGGGCTGGTGGGCGGAGGGCCGCTATGACTGAGGCCGCCGCCCGGTGCGCCGCGGGTGCGGGCCGGTGCGTCGCGGGTGCGGGCTCACAGCTCCTTGCGCATGATCCAGCGCTGGCGACCGCCGGCGTGCGCGGTGGTCTCCCCCGCGCGCTCGAAGCCGGCGCTCTCGAAGAGGCGCGTGGTGCCCACGTAGCCCGAGATCGTGTCGATCTTCGCGCTGGCCGCATCCGTCTCCACCGGGTAGCCCTCCACGACCTGGGCGCCGTGGATGCGGGCGTGCTCGACCGCGCCGTCGAGCAGCACCCGCATGAGTCCCTGCCCGCGGAAGGGCGAGCGCACGACGAAGCACACCGCGCTCCAGGCATCCCGCTCGTCGAGGAAGGGGATGGTGCGCGAGTGCATCAGCCGGCGGTAGCTCGAACGCGGCGCGATGGAGCACCAGCCCGCCGGCTCGCCGTCGACGTAGGCGAGGACCCCGGGCCCGGGCTCGTGGGAGCACTCGTCGCGCATGAAGAGCGGACGCTCCGCGTTGCTCAGCCGGGCGTCGCGGTAGCTCATGCACCAGCATCCGCCGGCCCCCGGCTTCTGCACCCCGACCACCAGGGCGAAGTCGTCGAAGGCGCCTACCGCGCTGCGCACCTCGACCCGGGCGGCGGTGATGTCGATGCGCTTCACCATGCCGTCAGCGTAGGCACCGCCCCGGCCCGTCTCGGCGCACGACGGGTGGGCCCGGCGCGGGGGCGACTGAGGATGGGCGGGGGCGACTGAGGATGGGCGGGGGCGACTGAGGATGGGCGGGGACGGGCGCTGATGGGATGGACGAATCCGCCGATCTCGTGGTCGGAGCTCGAGCGCACGCTGAGCGACACCCGGCGACCCGGGGACCGGCCGCACGGCGTGGACGGCGGCGACAGCCCGGCGTGGTCGACGAAGCGCGACGCCTACGTGCCGCCGCCGATCGAGCGCGACACGGATGCGTACCCCTACGCCGAGCTGCACGCGCACTCGAGCTACAGCTTCCTGGACGGCGCCTCCGGCCCGGAGGAGCTCGTCGAGGAGGCCGAGCGGCTCGGCCTGCACGCCCTCGCGATCACCGATCACGACGGGTTCTACGGCATCGTCCGCTTCGCGGAGGCGGCCGAGGCCACGGGAGTGCGGACAGTGTTCGGCGCGGAGCTCTCGCTCGGGTTGCACCGCCCGCAGAACGGCGAGGCCGACCCCGAGGGCGACCACCTGCTCGTGCTCTGCCGGGGCGTGACGGGCTACCACCGGCTCTCGGCGGCGATCACCGCGGGGCAGCTCGCGGGGGGCGAGAAGGGGCGTCCGATCTACGACCTGGACGACCTCGCCGCGCGCGCGACCGGCCCGGACGGCATCGGCCACTGGACGGTGCTGACCGGATGCCGCAAGGGGGCGGTGCGGAGGGCCCTGCGGACGGACGGCGCGGATGCCGCTGCGGCAGAGCTCGACCGGCTCGTCGCACTGTTCGGGCGCGGGAGCGTGTACGTGGAGCTCTACGACCACGGCGAGCCGCTGGCCTCCGATGACAACGACGCGCTCGCCGCCCTCGCGGCCGAGCGGGGGCTGCCCGTGATCGCCACGGGGAACGTGCACTTCGCCCACCCCCGCAGCGCGCACCTCGCGGGGGCGCTCGCGGCGGTGCGGGCGCAGCGCAGCCTCGACGAGCTCGAGGGCTGGCTGCCGGCATCCGGAGCGGCGTACCTGCGCTCGGGAGCCGAGATGCGCGCCCGCTTCGGCCGCTACCCGGGTGCGGTGGAGCGGACGGTGACCCTCGCCGACGAGCTGGCATTCCCGCTCCGGCGGGCGAAACCCGCGCTGCCGAAGCAGAAGGTGCCCGAGGGGCACACGCCGATGTCGTGGCTGCGGAAGCTGGTGTGGGACGCCGTGCCGCTGCGCTATCCCAAGGCCACCGATGCGCAGGACGACCCGATCCGGGCCAGGATCGAGCGGGAGCTCGACGTGATCGAACAGAAGGACTTCCCCGGCTACTTCCTCATCGTGCACGAGATCGTCGCGTTCGCCCGCAACCGCGGCATCCTGTGCCAGGGCCGCGGGTCGGCCGCCAACTCGGCGGTCTGCTACCTGCTGAACATCACCGCGATCGACTCGATCTTCTACAAACTGCCGTTCGAGCGCTTCCTCTCCAGCCTCCGCGACGAGGAGCCCGACATCGACGTCGACTTCGACTCCGACCGGCGGGAGGAGGTGATCCAGCACGTCTTCGACACCTACGGGCGCGAGAACGCCGCGCAGGTGGCGAACGTCATCCAGTACCGGCCGAAGAACGCGGTGCGCGACATGGCGAAGGCGCTCGGGCACTCCCCCGGCCAGCAGGACGCCTGGTCGAAGCAGGTGGAGCGCTGGGGGGCGAACCTCACCAGCGCCGGCGACAACGACATCCCGCGGAACGTCGTCGCCCTCGCCACGCAGCTGCTGAAGCTCCCGCGGCACCTCGGCATCCACTCCGGCGGCATGGTGCTCACCGACCGGCCGGTGAGCGAGGTGGTGCCGATCGAGCACGCCCGGATGGAGCGGCGCACCGTCATCCAGTGGGACAAGGACGATGCGGCCTGGATGGGCCTGGTCAAATTCGACCTGCTCGGGCTCGGGATGCTCGCCGCGCTGCAGCACTGCTTCGACTTGATCCGCGAGGGGACCGGCGAGGAGTGGGAGCTCGCGACGATCCCCAAGGAGGAGCCCGGGGTCTACGACATGCTCTGCCGCGCCGATTCGATCGGGGTGTTCCAGGTGGAGAGCCGGGCGCAGATGGGGCTCCTCCCCCGCCTGCAGCCGCGGAGGTTCTACGACCTGGTGGTGCAGATCGCGCTGGTGCGGCCCGGTCCGATCCAGGGCGGCGCCGTGCATCCGTTCGTGCGTCGGAAGCTCGGGCAGGAGCCGGTGACCTATCAGCATCCGAAGCTCGTCGCCCCGCTGGAGCGGACGCTCGGCATCCCGGTGTTCCAGGAGCAGCTGATGCAGATGGCGGTCGCGATCGGCGACTGCTCGGGCGAGGACGCCGATCAGCTGCGGCGGGCGATGGGCTCCAAGCGCGGTTTGGAGAAGATCGAGAAGATCCGCGACACCCTCTACGCCGGCATGAAGCGCAACGGGCTCACCGGCGAGGTGGCCGACGGGATCTACCGGAAGATCCAGGCCTTCGCGAACTTCGGCTTCGCCGAGAGCCACTCGCTGAGCTTCGCGCTGCTGGTCTACGCCTCCAGCTGGCTGAAACTGCATTACCCGGCGGTGTTCCTCGCGGGGCTGCTGCGGGCGCAGCCGATGGGCTTCTACTCCCCCGCGACGCTCATCGCGGATGCCCGCCGGCACGGCGTCGAGGTGCGCCGTCCGGACCTGCACCGCTCTGCGGTGCTCGCCGGGGTGGAGGGCATGAGTCCGGAATCGCCGCCCGAGCCGGGCGGCACCGGCACAAGCAGGTTCGGCCCTGCGGCGAAGGCCGGGCACGGCCTTCGCTCCCGGCTTCGGCGCGCCTGCACGGAGGCGCACCAGCCCGAGGTGCCCGAGTTCGACCCCTCCGCCCCGAACGAGGATGCCGCCCACCGCCGCGACGGCGAGCTCGCGGTGCGTCTGGGACTCGCCGCCGTGAAGGGCATCGGCGAGCCCCTCGCGGCGCGGATCGTCGCCGAGCGCGCCGCCTCCGGTCCCTACCGAGACATGGAGGACCTGGTGCGCCGGGTGGGTCTGGACACCCGACAGCTGGAGGCGCTCGCCACCGCCGGCGCGTTCGAGTGCTTCGGGCTCCGTCGCCGTGATGCCCTCTGGCGGGCGGGCAGCGCCGCGCAGGACCGCGGGGAGTTCCTGGCCGGTACGGTGATCGCCCTGCAGCCGCCGCTGTTTCCCGACGAGACCGCGTTCGAGACCCTCGCCGGCGACCTCTGGGCCACCGGGGTCAGCGTCGACGACCACCCGCTCGCCCACCTCCGAGAGCAGCTCGACGCGCGCGGGGTGCTGCGGCACGCGCACCTGCGCACCGCCGAGAACGGCACGCGGGTTGAGGTGGCCGGGGTGGTGACGCACCGGCAGCGGCCGGCCACGGCATCCGGGATCACGTTCCTGAACCTGGAGGACGAGACCGGCCTGACCAACGTGATCGTCTCGGTGGGGATGTGGGGCCGCTACCGGCGCACAGTGCGCGACTCCCCTGCGCTCGTGGTGCGCGGCATCCTGGAGCGCAGCGAGGAGGGCATCGTCAATGTGGTCGCCGACCGGATCGAGCAGCTGCGGGTGGGGGTCGCCCACCGCTCCCGCGACTTCCAGTGAGCAGCGCCGGCGCTACCAGCCGAGTGTGCCGGGCGCTCCCTTGAACGGGCCGACCACCCGCGAGGTGATCCACCCGCCGTAGAAGCCGCCCTCCTGCGGCACGACCGGCTCGCCGTCGACTTCGCACCCGTCCATCCGCCCGGGGTAGAGCGACACGCGCTCCCGCAGCACCTCGAAACCCGGCGCCGGACGCGGATAGAACCACGCGGCGCCGCCCGCGACCCGTCCCCCGCCGTGCACGTCTAGGTAGGACGCCGCGCCCTTGAACTCGCACCAGCTGCCGCCCGGAGCGGCGGTGAGCGCGCCCGCGACGAACGCGGAGCGCGGCAGGTAGTAGGCGGGCGGGTGGCTGGTCTCCAGCACCCGGAGCGCGGCATCCGTCTCGGCAATCACGGCCCCGCCGAGCCGCACGACGACGTGCTCGCCCGTCGGCTCCACCCGCGGCGGTCGGGGGTAGTCCCACACCGACTCCTGGCCAGGGCCGGGGGCGATCCGAGAGAGCTGCACGCCCCCGACGCTACGCCGCATCCGGCTCCGCTGCGGGGTCACAGACCAGCGATCTCGTGATTGCGGAATGCGTCGACGAAGAGCCGGTGATCGCGCCGAACCAGGTCGGAGTAGGTCATCGCGAACTCGGTCAGCTCGTCGGCGAAGCGCTCGTGATCGTCGCCGATGCTGGCCTGGATCGCCTGCTCGGCGTCGAAGGGCACCAGGGTCTGCTCGGTGTGCGAGTCCGCCACGGCATGCACCTTCGCAGCCGCGTGACCGAGCTGGCGGGCGACGTCGATCACCTCCGCGACGTCGGCGAGCTCGCTCCAGTCGAGGTCCTTCTCGTAGACGGAGAGCTCCTTGACGATCTGGCCCTCCCCGCGCAGCAGGGTCCAGCCGAGCCACGGGTCGGAGTAGGACTGCAGTGCGCGCTGCGAGACCACCGTGCGGTGCCCGTGGTGTTCGAAGTACGAGGCGATGCGCTCATCCAGCACGACCCGCGAGGGCGCGCACACGTTCGCCTGCTTCATGGAGATCATCACGTCGGTCTCCAGCGCGTCCGTGGGACCGTCGATCAGCAGGGTGAATGCGGGCAGCCCGGCGCTGCCGATGCCGAAACCGCTGGCCGCGACGAGGTCCTTCACCTGCAGCGCGTCGGTGTCCCGGCCGGGCAGGTCGGGAAGGGTGGTGAGGTAGTGGGCGAAGGCCGCCCGCACGTCCTCGGCGGTCTCCGGATCGACGTCGCGGGCGCGGGGGCCGCGGCGGAAGCGTCGTTCGCAGCCCTCGACGACGGTCAAGGCGTCCAGGAGCTCCGATCGGGTGGCCACCTGCGCCCGTTCGAGAGCGGCGTGGATCGGTCCGCTCGTGCTGGTCAGGGTGAGGGCGAGGTCATCCGCGCTCGCCCCGGCGGCGAAGTCCCGCATCCGCTCCGCGTAGCCCAGGGTGCCGGCGCGGACGACCGCGCGGATGTCGTCGTCGCTGAACGCCTTCGAGTATCCGATCAGGGCGAGGCTCGCCAGCAGCCGCCGCAGGTCCCAGTCGAAGGGTCCGAGGTAGGCCTCGTCGAAGTCGTTCACATCGAACACCAGTCGGCCCGCCGCGGTCATGTAGGTGCCGAAGTTCTCGGCGTGGAGGTCGCCCTGGATCCACACCTGCGCGGCACGGGGATCGGCGGGCTTCTCCTCGGCAGCGGCCATGTCGTCGTAGAACAGCACGGCGCTGCCGCGGTAGAACGCGAACGGCGATGCGGCCATGACGCGGAACTTTCGCCGGAACGCCTCCGGATCGGCGACCAGCAGGTCGCCGAAGTGCTCCATGAGCACTGTGACGATGCGGGCGCGTCGTGCGTCGTCGGTGGCGAGACCGCCATCCGCTCGTGTCGGGGCGGTATTCGAGTCGGCTGTCATTCCCCAGAATGTACGGGAGCGGCGCCTTCCGTACCCGCCGTCGGGGCGCGGAGCGACGCCACCGGCCAGACATAGGGCAGGTCGTCCGGCACGTCGCCGAAGACCTCGCGGTACACCTCCGGGCTCTTCCGCACCAGGTTGGAGCGATGCGAGAGGTGGAAGGCCTCGTCGCCGAGCCAGGGCGGCAGCTCGAGCGCCTCCTGCGGCTTCCCCTCCACCTCCGGTGCGAAGGTGAGCAGCTGCGGTCGCACCGTGTCGGCGTGCCCCTGACGGATCCACTCGTCGGTGACGGCGAGACCATAGGCCGTCAGCGCCGGGAGGAACCCGCTCCACATCCGCGCCGCGGGGTGCCGTCGCCAGCCGTGCCCCGCCACCGTGTTCGCGCGCAGGAGCTGCATCGTCTCGACCCGCTGCTTCCCGAGCCGCGCCCGATCCAGCACCCGGGCGGATTCGACGAAGGACGGGTAGGGAAGGAAGGTCTGCACTGTGTCACGCTACGCGGCACCTCCGCCGTCGCTTCCTCACCGAGAGGCCAGGACACGCCGCTTCCCCGTCGCCGTAGCGGCGTGTTGTGGCCTCTCGGCGCCGGGCGGGTATGGCCTACGAGCGGATGCGGCGACGCAGGTGCTCGATACGCGCCTGCAGCTGCGCGACGGTGGCGCGGGACACCTCCGGCCCGCCGCACAGGCGGCGCACCTCGGCGTGCACCTGAGCGTGCGACTGCCCGGACTGACGCGCCTGGATCGAGACCAGCGAGTTCAG
>JACRGJ010000107.1 GCA_016212425.1 Micrococcales bacterium | reverse complement strand
CGGCAAGCTGCTCCCGGGTGCCACCGAGACCGCCACCGCGACCTACGTCGTGAAGCAGAGCGACGTCGACCGCGGCTCGATCGCCAACACCGCGACGGCGAACGGCACCACCCCGACGAACACCGCCGTCACCCCGGCGACCGCCTCCGCCACCGTGACCACCGTCGCCGCGGCCCCGGCGATCTCGGCGACGAAGACCGCCGCCTACACGCCGGGCTCGGGTGCGGTCGGCAGCGTCATCCCCGACAGCCTCTCCGCCAAGAACATCGGCAACGTGACGCTCACCGGCGTCGCGATCACCGACCAGCTCGCCGGTCTCGGGCAGATCGCCTACACCTGGCCGGGCACCTCCGGCGTGCTCGCCCCGAGCCAGACCGTCACCGCGACGGCGACCTACACGCTGACGCAGGCGGATGTCGATCGCGGGTCCGTCGTGAACCGCGCTACGGCATCCGGAACCTCGCCCGCCGGCACCACCGTCTCGGGCCAGTCGCCGCAGGTGACGACGAACACCGCCGACGCGGCCCCGGCGCTCAGCCTCACCAAGTCGGGCAGCGCCGCCGGCACCACCGCGGGCAGCACCGTCGGCTACACATTCACGCTGAGGAACACCGGCAACGTCACCCTGACCGGCGTCGGCATCACCGACCCGCTCCTCGGCGCGGGGACCATCGCCATCGCGTCCTGGCCGAGCGGCACCGCCGGCAGGCTCAACGTCGGCGACACCGTCACCGGCACGGCGACCTACACGCTCACGCAGTCGGATGTCGACGCCGGCTCGGTGGCGAACACGGCCACCGCGACCGCGACGCCGCCCACCGGCGCCGCCGTCTCCACCACCGCGAGCGCCACGGTGCCCGTCGCCGCGACCGGCGCGCTCGCGGTCACGAAGTCCGGTGCGTACACGAGCGGATCGGGTGCGGTCGGCAGCGTCATCCGCTGGACCATCGGCATCCGCAACTCCGGCAACGTGACGCTCTCCGGCATCGCCGCCACCGACACCCTCGCCGGACTCGGCACCCTCGCCTACAGCTGGCCGGGCACGGCGGGCACGCTGGCGCCGGGCCAGACCGCCACCGCGGTCGCCGACTACACCGTGACCCAGGCGGATGTCGACGCGGGGGCCGTGCGCAACACCGCCACGGCGACCGGCCGCACTCCGCAGAACGCCACCGTCGCGCGCACGTCGCCGCAGGCGAACGTGAGCACCGCCGCGGCCGCTCCCGCGCTGAGCCTCGCGAAGGCCGGCACCGTGCTGGGTGGCGCCGCCGGCAACGCGGGCGACGTCCTCCAGTACACGTTCACGCTGCGCAACACCGGCAACGTGACCGTCACCGGCGCGAGCGTCACCGACCCGCTCGGCGGGCTCTCGACGTTGACCTACGCCTGGCCCGGCACGGCGGGCACGCTCGCGCCAGGGCAGACCGCGACGGCGACCGCGCGTTACACGATCACCCAGGCCGACGTGAACTCCGGCAGCGTCCGCAACACCGCGACGGCCGCCGCGACGCCGCCCGGCGGCGGAACGGTGTCGGCCTCGAGCGGCCAGGTCACCACGCCCACGGCCACCGCTGCGCCCTCGATCGTCGTCACGAAGGCCGGCGCCCTCGCCACCGGCGGCACCGGCGTCGCGGGCGACACGGTGAACTGGAGCTTCACCCTCCGCAACGCGGGCAACGTCACACTGACCGGCGCGACGATCACATACTCGATGCCCGGCATCGTCGGTCCCGCTTTCGGCACCTGGTCGTCCGGCACCGCCGGCACGCTGCAGCCTGGCCAGACCGTCACCGCGACGGCCACCTACGTGCTGAAGCAGTCCGACGTCGACGCCGGCTCGGTGGCGAACACGGCCACCGGCAGCGGCACCGCTCCCGCGGGCGGCGTGGTCACCAGCGCCGCGCCCGCCACCGTCTCGGTCACGGCGAAGCCGTCGATCGGCATCACCAAGACCCCGAGTGTGACGACCGGCGCGAAGGCCGGCGACACGATCACCTACACCTTCGTGGCGCGCAACACCGGGAACGTCACGCTGACGCAGGTCGCGATCTCCGACGCCCTCACGGGCCTCTCGACCATCACCTACTCCTGGCCGGGCACGTCGGGCACCCTCACGCCCGGTCAGTCGGTGAGCGCCACCGCCAGCTACGACGTGCGGCAGGCGGATGTCGACGCCGCGTCGCTCAAGAACACGGCCGGCGCGACGGGGAAGCCGCCCACCGGCGCGGCCGTCACGGCCAGCTCGGGTCAGGTGACCGTCACCACGGTGGCGGCCGGTCCGGCGATCACCGCCACCAAAACGGCCAGGTACACCACCGGCTCCGGGGCGGTCGGCAGTGTGCTCACCTACAGCTTCAGCGCCCAGAACACCGGCAACGTCACCCTCACGGGCGTGACGATCTCCGACCAGCTCACCGGCCTCTCGGCGCTCAGCTACTCCTGGCCGGGCGCCTCGGGCGCTCTCGCGCCGAGGCAGACGGTGACCGCCACCGCCACCTACACCCTCACCCAGGCCGACCTCGACCGGGGCTCCGTCGTCAACCGCGCCACCGCCTCCGGAACCTCGCCCGGCGGGGTGACCGTCAGCGGACTCTCGCCCGAGGTGACGACGAACACCGCACCGCAGGTCGGCGGCACGACATTCTCGAAGTCGGGCACCGCCTCCGGCACGACCGCCGGCAGCACCATCACCTACACCTTCACCGTGCAGAACATCGGCAACATCACCCTTCGCAACGTCACGATCACCGACCCGCTGCCGGGGCTCTCTCCGATCGTCGTGGCGACCTGGCCGAGCGGCACGGCGGGGCAGCTCGATCCGGGCGACCAGGTGACCGCCACCGCGACCTACACCGTGACGCAGGCCGACGTCGACGCCGGGGCGGTCTCGAACACCGCCACCGTCTCGGGCACTCGCCCGAGCGGCGCGACCGGCTCGCGCACCGCCTCGGCGACCGTGCCTATCGCCTCCGGTGGCGCCCTGGCGCTGACCAAGTCGTCGGCCTATCAGAGTGGATCCGGCGCTGTCGGCAGCGTCATCCGCTACACCTTCGGGCTCCGCAACACGGGCAACGTCACCCTCGCCGGGGTCGCGGTCGTCGATCCGCTCCCCGGGCTCTCCGGCGTCACCTACACCTGGCCGGGGACCGCCGGCACCCTGGCGCCGAACCAGACCGCCACCGGCACGGCGACCTACACGGTGACGCAGGCGGATGTCGACCGCGGGTCGCTCACCAATACGGCGACGGCAGCCGGGCGGTCGCCGGGCGGCACCCTCGTCACCTCGCCGTCGGCGAGCGCGACCACCCCCACGACGACCGCCGCGCCCGCGATCCTGACGCTCAAGAGCGCGACGGTGTCGGGCAACGGCGGCGTGGGCGATCGCATCAGCTACACGATCACGGCCCAGAACATCGGCAACGTCACCCTCACGGGCGTGACCGTCTCCGACCCCATGTTCACCACCGCGCAGATCCGCTACGGCGCCTGGCCGTCGGGCACCGTCGGCACCCTTCGGCCCGGCGACGTGGTGACTGCGACGGCCGTCCGTGTCATCACCCAGGCGGATGTGGACGCCGGCAACGTGATCAATACCTCGTCGTCGAGCGGCACCTCTCCCGGCGGCGCCACCGTCACCGACCCGTCCGACCAGGTGACGACCGCCACGGCGACCCGGGCCCCGCAGATCTCGCTCACCCAGACAGGCGCCCTGCCGACCGGATCCGCCGGCGTCGCCGGCGACACCGTGACCTGGAGCTTCACCATCACGAACACGGGCAACACGACCCTGACCCAGGTGAAGGTCACTCCCGGCCTCGCCGGGGCGACCCCGCCGATCTACGGCAGCTGGCCGGTGACCGCCGGCACGCTGGCGCCCGGCCAGTCCGTCACCGCCACGGCGACCTCGCAGCTGACACAGGCGCAGGTCGACGCCGGCAGCGTCACCGACCCGGCGGTGGCCTCCGGTCTCGCCAGCGACGGCACCACCACGGTCACGGCCGCCAAGCCCGCGACGGTCAGCTACAGCCCGGCCTCCACTCTCACGCTCAGCAAGTCGGGCGGAATCACGAGCGGCACCGGAGGCGTCGGCAGTGTCGTCACCTACAGCTTCACCGCGACGAACACCGGCGCGACCACCCTCAGCCGCGTGGCGATCGACGATCCGCACGCGGGGCTCTCGCCGCTCAGCTACAGCTGGCCGAACGCGCCGAACGCGCAGAACCAGGTGGACTACCTCCTCCCCGGCCAGCAGGTCACCGCCACGGCGACCTACGCCATCACCCAGGCCGACGTCGACCGTGGGTCGACCACCAACACAGCCACCGCATCCGCCACCTCGCCGCAGGGCGGCACGGTCAACGCCACCTCCAACCAGGTCACGGTCGGCACCGGCACCCAGCCACCGGGCCTCTCGCTGAGCAAGAGCGCCGCGTACCTCTCCGGCTCCGGCGCGGTCGGCAGCGTCCTGCGTTACACCTTCACCGCCACCAACACCGGCAGCCTCACCCTCTCGGGCGTCTCCGTCGTCGACCCGCTCCCGGCGCTCGGACCGATCACCCCCTCCTCACTCGGCACCCTCACGCCGGGACAGTCGGCCTCTGCGTCCGCCGACTACACGGTGAGCCAGGCGGATGTCGACCGCGGGTACGTGCAGAACACCGCCTCCGCCTCCGCCACGTACAACGGCGGCGCGTCGACCATCGGAGCGCAGTCGAACACCCTGCGCACGACCACCGTCGCGGCCGCGCCCGCGCTCTCGCTCACCAAGACCGGCAGTGTTCCCGCCGGAACCACGTCGGTGGGAACGACGGCATCCTTCTCGTTCGTCGTGCGCAACACCGGCAACGTCACCCTCAGCGGCGTCGGGATCACCGACCAGCTGGCCGGCGTCAGCCCGATCGTGTTCGGCGCCTTCCCCGGGCCCTCCGGGGTTCTCGCCCCGGGCGAGTCGGTCACCGCGACCGCGAGCTACGCGGTCACCCAGGCCGACATCGACGCCGGCTCCGTGATCAACACCGCGACCGCGAACGGCACCTCGCCCACCGGAGGAGCGGTATCGACGCCCGGGTCGGCCACGGTCCCGCTCACCACCCGTTCGGAGCTGACCGCCACGAAGTCGGCGCAGCTCAACGGCACCGGCGTCGCGGGCGACACCATCAGCTACACGTTCGTGGTCCGCAACAGCGGCACCACGACCCTCCGAGGCGTCGTGGCGCGGGATGCGCTCCCCGCCATCGGCCTGATCACCTTCACCACCTGGCCTTCCGGCACGACCGGCCAGCTGAACGCGGGCCAGCAGGTCACCGGCACCGCCAGCTACACGATCACCCAGGCGGATGTCGACGCCGGCTCCGTCGTGAACCAGGTCACGGCGCGCGCCACCCGTCCCGACGGCGGCGCGGTCACCCCGGCCCTCTCGAACCAGGTCACCACCCCCCTCGCGCCGGCGGTCCCCCGCCTCCAGGTGACCAAGACGCCGAGCGTCACCTCCGCAGCGAAGGCGGGCGACGTGATCCGCTATGCCGTCACCGTCGCCAACACGGGCAACGTGACCGTCTCGGGCATCTCGGTCACCGACGGCCTCCCCGCGGTCACCGACCTGGCGGTAGCGTGGCCCGGTCAGACGGGCGTGCTGGTTCCGGGACAGTCGGCCCCCGGCACCGCCAGCTACGCGGTCACGCAGGCCGACGTCGACGCGGGCAGCGTGCAGACCACCGTCACCGCCACCGGCACCGGCGCGCGCGGGGGCACCGCGAGCTCCACCGGCGCCGGCACCACCACCACGCAGCCCGCCGCCCCTGCCATCACCGTCACCGATGCCGGGCAGCTCGCCTCCGGATCCGCCGGTCGCGCGGGCGACACCGCCCAGTTCAGCTACGTGCTTACGAACTCGGGCAACGTCACCCTCACCGACGTGACCGCATCCGAGGCCCTCACCGGCGGGACCGCGCCGGTGTACGGCACCTGGCCCGGCGGGGTCGCGAATCGCCTCGCACCCGGGCAGTCCGTCGCCGTCACCACCAGCTACGCGCTCAAGCAGACCGACGTCGACGCGAAGCAGGTCACCAGCACCGTGACCGCCCGCGGCACCGGGCCGGCGCCGGCATCCACCGCGGTGTCGGCGAACGCCACCGCTCAGGTGCCGATCGCCTCCACGCCGTCGCTCAGCCCGGTGAAGTCGGGCGGGATCGTCTCGCCCGGCATCGGCCAGGTCGGCGACACCATCCGCTACCAGCTCGTCACCACCAACACCGGCAACGTGACCCTGTACCAGGGCTCGCTCGTCGACCCGTTGCCCGGCCTGCGGATCACCTCGATCGACTGGCCCGACAACAGCGACCGCGGCACCCTGCCGCCCGGCACGAGCGTCACCGGCTTCGGCGACTACACGATCACCCAGGCGGATGTGAACCTCGGCTACATCCGGAACACCGCACACGTCGCCGCCTACACGACCCGCACCGGGCAGGACCCGGCGAACCTCGTCTCCGCCGACTCGAACACCGTGCAGATCTCGACCGTTCAGGCGGCTCCGGCGCTGAGCATCCAGAAGAGCGGCGCTCCGCGGGCGGGCGGTGCGCTCGGCGACACCATCGAGTGGACCGTCACCGTCACCAACACCGGCAACGTCACCGTGTCCGGCGTGCAGATCACCGACTCGCTGGCCCTGCAGGACGTCACGATCACGCCCGGCGCGAACGCCGCCCTCGACCCAGGCCAGGTGGCCACGCTCCGCGGCACGACGCGGATCGCCCAGTCGGATGTCGACGCCGGCGCCGTCACGAACGTCGCCGCCGCCTCCGGCACGCCCGCGCGCGGCGGCACCTCGGTGACCGCCGGACCGGTCTCGGCCACCGTCCGCACCACCACGCAGGCACCCGCCGTCTCGGTCACGAAGTCGGCGGTGCTGCGCTCCGGCTCCACCGGGGTGGCCGGCGACCTCGTCGACTTCTCGTACACGGTCACCAACTCGGGCAACACCACGCTCACCGGCGTCGCGCTGAGCGACGGCGCGTCGACGCAGTCCCCGGTCGCCTTCGGCACCTGGCCGGGCCCCACCGGCACCCTGCTGCCGGGCCAGTCGGTCACCGCGACCGCGCAGCATCGGCTGACGCAGGCCGAGGTCGACGCGGGCGGGCAATCCAGCGCCGTGACGGCGACTGCCGTCCCGCCGGCCTCCACCGGGGTCGCACAGGTGTCGGCCACCGCGTCCGCCGGCGTGACCGTCACGGCACGTCCCGACATGGCCGTCACCAAGACCGGCACCGTCGTCGGCTCCGGCGGGGTCGGCGACACCATCGCCTACCGCTTCTCGATCACCAACACCGGCAATGTCACCCTGTCGCTCGTCGACCTGGTGGACGCCCTGCAGGGCGTCACGATGCCCGTGATCACCTGGCCAGGGCAGACCGGCATCCTGGCCCCCGGTGAGCGGGCGACGGCGACGGCGGGCTACACGATCACGCAGGCCGACGTCGACCGCGGTTCGGTCGGCAACACGGCGACCGCGAGCGGCAAGCCGCCGGTCGGCGACACGATCTTCCGCAGCTCGCCTCTGAACACGACGACCGTCGCCCCCGCCGCCCCGGCGATCTCGGTGCGGAAGTCGGCCAGCCCGACGAGCGGTCTCCGACTCGGCGACACGGTGAACTACACCGTCACGGCCACCAACAGCGGCAATGTGACCCTGACCGGGATCACCGCGAGCGACGCCCTCCCCGGCGTCGGCCCCCTCACCCCGACCTGGCCGGGGCCGGCCGGGCAGCTCGCCCCGGCTCAGGTGGTCACCTACACCGCGAGCTATCGGGTGACGCAGGCGGATGTCGACGCCGGCTCGGTCACGAACATCGCCACGGTCGGCGGCACGGGCACGCGCGGTGGGTCGCCCAGCGGCACGGCGAGCACGACGAGCACGATCGCGGTCGCGGGCCCGTCGATCCGCGTCACCGACGGCGGCGCGCTCGAGCCCGGCTCCACCGGATCGCCGAACGACGTCGTCACCTGGAGCTACATCGTCACCAACACCGGCGACGTGACCCTGCGCACCGTGACGCTCTCCGAGAGCCAGACCGGCGCGAGCGCGCCGGCCTTCGCCTCCGGCTTCACCGGCACCCTCGCGCCGGGACAGTCGGTCATCGCCACCGCCACGTACCGGCTGACGCAGCCCGACATCGACGCCGGATCGGTCTCGAGCTCCGTCTCCACCAGCGGCCTCCCGCCCACGGGTGCGGCCGTCACCTCCTCCGCCACGGCGACAGTCACCATCCCGCGGAGCGCCACCTACACCGTCGTGAAGCGCGCCGAGCTCATCGACGGCCCTCCCGGCCAGGTGGGCCAGCGCATCCGCTACTACCTCGACGTGCAGAACACCGGCAACGTCACCCTCTACCGCGGCACCCTGCTGGATCCGCTGCCCGGGCTCGGGACGCAGTTCCCGAGCTGGCCCGACCCGCAGAAGCCCGGTCAGCTCGCCCCCGGCAACGGGGCGACCGGCTACGCCGACTACCCGATCAGGCAGGCGGACGTCGACCGCGGCTACCTCGACAACGTCGCCACGGTGGCGTTCTTCACGACCGCGACGGGAAACGGCACCGATAACCGCGTCGATGTTCCCTCCAACCCGGTGCGGGTCACCCTCGCCCAGGCTCAGCCGCTGCTCTCGATCACCAAGAAGGGGGTGCCGAGCGAGGGCGTGCAGGTGGGCGACCGCATCACCTGGACCATCGACGTGCGCAACATCGGCAACGTCACGGTGAAGGCCGTGCAGATCACCGACGACGACCCGCTGACGATCACCTCGGGCACGACCACCCCCGGCGACCTCGCCCCGGGACAGACCGCCACCCTGGTCGGCACCTCACCGATCACCCAGACCGAGCTCGATGCCGGTCGGGCCACCAACACCGCCCGCTCGTCGGGCACCTCCGCTCGCGACAACGCGCCGGTCGCCTCGGGCGACATCACGGCGGTGGTCACCACGGTCGCCGCCGCGAACGCGATCGACCTCGTCAAGACGGCGGCCCAGGGCTCGGGCTGGTCGAACCGCGCCGGCGACACCGTCGTGTTCTCCTACTCGCTCTCCAACACCGGCAACACGACCCTGACCGGGGTCCAGGTGCAGGATGCGCTGCCTCTCGTCGGCGTGATCAGCTACGCCTGGCCGGGCACCGCCGGGCGCCTGGCGCCCGGGCAGACCGCGACCGCGACCGCGAGCTACCGGGTGACCCAGGCGGACGTCGACGCCGGCTCGGCAGGGGGCGCCGCCACCGCGACCGGCGCCGGACGCGGCGGGAACACGAGCGACACCGACACGGCATCCGTGCCGATCACCGCCTCGCCCGACATGCGAGTCACCAAGGTCGGAACCGCGCGGGGCGCCGGCGGCGTCGGCGACACCATCGACTACCGCTTCACGATCACCAACTCCGGCAACGTCACCCTGACGCTCGTCGACCTCGTCGACCAGCTGGGAGGGGTCACCGACCCCTCGATCGCCTGGCCACGGCCCGCATCCCCGGGCGTGCTGCTGCCCGGCGAGCAGGCGGACGCCACGGCGACGTACACGGTCACCCAGGCCGACGTCGATCGGGGCACCGTGTCGAACACCGCCACGGCGAGCGGGAAGCCTCCCGTCGGCGACACGATCCTGCGCTCCTCGAACGCCTCGCTCACCACGGTCGCCGTGGCGGCGCCCGCGCTGTCGATCACCGAGACGGCGAACCCGACCTCCGGGCTCACCGCGGCCACCACGATCGACTACAGCATCCGGGTGCAGAACACCGGCAACGTGACGGTCAGCGGGCTCTCCCTGACCGAGTCGCTGCCGGGGATCACCGGCTGCACGGTCTCCTGGCCGGGTGCCCCTGGCGTGCTCGCGCCCGGGCAGGTCGCGACGATCACCCCGAGCTACCGGGTGACCCAGGCCGACATCGACGCCGGATCCGTGACGAACGTCGTCTCCGCCGCGGGCTCGAGCCCCGCCGGGACCCCGGTCTCGGCGTCCGCGTCGGTCACCTCGACCGCCGCTGCTCCCGCTCCGGCCATCACCGTCTCCGACTCCGGCGCCCTCGCGGGCGGCTCGACCGGCGCCCCGGGCGACACCGTCACCTTCAGCTACGTCGTCCGCAACGCCGGCAACGTCACGCTGCGCGGGGTCACGCTGCAGGAGGCGCTGACGAACGCGAGCACGCCGACCGTGACCGGCGCGGGCTGGCCGGCTCAGGCTGGGGTGCTGGCACCCGGCCAGAGCGCGACCTTCACCTCCACCTACGTCCTGACGCAGGACGACATCGACCGCGGAACGGTCGCCTCGCGCATCACCGCGGCCGGCATCTCGCCCTCGGCGACCACCGCCGACGCGAGCGCTGTGAACAGCGCCACGGTCACCATCCCCCAGCGGCGTGGCCTCAGCGCGGTGAAGACGGGCGTCGTCACCACCGGCACCGGCGCCGTCGGCGACCCGGTGCGCTACACCCTCGTCGTCACGAACACCGGCAACGTCACCCTCTACCAGGGCTCCCTCGTCGACCCGCTTCCCGGGCTCGTCATCACCTCGGTCGACTGGCCGGATAACAGCGACCCCGGCACGCTGCCTCCGGGTGGCCGTGTGACAGGAGTCGGGAATTACGCCCTGCGGCAGGCCGACGTCGACCGCGGCTACATCGACAACACCGCGCAGGTGGGCGCTTTCACGACCCGCACCGGCACCGACCCCGCTGACCGTGTGAGCGCCTCCTCGAACACGGTCCGCGTCACCACCGAGTCGGCCCAGCCGGAACTGACCCAGACCCTCACGGCGGTGCGGAACGGCACCGGCGCCGTGGGCGACACGATCGACTACACGATCGTCACCACCAACACCGGCAACGTCGCGATCAGCGCGGTCTCGATCGCCGGGCGGCCCGGCATCCCGGCGCCGACCCCGGCCACCGGCGGCACCTTGGCGCCCGGCGCGTCGGTCACCTCGTCCACCACCTACCGGATCACGCAGGCGGATGTCGACGCCGGTTCCGTGACGAACCTCACCACGGCATCCGGCACCTCGGTCCGCGATGGGGCGGCCGTCAGCACCACGAGCAACAGCACCGTGACGCCCACCGTGACGCGCGCGCCGGCGATCGGGATCACCGACAGCGGGGCGCTCGCGAGCGCGACCGACAACCGCGCCGGCGGCACGGTGAACTGGACCTACACGATCACCAACCAGGGCAACACCACGATCACCCAGGTGGCGGTGTCCGACGCGCTGCCGAACGTCGGCGCGCCGGTGTACTCGACCGGCACACCGATCACCCTCGCGCCGGGGGCGTCCGTCACCGCCACGGCGACGTACACCCTCACCCAGGCGGATGTCGACGCCGGCTCGGTGATCAGCTCGCCCACGGCATCCGGTAACCCGCCCGCCGGTGCCCCCGCGACCGCGTCGACGACCGCCACGGTTCTCGTGCAGGCGAATCCGCAGTTCGCGATCACGAAGACCGCCGCGCTGCAGACCGCCGGGCGCAACGGCGTCGGCGACACGGTCGTGTTCCGGTTCACCCTGTCGAACCCGGGCAACACGACCCTGCGCCAGGTGAACCTGACCGACACGCTCGCCGGGCTCTCGATACCCGAGATCACCTGGCCGACCGCGACGGACGGGCTGCTGCCGCCCGGCAGCAGCGCCACCGGGACGGCCACCTACCAGATCGCGCAGAAGGACGTCGATACGGGCGCGGTGCAGAACCAGGCCTCGGCCACGGCGGTGCCACCGACCGGGCCGACGCTCACCGCCCAGTCCACCGTGGCGAGCATCTCGACGGCCGCGCAGGCACCCGGGATGCAGCTCACCGAGACCGGCGGCACGCTGCGCTCGGGCACCGGGGTCGCCGGCGACGTGGTGCGATTCACGTTCGGCCTCCGCAACACCGGCAACGTCACGCTGTCGGCGATCTCCCTCGCCGATACCCTGCCGGGTGCCGGCACGCCGGTCGTGACCCTGCCCGGCGGCGGCACGACGCTGATCCCCGGCGCGACGGCGACCGCCTACGTCGACTACACGCTGACCCAGGCGGATGTCGACCGCGGCTACGTCGACAACGCCGGCTCCGCCACCGCCACACCGCCGAGCGGCACCCCGTTCTCGGTGCCCTCCAACACGTTCCGGTTCACCACCGCGCAGCCGGCACCGGCGGTCACGACCACGCAGTCCGGGGCGCTCCAGGCGGGTCAGACCGGTGTGCTCGGGGACACCGTCGACTACGTCTTCACCGTCCGGAACACCGGCAACGTGACCCTCCGCGGCGTCACCTTCCAAAGCTCCGTCGGCGGGCTCACGCAGCTCGCCTACACCTGGCCGACCGGCACCGCAGGCGTCATCCCGCCCGGCCAGACCGCCACCCTCACGGCATCGCACGTCGTCACGCAGGCCGACGTCGATGCCGGCGTGATCCGCAACGTCGAGACCGGTCGCGGCGTGCCGCCCTCCGGCGCGGCAGTGCAGGACGCCGCCCCCGAGCTGGTCATCCCGCTCGCCTCCGCCAGCACCGACCTCACCCTGTCGAAGACCGGCGTCGCCCGGGCCGGCGGCGGGCTCGGCGACACGATCGACTACACCCTGACGTTGCGCAACAGCGGCACGGCGACCCTCACGGGGGCCTCGATCGACGACGGGCTCCCGGGTCTCTCGCCGCTGAGCTACGGCGCCTGGCCCACCGGCAGCACCGGCGTCCTGCCACCGGGCACACAGGTCACGGCGACCGCGACCTACGTCGTGACGCAGGCGGATGTCGACGCGGGATCCGTCGTGAACACGGCCACCGCATCCGGCACCGACCCGCAGGGCCGCCGCACCACGGCGGTCTCGCCCGCCTCCACCGTCGCCGCCGCGTCGGCGGCGGCTCCGCGGATCGCGCTGACGAAGTCGCTGCGGCTCGCCCCCGGGTCCACCGGCCGCGTCGGGGATCTGGTGCTGTACAGCTTCGACGTGGAGAACGCCGGCACGGTCACCTTGCAGGGCGTGGCCGTCCGGGACGACCAGCCCGGGATCACCGCGTGGAGCTACGCCTGGCCGGGCACCCCCGGCATCCTCGCCCCCGGCCAGCGGCTGCGCGCCACCGCGCAGTACGCGCTGACCCAGCCGGACATCGACGCGGGAGCGATCTCGTCCACGGGCACCGCCGAGGCGACCGGTGCCCGAGGCGGCGCGGTGAGCGACGCGGATCTCGTGCCGCTCGCCATCGCGGCGGCGCCGACTCTCGCGGTCACCAAGACGGCCGCGGCGCAGGGCACGCCGACGGTGGGCGGCACTATCGGCTATACGATCCGGGTCGAGAACACCGGCAACGTGACCCTGACCGGCGTCGCGATCACCGATCCGCTGCTCCCCGCCCTCGCGCCGACCTGGCCGGGCGCGGCGGGCGTGCTGGCGCCGGGCGAGGTGGCCACCGCGACCGGGAGCCGCACGGTGACGCAGGCGGACGTCGACGCCGGTGCGGTGGCGAACACCGCGACCGCGACGGGAACCGACCGAGCAGGCACGGCGGCGACCGCGCAGGGTTCGGCCACCGTGCAGGTGCCCAACGGCGCGGCGATCACGCTCGCCGCCTCCGTCCGCATCGCCGACGGGCAACGTGGCTACGCCGGCGACTCGCTCGTCTGGACCTACGTGATCACCAACACGGGCAGCCGCACTCTCACCGGCGTGACTCTCGCCGACCCGCAGCCGGGACTCGGTGCCTTCGCATTCGGCCCGTGGCCGGGCGGCACGATCGGCACCCTGGCGCCGGGGCAGAGCGTCCTGGCGACCGCGAGCTCGGTCATCACCGCCGCCCAGCAGGGCTCCCGGGTGGTCGGCACCGCCACGGTCTCCGCCGTGGGCGCCTCGGCGGCGCAGCGCGTCGACGACGAGGCCTCCGCGGCCATCCAGCTGCCTGCCCTGCCCGCCGACCCCACGGCGCCCAGCCGTCCGGTTCCGGGACGCTCGGGCGGACTCGCGGTCACGGGAACGGACGCGCTCCTTCCAGCCGGTGCCGGAGCCGTGCTCGTACTGTGGGGACTCATGCTGGTCGGAGTCGCGGCGCTCCGACGTCGGAAGGAGAACGGATGATCCCGGGAGCGAAGGGACGTCGAGCGTCGGGATCCCGAACGCCCTTCGGCGGGGCCTTGATCGGCGCGACGCTGGTTGTCGCGGCCCTCGCGGGGTGCACCGGTCCGAAGCCGGATCCCACTCCCACCCCGAAGCCGTCGAAGACCACGGCCGCCGCGCAGGCGCCCGGGATCACGAACGTCACGAACGCGCCGGGTAGCGGCGCCGGTCTGGTAGGGGCGCTCGCCGACTCCACGGTGAAGACCTGCGAACTCTCCGGAGACGCCTGGAAGGTCGCGGGCACCGTGAAGAATCCGACGCAGGCTGCGGCTGCCTACCGCATCTACGTCTCCCTCCTCGACGCGAAGGGCGGCACGCGGGCTTTGCAAGAGGTCGACGTGGACGCGATGGCCGGCACCACCGAGGACTGGTCGGCCGACATCCGCACCGCCGAGAAGGGCCTCAGCTGCGTCCTCCGGGTGGAGCGCTACGCCGCGAAGTGATTCCCTGCGGCGAAGCGGGGTGATCGAGGCTCGCGACCCTGCCCCGGCGCGATCTCGCGAGGGGCCGTGTCGGCCGCTCTCACCCGCCGATCGCGGAGGGCCGCAGCTCCCGGAGGGTGCGGTAGCCGCTCTGCTTCGCCGCGCCCGCCACCGAGATCGCGAGCGATGCGACGAGCCACGCGGCCAGCACCAGGATGCTGCCGCCGAGCGCCGACCCGCCCAAACCCACTGAACTCGCCCCGTACATCAGCTGGCGCACACCGTCGACGGCGTACCCCATCGGCAGCACCTGGTGCAGGGCCGCGAGGGGCGCGGGCAGCGTCTGCCAGGGGAACGTGCCGCCCGCGGTGACGAGCTGCACCACCATCAGCAGCAGCCCGAGGAACTGCCCCACCGAGCCGAGCCACACGTTGAGAGCGAGCACGATCGCGGCGTACGACGCGGCCACCAGCGCGACGAAGCCGAGCAGCCCGGCGGGGTTCGCGACAGGCAGGTGCAGGCCCAGCGTCACGAGCGCGAACAATCCCGCCATCTGCAGCACACCGAGCGCCGCGGGCACCGCCCAGCCGGCGAGGGCTGTCGCGAGCGGGCGCCGCGTCGCGGTCAGCGCGCGGCGAGAGAGCGGACGCACCAGCAGGAACAGCGCGTAGATCCCGATCCACGCGGCGAGGCTGAGGAAGAAGGGCGCCAAGCCGGCGCCGTAGTTCTCCGCGCTGCGGTAGGCGCTCTGCCGCACGTCGAGCGGATGCGCGATGGCCGTCGCGATCGCGGCGCGCGAGGATGCCGTGGTCGCCGGCGCCTTCGCCGCCCCGTCGCGGAGGGAGTCGCGCAGCTGCGCCGAGCCGCTCGCGAGCTGCGCCGTTCCGTTGCGCAGCTGCGCGGCTCCGGACGCCGCCGACCCCGCGCCGGTCTCCAGGGCATCCGCTCCCGCGCGCAGCCGGGCCGCGCCGTCCGCGGCGCCCGAGACCCCCTGCGCGAGCGCGGGGGCGCCAGCGCTCAGCTGCGCGGTGCCGGCGGCGAGCTGGTCGGCGCCCTGCCCGAGCGCGGATCCGGATCCGGTCGCCGCGCTCAGCGCCGCGAGCTCGGCGACCAGCTGCGCCTGCTGCGCCGCCGGGACGTCGGAGGCCGCGAGAGCCGCCGCGACATCCGCCTGGCTCTTCGCCGCCAGGGCGTTCACCCGGACCACCCCGGAGCTCAGCTGCTGCGCACCCGAGGCGAGCTGCGCCGCCTGGGCAGGCAGGGCGGCGGTGCCCGAGCGGAGGGCGCCGAGGCCGGACTGCAGCGCGGCGGCTCCCGTGCCGAGCTGCGTCGCACCGGTCCGCAGCTGCGCCGTCCCGTCGGCGAGCGCCGCGGCGCCCGAGTCGGCGGAGGCCGCGCCGTCGGCGAGGCTCGCCGCGCCGCCCGCGGCATCCGAGAGCCCCTTCCGCAGGTCGGCCACCCCGTCGAGCAGCCGCAGCGACGCGGTGCGCCCGAGCTTCCGCGCCACCTCGGCGGCCACCCGCTGCGCGGCCTGCTTCGCGATCGTGGTGGAGAGGTAGCCGTTCGTGTCGTCGGTGAGCAGCTGCAGGCGCGCGGTGACCGGCGCGGAGTCGGTGTCGGATGCGGACGCGAGATCGCGCGAGAAGGACGCAGGGAAGACGAGCGCGAAGTCGTAGGCGCCCTGCCGCACGCCGGCCTCGGCGCGGGCCGCCGAGCGCACCTCGGCCCACCGGAAGTCCTTCGCCTTCACCAGCGCATCGGCCGCGGCCCGTCCGGAGTTGCGGGCGGCGCCGTCGCCGGCGGTGCCGGTGTCGGGCACGGCCAGCGCGGCCGGCACCCGGTCCAGCGCGCCGTAGGGGTCGCGGTTGCCCCAGAGGTAGAGGCCGCCGTAGACGACCGGGATGAACATCAGCGCGATCAGCGAGATCGAGCTCATCCGGGTGGCGGTGATGCGCGCGAGCTCGGCGCGCACGGCGGTGAGGAAGGTGCGGAGGAAGCTCATCGGGGGTCCTGCGGGTCGGGGTGGGTGTCGGGGGACGCGTCGGACGCGGGCGGCTCGGTGCCCGCCGCGGTGTCGGGCGCGGGCGCGGGGTTCGCGTCGGGGGTGCGCGCGGGGTCGGTGTCGGGCTCGGGGATCGGCTCGGGATCGGGGGCCGTGCGGATGCCGCCGAGCGTGTCGAGCAGGGCGGCGGTGGGCAGGTCGGTGACGACCGCGACGGCGGTGCCCCCCGCGGCGATCGCCGCGAGAGCCGGGAACCAGCCGCGCGGGTCGCCGCCGTGCCGCTCCGGCGACGTGACGACGAGCGCCCGCACGCCGGGACGCAGCAGCGCGAGGTCGACGAGCAGGCGGATGCGCTCGGCGGCCGGCAGCGAGGCGACCGGCCGCGCCGCGGCGTCCGCGAGTCCGTGCCGGTCGAGCACCTCCGCCACGGCACGGCGCCCGGTCCGGCGCCCGGCGAAGGCGAGCTCCTCGGCGACCGCGGCGCGCAGCGCGACGCCGGGAGTCGGCTCGGATGCGAAGGGGGTGTCGACGAGGGCGATGCCGCGGCGGAGCGCCGCGGCATCCGCTCGTCCGTCGACGAGGATCTCCCCGGCGCTGGGGCGCAGGTGCCCGCCGAGGAGGAGGGAGACGAGTTTCGGCCGCTCGTCGGTCTCGACGGCGATCACCACAGGCGCTCCGGCGGCGATCGCGAGCGTCAGGGACGGCACCTCGGCGGCGGGGCCGTCGCCCACGGCGGCGCCGAGCAGGTCGATCCTCACGGGGTCACCGTCCGAAGCGCGTCGGTCGGCGGCCACAGCGCCTCCTCGCGGGGGCGCGGCGCGACGATGTCGGGGCGCGCGTCGAGGAGAGCGGCGACCTCGCGCCACCCCAGCCCCGCGACGCCGAGGGCGACCCGGACGACGAGCAGCCGCCCGGCATCCGCGTCGAGCGCCTCCCGGATCGTGAGCGGGAAGGAGGCGACCACGGCGTCCTCGACCAGGCGCGCGACCCGCGCGGCCGGCATGTCGTTCCGCAGCCGTCCCGCCGCAGACCCCTCGGCGATCGCCTCGGCGAGCCGGTGCCGCAGGGGGGCCAGGCCGTCGTCCACGATCGCCGCGCGGGAGCTGGCGAGCGTGGTCATCGTCATCACGCGGATGGCGGCCACCTCGTCCCACGCCGCAGCCGCGATCAGCGCCAGGCGGGCGACCGGATCGGCGTCGGCGATTCCGGCGACCGACGCCACCACCCGAGTGGTGCCACGCTCGGCGAGGGCGGCGAGCAGGGCGTCGCGGGTGGGGAAGTGGCCGTACACGGTGCGGCGGCTGAGCCCCGCGGCGGACGCGATCGCCTCGAGAGACGCGGCGGGGTCCCGGTTCAGCAGCCCCCGCGCGGCATCCAGGAGCGCGCTGCGATTCTCGGCGGCGTCGCGCCGCGGAGCCCGAGAAGCGGTCATGTCCCGACCATACCACGATCCTGCACACTTATGTGCAAGATAACCCCGCTGTCGTTTCTCCCCAATTGGGCCTCATGACCGCGCCGCTTTCCCCAATTGGGCCTTGTGCGCTCATAACCGGCGACCTGGCGACCTGGCGCCCTGGCGCCCTGGTGACCTGGCGACCCGGCCTCCGGGACCGCATCACATGCCCCAATTGGGCCCGATGAGTGCGTCGCCGGCCCCGTTTGCGCCAGGTCGAACCCGCTGCGTCGAGGCGCCCGCCCTCGGCATCCGGAGGGCCCTTCGATAGGGTGGGGTGTAATCCCGCACCGACCCGTAGGGAGAAGCGCATGCCCGGAATCGTGCTCGTCGGAGCCCAATGGGGCGATGAGGGGAAGGGCAAGGCGACCGACCTGCTCGGCAGCCGCGTCGACTACGTCGTCAAGTTCAACGGCGGCAACAACGCCGGCCACACGGTCGTAATCGGCGACGAGAAGTACGCCCTGCACCTGCTGCCCTCCGGCATCCTGACTCCAGGCGTGACGCCGGTCATCGCGAACGGCGTCGTCGTCGACATCGAGGTGCTCTTCGACGAGCTGACCGCGCTCGCGGCGCGCGGGGTCGACGTGTCGCGTCTGCGGATCAGTTCGGATGCGCATGTCATCACCGCCTACCACCGCACCCTCGACCGGGTCACCGAGCGCTTTCTCGGCAAGCGTCAGATCGGCACGACGGGCCGCGGCATCGGGCCCGCCTACGCCGACAAGATCAACCGCGTCGGCATCCGGATGCAGGACCTCTTCGACGAGAACATCCTGCGTCAGAAGGTCGAAGGGGCCCTCGACCAGAAGAACCACCTGCTCGTGAAGGTGTACAACCGGCGCGCGATCTCGGTGGACGAGATCGTGGATGACCTGCTCACCCACGTCGAGCGCCTGCGTCCGATGGTGGTCGACACCTCGCTCGAGCTGAACCGCGCGCTCGATCGCGGCGACACGGTGCTGTTCGAGGGCGGCCAGGCGACCATGCTCGACGTCGACCACGGCACCTACCCCTTCGTCACCTCCTCGAACGCGACGAGCGGGGGAGCGGCGACCGGTTCCGGCGTCGCGCCCAACCGCTTCGACCGGATCATCGCGGTGGTGAAGGCGTACACGACGCGCGTGGGCGCCGGACCGTTCCCGACCGAGCTGCTCGACGAGTCGGGAGAGTTCCTCCGGGCGGCCGGGTTCGAGTTCGGCACGACTACCGGGCGGCCCCGCCGCACCGGGTGGTACGACGCGCCCATCGCCCGCTACGCGGCGCGCATCAACGGCGTCACCGACTTCGTGCTGACCAAGCTCGACGTGCTCACGGGACTTCCGCGCATCCCGGTGTGCGTCGCATACGACATCGACGGCGAGCGGGTGGACGAGGTGCCGGCGTCGCAGTCGGACTTCCATCACGCCGTCCCGATCTACGAGGAGCTCCCCGGCTGGGAGGACGACATCTCCGGCGTGCGCTCCTTCGACGAGCTGCCCATGGCCGCTCAGGATTACGTGCTCGCGGTCGAGGAGCTCTCCGGCGCGCGGATCTCCGCGATCGGTGTGGGTGCCGGGCGGGAGGCGATCGTCGTCCGCCGCGACCTCCTCGCCTGACCCCCTCCGCGCGACCCCCCGCCCCGGCGCCCGTTTCCGGCTTCGGTGCCGCCCGGCGGCCCGAACCGCGCTCAGGTGTCGCAAAAGACGGTCGCGCCTCGCTCACGCGCCCCAATTGGGCCGGACGAGCGGATCCGCACCGCTCTTTGCGCCATCTGACGTGGATGGCCATACGCGGGAGGCGCGGACGCCGAGGATCCCTCCTGCCCCGGATCCCGCGGCCCCCGGCCCCGGATCCCTCCGGCCCCGGATCCCGCGGGCCCCCGACCCCGGATCCCGCGGCTCTGCGGCCCGGGGCTCCCGCGGCCCTCCGGCCTTCGGATCCCGCGGCCCCCGGCCCCGGGTTCCGCG
>JACRGJ010000106.1 GCA_016212425.1 Micrococcales bacterium | reverse complement strand
CCGGGCTACCTCCCCCGCTCGGTCGAGATGACCGAAGTCGACGGCGCCGGGAGCCCGTTCGAGGTCGACCTCGAGCGCGCGCCGCAGTACGCCGAGGCGCTCCTCGTCACCGGCGAGCGCGCCCCGCCGCCCGAGCCGACCCAGGAGCTCGCCGCCGCGACGGTCAGCGCCATCCCCGGCGCCGGCGAAGACGCGCTGCAGTCGCTCAAGGCGATGCCCGGCGTCGTCGGCCGCGACGACTGGTCCGGCCGCCTCTACGTGCGCGGCGGCCGCCCCGACCAGAACGGCATCTACCTCGACGGCATCCCGATCTACGATCCCTACCGGCTATTCGGCGTGACCAGCGTCTTCAACCCCGAGCTGCTCGAGTCGATCACGCTCTACCCGGGCGGCTTCGACGCCCGCTACGGCGACCGCCTGTCCGCGGTGATCGCCGGCGAGAACCGCGTCGGCCGCACCGACCGCGCCCTGGCGGGCAGCGCCAACCTGAGCCTGACCAATGCCAACCTGCGGGCCGAGGGCCGGCTCGGCTTCGGCGTCCCGTCGAGCTTCCTCGTCAGCGTCCGCCGCACCTACTTCGACGTCGTCGCGCCCGGCGCCTCGCTGCCGACCTTCACCGACCTGCAGGCGCGTCTCCTCGTCGAGCCGTCGCCGCGCGACCGGATCACCCTGACGCTGCTCGGCGCCCGCGAGGACACCGACGTCACCCTCGACGAGCGGCAGTTCGACGACGTCCCGAAGAGCCATGCCGAGCTCGGCGACAACCAGCGCGACCTCGCCTTCGGGCTGCAGGGGCGGCACCTGTTCGGCGAGGCCGTCCGGTTGCACTACGTCGCCTCGTGGACCAACGACACCCAGGCCTCGCAGGTCTACTTCCGCGACGGCGAGACCGGCTACGAGCTCCGCCTCGACCAGGACCTCGATGCCAGCGCCACCACCCTGCGCACCTGGGTCGAGGGGCAGCTCGGCGCCCACACGCTCGAGGCCGGCTGCGAGGCGGCGCGAAGCGAGAACCGGGTCGGCTTCGAGATCGCGACAGACGACCCGCGCGTCGTGATCCCCGACTCCCTGAAGTCGTTCGGCAACCGGCAGGGCTACTGGCGCTCCGGCGCCTTCGTCCAGGACACCTGGGCGGTGGCGGACACGGTCGACCTCAAGGCGGGGGTGCGCTGGGACCGCTCCGGACTCGCCGGCCAGAGCGCCGTCGGGCCGCGCGCCTCGCTCGCCTGGCGGCCGCGGCGCGGCTGGGAGCTGCGCGGCGCGTGGGGGCGCTACTCGCAGTCGCCGAGCTACGAGGCGCTGCAAGGCGACGGCTACTTCCTCGACCTGCGCGGCATCAAGGAGGCCGGGGTGCGCCCGGAGCGCGCCGAGCACCTCCTGGCCGGCGCCGCCTACACCAGCCCGGACGACTGGAAGCTCGCCGTCGACGCCTACACCAAGCGCCTCACCGACCAGCTCGCCTCGGGAGAGGAGCCGCACACCGTGCTCGTCCTCGGCGACGACGGGCAGGCGCGGGAGTACACCCGCGACGAGCTCACCTTCCTGCCGGAGAACGCCCGCCGCGGCACGGCGAGCGGGGCCCAGCTCGTCCTCACGCTCCTCGAGGGCCGCGGCCGGCCGTACTGGGGAATGCTCGCCTACACCTACGGCAAGGTGCGCAGCCGCGACGCCGAGCGCTCGCGCTGGGAGGACTACGACCAGCGCCACAGCGCGCTCGTCATCGGCGGCCTCAAGCTCGGCCGCGCCTGGGAGATAGGTTGGCGCTGGCACTACGCCTCGGGCTTCCCCTACACGCCGCTCGGGAACGTCATCCGCGTCGTCGACGACCTCGACGGTGACGGCATCTACGAGCCGGAGCTGGGCGAGACGCTCACCTACCAGCGCGACGAGCCCGACGCGGCGATCAACTCCCGCCGGCTGCCGCCGTACCACCGCCTCGACCTCCGCGTGGACTACCTCCTGCCCCGCGACTCGATCGACTGGACGTTCTACCTCGACGTGATCAACGCCTACGCGCGCACCAACGTCGAGGACTACACGTACAACGCCGACTACACGCGGCGGGACGCCGTCGAGGGCCTGCGGATCCTCCCATCGGTCGGCATCCGCGCCCGCTTCTAGCCGACCCCGCGCGCGCACAGCGGCACGCCTGCCCTGAGGGGAAGCCGACGCCGTCTTGCGCTGGGCGCTGTCCTCCCCTATTCTCCCAAGAAGGAGGAATCGTGGCGACGCTCAACATCAAGGACTTCCCCGAGGGCCTCTACGACCTGCTCAAGGCCCGGGCGGGCCGGGAGCGGCGCTCGGTGGCCCAGGAGGTCATCCGGTTGCTCGAGGCCGCCGTCGACGTGCCCGAGCCCCTGTCGATCGTGGAGCTGCGCGGCCTCGGGAAGGAGCACTGGCAGGGGGTCGATGCCGGTCGCTACGTCGACGAGGAAAGGTCGGGATGGGGCTCGTAGAAGAGCTCCGAGGTGGGCCGGCCGCCCTCGACACGTCGCTGTTCATCTACCTGATCGAGGAGGCGCCGACGTTCTTGCCCGTCGTCGAGCCGGTATTTACAGCGATCGCCGACGGGCGCCTCGCCGCGGTGACCTCGGCGCTCACGCTCCTCGAGGTCCTCGTCGTGCCGTTGCGCCACGGGGATGTCGCGCTCGCCCGGCGCTACGAGGCGCTGCTCACGCACAGCCGCGGGCTCGAGCTCGTCGACGTGTCGCGCTCGATTCTCCGCGACGCGGCCGCGCTTCGCGCCGCCACCGGCGTGCGCACGCCCGACGCGATCCAGCTCGCCACCGCCCTGGCACATCGCTGCCCGGCGTTCCTCACCAACGACCGGCAGCTCCCTGCGCTGCCCGGCCTGCGCGTTCTCCAGCTCGCCGACTTCCTCCCCGCCCGCCACCGCCGCAAGGTCCCACCCCTCGTCAGCGAGCGCTGATTCGCAGCCTGCTCGCCAGAGCATCCTCTTCAGCGGCGGGCGGCGGTGTCACGAGAACACGCGAGGCCACACCGATGCTCATGCTGCTTGACGCGAGTCGAGGATTATCAGGTGCATCGCACCCGGAGGTTGTCTACGGCTGCTGCCTACTTGACTGAGACCCGAGGTCTAGGTCTCAGGACGACCACCTCGACGAGGCTATCCGATCCACTGAGCGGAGACTCCTTCAGGATGAGAGCCTTGTCCCGAAACTCGAGCCGCCACACTCTTCCTGGCATCGGCGGGAACAGCAACTCCCCGTCCAGAAGCAGGCCACCGCGACCGCGAGCATCAGCGCCAACGAGGATCTCCTTGAGGGATTGGCTGACCGCAACCAGCCACGGCCCCTTCTTCGGCTCCTTCGAGGGTGGCGGGATTTCGTCCCACGTTCCGGAGTTGTGGCGGTGGAATGCGAGGACCTTCTCGATCCTCTCGCCGTATCCACCACGCTGCCGGAGGACCAGGACGTCCGCTTCGTCCCACCATGCGTCCCAGAAGCCAATCTGCTCCTCGTGCACGCCCACAATTCTGTTGGACCTCGTCTCAGGGTCGTACTCCTCACGGGGGACGACTCGCACTGGCAGTGCATAGTTGAGCTCGCGGTGCCCGGTGCCGAGCGAGAGAACCGCGAAGCTGCCGTCACTCGGGGTTGCCAGGGCCAGGGGGTCAGAGACCCACAGTTCGACTGCCACGTACTTGCCCGAGGGTGAGACCCGAAGCAGCTCACCCGAACTGAACGCTCTCGAGCGTCCCTGGAGCTCCGGCGAGCCACGGCGATCGGAAAGCCCAAGTTCGAGTGCGCGCGCTTTCCCTCTAGCCATGTCCAGCACGAACACCCTGCTGCAGCAGCGGCCGGGTTCGCCCGCGGCCACGACGAGCCTCGAGGGGTCGCCCGGTACCGGGGCAAGCCTCAGGTCGTACTCCTCGCAAGATGCGCCTCCTGGAATGCCCGACGTCGGGCCGCACAAGGGAGCAACCGGGGAAGGCTCACCTCCTTGTGCAGGCACTGACATCAGTTGGACTGGACCGTCCGGCCTTTGACGCGCTGTGAAGTAGAGCTTCATGCCGTCCTGGGAGAGCGCAAGCCCGTCGCCCAATCTGCTCGCGACGAACGAGAATCGCGGCGCGACCTCAAAGCCGGCCGCGAGCCCGGCTTGAGTCCTCACGAGCTGGGTCTGCGGGTCAGCTTGTTGGCTCGCAATCGCAAGGGCGAAGAACAGAGTCAGTTGGATCCTGATCATCCCCATCTCCGAAGCGGTGCCTGAGTAGCGTAGCCGATTCAGTACTGTCGGCAAGGCCGGCATGAAGCGTGGCAGCGCTCGGCGCACTTCTCGAGAGACGCACGCGGTTCAACATCAGGTCTGTGGTGCACGAGAGCGGTTCAGAACGAATCGGAGGCGCCGCCGCCGCCGAAGGAGCCGCCGCCCGGCTCGAACGAGGGCTTGGGCTCGGGAGGCTTCGCCTCGGGGGTGAGCGTGGCCATCGAGACGGCGAGCTCGG
>JACRGJ010000108.1 GCA_016212425.1 Micrococcales bacterium | reverse complement strand
TCCGCCCCTGCGGAAGCTCAGCCCCGGGCGCGATGCGGACAGCGCCGAGCGCACCCGCTCCGGGTCGATCTCGACGCCGACCACCTCGACGTCGGGCCGCACCGCGCGCATCCGCTCGAGGAGTTCCACGGCGGTGCCGGGCGTCGCCCCGTAGCCGAGGTCGACGAGGAGCGGATCGCCGCTCGACCGCAGCGCGGGCTGCGCGGCGATCCACCGGTCCACCCGCCGTAATCGGTTGGCGCCGGTCGTGCCGCGGGTGATCCGCCCCACCGCCTCCGCCATGCGCCCCACTCTTCCCGACAACAGCTGTTGTCGGCGGCAACAGCGGAGATCCCGCACGTGGGCGCCGACGACAGCTGTTGTCGGCGGAAGGGGGTCGTACTCCTGCCTCTCGGTAGGCTGAGGGGATGACGTCGACGTTGATTCTGGTGCGGCACGGGAACTCCACCTGGAACGCGAAGAACCTCTTCACGGGCTGGGTCGACGTGCGCCTCAGCGAGCAGGGGCGTCGCGAAGCCGCGCGCGCCGGGGAACTGCTCGCCGAATCGGGACTCAAGCCCGACATCCTGTTCACCAGCCTTCTCTCGCGGGCGATCCAGACCGCTGACATCGCTCTCGAATCCGCCGACCGCCTGTGGATCCCCGTGCGGCGCAGCTGGCGCCTCAACGAGCGGCACTACGGGGCGCTACAGGGCAAGGACAAGGCGCAGACGCTCGAGCAGTTCGGGCCCGAGCAGTTCCAGCTCTGGCGGCGCAGCTTCGACGTCCCCCCGCCCCCGCTCGACGACGACTCCGAGTTCTCCCAAGCCCACGACGAGCGCTATGCGGACCTGGGCGACGCCCTGCCGCGCACCGAGTCCCTCGCCCTCGTGATCGAGCGGATGCTGCCCTACTGGCACTCCGACATCACCCCCGAGCTCCGTGACGGCGGCACCGTGCTGGTCGTCGCGCACGGCAACTCGCTGCGCGGGCTCGTCAAGCATCTCTACGGCATCTCCGACGACGAGATCGCCGAGCTGAACATCCCCACCGGGATCCCGCTCGTCTACGACCTCGACGACGAGTACCGTCCGCTCGGGCCCGGGCGCTACCTCGACCCGGATGCCGCTGCCGCGGGCGCCGCGGCCGTCGCCGCACAGGGCGCGAAGAAGTAGCGCGTGCTCATCCACGTCGTCGCATTCCTCGACGACCTCCCGCTCGGTGCGGAATTCGAGCCGGGGGAGCAGCCGGTGCACCTCACCCTGGTCCCACGGACGTCGACGGACGCGGAGCTCGGCCAGCTCGAGGCGGCTATCGAGTCGGCGCTGGCCGCGTTCGGACCACTCGAGATCGAGGGCGGCGACGACGAGCTGTTCGGGCCCGACCACGACGTCGAGGTGACGCTCGTCGAGGACGACGGGACCCTCGCATCTGTCCACCGCGAGCTGCTGCGGGCACTGCGTCCGCTCGGGATGCGGGTGCTCGCGCCGCCGTTCGTCGGCGCCGGATTCCGTCCCCATGTGACGGTTCGCGGCGACGAGCGGATCGAGCGCGGCGAGCGCCTCACGCTCGACGCGGTGGCGCTGCTCACCCGCGACGACGGTCCCTGGCGCCTCGTCGCCCAGTTCCCGCGGCTCTAGCGCCGCGCGGGCCCGTTTGCCCCTGAGCGTGCGAACCCGCCGGGCACGCTCGGGGCGCAACGGGCACGCTCGACGGGTAGACGCGTCAGCGTGACAGCGCCTCACGGACCTGCCCGGCGAGCGCCCGAGCATCGACAGGGAGTGTCGTGTCGACACGGATGACCGGCCACGCGCCGAGCGGCCCGCAATGCGTCCCACTCGTCGGTTCACGGGCAGTGCGCGGGCGAGCACCCGCGGCGAGATCCGGGGGCGAGATCCGGGGGCGCATCGCACCAGAACTCCAGCACACGGGATGCCCCGCGCAGCCCGCGCCGGAGGTTCCGTCATCGACTCGGCGATGATCGGTCCCGCATCGACGACCACCGGGCTTCGACCTCGGCCACGACGGCGGACGCGATCCCGCTCACCCTGCGGCGCCGAGCGTGCCTCTTCGCTTCCGAGCGGCCCCACCCGCCGGGAACGCTCGGGGCGGAACGAGCACGCTCGACGCGGTATGGGGACGTGGGCGGGGGAGGCGAGAGAAGGGCTACGCGTCCTGCGGCACCCAATCGCCGGTGGCGAGGTACTGCACCTTCTTCGAGATGAGCACCGCGTGGTCCGCGAAGCGCTCGTGATAGCGGGAGGCGAGGGTCGCGTCGACGGTGTCCACGGCCTGGCCCTTCCAGGTCTCCCCCAGCACCGCGTCGAAGACACTCAGGTGGAGGGCGTCGATCTGGTCGTCGTCGTCGCGGATGCGTTCGGCCTCGGCGACGTCCTGGGTGCGCAGCAGCTCCGTGAGGCGACGGGCGACCTTGACGTCGAGCGCACCCATCTCCTTGAAGGTGGGGCGCAGAGACTTCGGCACGACCTTCTCGGGGAAGCGGTAGCGCGCCAGTTGGGCGATGTGCTCGGCCAGGTCGCCCATCCGCTCCAGCGACGCGCTGATGCGCAGGGCGCTGACCACCACGCGCAGGTCGCGGGCGACGGGGTTCTGCCGAGCCAGGATGGTGATGGCGAGCTCGTCCAATTCGGCGGCCGCCTCGTCGATCTGCGCGTCGCGCTCGATCACCGACTCGGCGAGGGCCACGTTGGACTGGTTGAAGGCCGTGGTGGCCTGGTCGATGGCATCGGCCACCAGCTCCGAGATGCTGACCAGCCGGTCCTGCACATCCGCCAGCTCCTGCTGAAACACCGCGCGCATCACAACGTCCTCTCCCCGCGCGATCGTCGGTCCGAAGGCGCCGCGCGACCACCGTTCCCCGCGCGGGTGAACAGGCGGTGACTCGCGCCTGAACAGTGACCCAATCGGCCCCCAACCGGCCAGAACCGGGCGGGAGCCGCGCGTGCGCTGACCCTAATCTAGTCGGCATGGACTCGCCGTGGCTCGTGCCCGTGGCGCTGTTCTTCGGGCTGCTCGTCGGTGCCGGCGCCACCACCGCCGTGGTCCTGGCACACCGCAGGGGCCAGCAGGCCGTCGAGGTCTCCGCCGCCCGCGTTCCGGAGGGCATCGAGTCCCTCATCGACGCGCTCGAGAACGTCGGCGCCGTGATCGATCCGTCCAACAACGTGCTCGTCGCCTCGGCACGAGCCATCTCGACGGGCCTGGTCTGGCACGACCAGCTCGTGCATCCGGAGCTCGTCGAGTACGTCGACCAGGTGCGCCGGGACGGCACCCCGGTCGGCGAGGAGCTGCATCTCACCCGCGGACGCCTGGGCGAGCAGTCCCTCTTCCTGCAGGTGCGGATCGCCCGGCTCGGGTCGCGCTACATCCTGCTGCTCGCCGACGATCGCACCGAGGCCCGGCGACTCGAGGAGGTGCGGCGCGACTTCGTGGCCAATGTCAGCCACGAGCTGAAGACGCCCATCGGCGCCGTCGGGCTTCTCGCAGAGGCACTGCAATCCGCCGCGACGGATCCCGATCAGGTGCGCCGTTTCGCGTCCCGTCTGAGCGTCGAGTCCGATCGCCTCGCCCGGCTGACGAACGAGATCATCGAGCTGAGCCGGGTGCAGGCCGGGGACACCCTCGACCGCGCCGAGCGGGTCGACATCGACCGGGTCGTGCAGCAGGCGATCGATCACAACCGTGTCGCGGCCGACGCGAAGTCGATCACCCTCGTCACCGGCAAGCGCGTCCGCGTTGAGGTCGTCGGCGACCCGCAGCTGCTCGTCACCGCGCTGAACAACCTCATCTCCAACGCGATCACCTACTCGCCCCCGCATTCTCGGGTCGGCGTGGGGGTGGATTCCGATGACGGGATCGTGGAGATCGCCGTGGCCGACCAGGGGGTCGGCATCCCCGAGGCCGACCGCGATCGGGTGTTCGAGCGCTTCTACCGCGTCGACTCGGCGCGGGCGCGTGACACCGGCGGCACCGGCCTGGGCCTCAGCATCGTCAAGCACGTGGTGCAGAACCACGGCGGGGACGTCCGGCTGTGGTCGCGCCCCGGCAAGGGCTCCACCTTCACCGTCCGACTTCCCGAGGCGACCGCCGCCTCGGCTACCAGCCTGGGAGCAGCACCGTGACCCGCATCCTGATCGTCGAGGACGAGGAGTCCCTCTCCGAGCCCCTCGAGTACCTGCTGCGCCGCGAGGGCTACGACACGGAGGTGGTCGCCGACGGGCGCGCCGCGCTTGCGGCCTTCGACCGCAGCGGAGCCGATCTGGTGCTGCTCGACCTGATGCTCCCGGGGCTCCCCGGCACCGAGGTGTGCCGGGAGCTCCGCGCCCGGTCGTCGGTGCCGATCATCATGCTCACCGCGAAGGACACCGAGGTCGACATCGTCGTCGGGCTCGAACTCGGTGCCGACGACTATGTCACCAAGCCCTACTCCGCGAGGGAGCTGCTGGCCCGCATCCGCGCCGTCCTGCGGCGCCGGGTCGATGTCGAGGACGACGGGGCGGTGCTCGAGGCCGGGCCGGTGCGGATGGACGTGGAACGGCACACCGTGTCGGTGAGCGGCGCGGAGGTGCCGATGCCGCTGAAGGAGTTCGAGCTGCTCGAGCTGCTGCTGCGCAACGGCGGGCGGGTGCTGACCCGCGGGCAGCTCATCGACCGGGTGTGGGGCGCCGACTACTTCGGCGACACCAAGACGCTCGACGTGCATGTGAAGCGCATCCGCTCGAAGATCGAGCAGGATCCCTCCAGCCCTCAGCTGCTCGTCACGGTGCGTGGCCTCGGGTACCGGTTCGAGGCCTGAGCACCACCCTCTTTGGGAGGGACGCCGCCGGTCAGGGCGCCGGGGTCGCCGATCGGGTCGGGATGGGGGCCGGAAGGACCGGCGGATTCGTGACGGCCGGTGTCGGGGTCGGGCTGGGCGTCGGCCCCAGATCGGCGTAGCTCGACCACGAATCGTCGAGCACCGGGACGTTGAGTTGCCTGCCCTGCTCGCCCCCGTACTGGAAGTAGATCTTCGCGAGGGCGCCGGGCCGCGGGCCGAAGCCGGTGAGGAGCAGTTGCCCGTCCTGCCCGTAGCCGATCTGGTTGCTGCCGGGTGCCAGGGTCACCGTCCGGTTGCGCGTGCCATCGCCGGAGGGGTACTGGATGCGGAGGGCGATATCCTGCTCCGTCGAGTTGACGGCGCTGAGGACGAGGTTCGCGTCGCGGTTCGCGCGCGCCGTGTTGCCGGCGACCGCCACGACGTTGAGCACGTCGACATCGCCGACCTTGCCGCTGACGCCGTCGCCGGGATCGTAGATCTTGAGGGTGGCCTGGGGGGTGAGGAGGGTGCAGCCGGCGAGGGCGAGCGCCGCCAGCCCGGACAGGCAGGCAGACGCGGCGAGACGTGCTCTCACGGGATCCTCCAGAGGGTGCGGCAGGCGGCTTCAGCATAGCCGGGACGCCCGGAGGGCCCGGTCGCGGCCGGTTTACTGAGGATCCGCTGTGATAGAATGGCGGGTCTGCGGAAGGAACAACTCCATGCTCTTCGAGGTCGGCGAAACCGTCGTCTATCCCCACCACGGTGCGGCAACCATCACCGAGATCACGACGAGGACCATCAAGGGCGAGGACAAGATGTTCCTCACGTTGCGGGTCACGCAGGGCGACCTGGAGATCAAGGTCCCGGCCGACAATCTCGACCTCGTGGGCGTGCGCGACGTGATCGGCAAGGACGGCCTCGACCGCGTCTTCGAGGTGCTGCGCGCTCCGTTCACCGAGGAGCCGACCAACTGGAGCCGTCGCTACAAGGCGAACCTCGAGAAGCTCGCCTCGGGAGACGTCATCAAGGTCTCGGAGGTCGTGCGGGACCTGTGGCGCCGCGACCAGGACCGGGGGCTCTCCGCCGGCGAGAAGCGGATGCTCGCGAAGGCCAGGCAGATCCTCGTCTCGGAGCTCGCGCTGGCGGAGAAGACCGACGAGGAGCAGGCCGCCACCCGCCTCGACGAGGTGCTCGCCTCCTGACCCACCCAGGCACGGCACGCGGAGCGTGCTCTAGCCTCGCTCCCGGCCGCATCGCGATCGGCGGTCGACCGAGACTCCTCAGGTGAACCCCATGAATCCTGCCCCGCGCGTTGCCGTGGTCGTTCTCGCGGCCGGGACCGGCCGACGGCTCGGCCAGTCCGAGCCGAAAGCGTTCGTCAACCTGGCGGGGAAGCCCATCCTCGGGCGTGCCCTCGAGGCGGTGTTCGCGATGGTGGAGCCGGTGCAGGTGATCGTCACGGCCCCGGCCGCGTATGTACCGCTCGCGCGTCAGGTGGCCGCCGCGGCTCGCGCGGCCGAGCGGCACCGCGTCTCGGTGATCGCTGGCGGGGCAACCCGGCAGGAGTCGGTGCGGATCTCGTTGGCGGAGCTGCTCGACGGCGTCGAGGTGGTGCTTGTGCATGACGCGGCACGGCCGCTGACCCCGACCGTCGTTTTCGACGCCGTCGCTGCAGAGGTGCTGCGGACCGGGGTCGCCGTCGTCCCGGGGCTCCCGGTCACCGACACCATCAAACGCATCGATGACGACGGCGTCGTCGTCGAGACCGTCGACCGCGACGAACTCGCGGCCGTGCAGACCCCGCAGGCGATCCCGCGGACCCAACTCGAGCGCGCCCATGCGGCGGCGGGCTCCGACTTCACGGACGACGCCGCTCTGGTGGCCAGCCTCGGGCATCCGGTGGCCGTCATCGCCGGCGACCGGCTCTCATTCAAGATCACCACCGCGTGGGAGTTGCGTCAGGCCGAGAGCCTTGTCGACCGCTCGCCCGCCTCCGTCATCCGCGTCGGCACCGGCGTGGACGTCCACGC
>JACRGJ010000104.1 GCA_016212425.1 Micrococcales bacterium | reverse complement strand
TGGTCGTCGGCCGCGGCGCGCTGGGCGAGCTGCCCGGCGTGCTCGGGCCCGGGGTGCGAATGGTGGGCGTCGTGCACGCCCCGGCGCTGGCCGCGCGCGCCGAGGAGCTCCGGGCCAGCCTCGCCGATCGGTTTGAGGTGCTGCTGGCCGAGGTTCCCGACGCGGAGGGCGCAAAACGGGTGGAGGTCGCCGCCTTCTGCTGGCAGGTGATGGGCCAGACGGACTTCACCCGCACGGATGCCGTCGTGGGGTTCGGGGGAGGCGCGACTACCGACCTGGCGGGCTTCGTCGCCGCGACCTGGCTGCGCGGCGTGCGGATCGTGCAGGTGCCCACCACCGTGCTCGGCCTGGTCGACGCCGCCGTCGGCGGGAAGACCGGCATCAACACCGCCGAGGGGAAGAACCTCGTCGGCGCGTTCTGGCCGCCTGCCGCGGTGCTGGCCGACCTCGACCTGCTCGACACGCTCCCACGGAACGAGCTGCTCGCCGGGTACGCGGAGGTGGGGAACGCCGGTTTCATCGCCGAGCCCGAGATCCTCGACCTCGTCGAGGCGGACGTCGAGGCGGCCACCGACCCCGCCTCTCCCGCATTCCGCCGCGCGGTCGAGCTCGCGATCAGGGTCAAGGCGCGGGTGGTGGGGGAGGACCTCACCGAGCAGGGGGTCCGCGAGATCCTCAACTACGGCCACACGCTCGGCCACGCGATCGAGCATGCCGAGCGCTACCGGTGGCGGCACGGCGCCGCGGTGTCGATCGGGATGGTGTTCGCCGCAGAGCTCTCGCGCCTCACCCGGCACCTACCCGAGCGCGACGTGGACCGCACCCGCCGCATCCTGGAATCCCTGTCGCTGCCCACGACGTACCCCGCCGGCCGGTGGCCCACCCTCCTCGCGACGATGCAGCGCGACAAGAAGTCCCGCGGCGGGATGCTGCGCTTCGTCGTGCTCGACGGGGTCGCCCGCCCCACGATGCTCGAGGGCCCGGACGAGTCGCTGCTGTTCGCGGCCTACCAGGAACTCGCGGACTGACCCGACCGGTGCGGTCGGATACCCCGGTACCAAATCGATCCGGAACGGCATTGCGACCGATAGGGCAACCGGGCCCGCGCGAGGCGCGCGTCGGTAGGCTCGCAGGATGCGCGTGCTGGTGCTCAACGGGCCGAACCTCGGGCGGCTCGGCAGTCGCGAACCCGAGGTGTACGGCACCCAGGATCTCGCCGCCATCGAGCATCACCTCACCGCGCAGGCGCCGAACGGCGTCGAGATCGACCTGCGGCAGACCGATGACGAGGCGGAACTGATCGGCTGGCTGCACGAGGCCGCCGACTCGGGTGACCCGGTCATCCTGAATCCCGCCGCCTTCACGCACTACAGCTACGCGCTCCGGGATGCGGTCGCACTCGTCACGCGCGCGGGCGGCACCGTGGTCGAGGTGCACCTCTCGAACCCGAGCGCCCGCGAGGAGTTCCGGCACACCAGCGTCATCTCCGGGGTCGCCACCGGCGTCGTCGCCGGGTTCGGGGCGGACTCCTACCTCGTCGCGCTCGACGCGATCGCCCGGCGGGCTCGCGGTTAGACTGTCCCCTCGTGGCCACCACCAATGACATCAAGAACGGCAGCGTGCTCTCGTTGGACGGGCAGCTGTGGAACGTGGTGGAGTTCCAGCACGTCAAGCCCGGCAAGGGTGGCGCCTTCGTGCGCACCAAGATGAAGAACGTCATGAGCGGGAAGGTCGTCGACCGCACCTTCAACGCCGGCACGAAGATCGACTTCGCCACCGTGGACCGCCGCGACTTCCAGTATCTCTACCGCGACGGTGCCGACTTCGTCTTCATGGACATGTCCGACTACGACCAGGTCACCGTGCCGGGCGCGGTGGTCGGCGACGCGGCGAACTTCATGCTCGAGAACCTGACCGTGACGATCGCGACCCACGAGGGGGAGGCGCTCTACGTCGAACTGCCGGCCTCCGTCGTGCTCGAGGTGACCTACACCGAGCCCGGCCTGCAGGGCGACCGCTCGAGCGCCGGAACGAAGCCCGCGACCGTGGAGACCGGGTACGAGATCCAGGTTCCGCTGTTCCTCGAGCAGGGCACGAAGGTCAAGGTCGACACCCGCTCGGGCGACTACCTCGGCCGCGTGTGAGCGCACGCACCAAGGCCCGCAAGCGCGCCGTCGACCTCCTGTACGGAGCGGATGTGCGCAGCATCCCCGTCGCGGAACTGCTGGCCGCCGAGGCCGAACGCGCAGCGAGCCAGCCTGATCGCGAGGCGTCCTGGCAATACGCCCGGCAGATCGTCGAGGGCGTCGATGCGCACGCCGACGAGATCGATGCCACCATCCGCCTGCACGCGCAGGGCTGGACGATCGAGCGGATGCCGGTGCTCGACCGCGCGATCGCGCGCGTCGGCGCGTGGGAGATCCTCTACAACCCGGATGTCCCTGACCCGGTCGCGATCTCCGAGGCGGTCGAGTCGGCCACGACCCTGAGCACCGAGGACTCCGCCGGCTTCCTCAACGGACTGCTCGCCGCGATCGCCCGCGACGGTGCCTGAGCCCCGCTCGTAGACTGCCGTCATGGACCCGTTCGGCTCGATCCTGCTTCTCGTGGTCGTCGCGGCCGCCTTCCTGTACGCCCTGTACTGGGTGATCCGGAGGGCGGTCGGGGCGGCGCTCCGCGACGCGCGAGCCCAGCAGGCCGGAGCGGAGATCCCTCCCCGCATCTCCGAGTAGCGGCCGACGTTGCGCGGGATGAGACGCATCGTGCAGCGCTCGACTAGCTGGCGGTGTGCCTTGATGCTTAGCGTGGCGTGGGCGTGGCTCACGCGTCCATCGCGCAGGAGCGATCCATGAGTTCGGTCATCGCCCGCTGGAAGTCGTGGCGCTTCTTGTCGCTCCAGCCTCTGGTCAGCTCACAGAAGATGTCCTCCTGCCAACGATGCGCCTGATCCAGCATCGACCGGCCCGCCAGAGTGAGTGATGGTTCGCGTCGTCGGCCATCGGTCACGGACGCTGCCGTGGCCAGGTGGCCCGCTGTCCTCGCGCTCTTGATCAGCCGTGAAGCGCCGCTCTGGTCAATACCGATCTCGTGTGCGATCGCGTTCACCGTTGCGGGGGTCGCGCGCAGGCTCAGCGTATGGACGGCCTCACACACCAGCACGAGTCGCCCCTGCTCGCCTGCATCTCTCGCGACGGGTCGGCGTGCCCAGTGCCGGACGAACTGGAACAGGACCTGTCCCGGGCCTTGATCTGTCATTCGGATTCCGCCATCGCGCGGCAGATGAAGGCCAGCTCGAGAGCGGCTTTCAGGTCCGGCAGTCTCAGCGCAGCCGTGATCTTCCCGGCGGAAGCGCGAAAGACCGTCGCCACCCGCGTGGGTTGCGCGCTCTCGGGCCAGACGGCGTCCTGTTCGACCACCATCAACCGTTCGCTGACAGGGTGCCAGGACCGAGGGATCAGGTTGATACCCGAGCGCTGCACCCACTCGGCGAACTGTGCAGACGTGATCGAACCCGCGCCCTTGGGCCCGAGCACGACGACCAAATCACCGACTGCCTGCGCAGATCGCTGCAGGTCGCCGGCGTTGACGCTCGCGTGCCACTCGTTGATCGCTTCTTCGAGGTTAGTTTCCATGCCCGCAGTTTATGCGATTCGCATATATCTTTGCCCGCCTGGCGACACTGAGCTCGCGACTGACGACGCTAGCGAGGCAGCACCGTGACCGGGCAGCGGAGGCCGGACGCACGGCTGAGCCGCGCGTCGGCGGTGACGAGCGGACAGTCGAGGGCCTCCGCCAGAGCGACGTAGCCGGCGTCGTAGGCGGAGACGTTCTCCCGGAGCTGCCAGATCCGCTCCAGCAGCGGGCGGACGCCGTAGCGCGTCGCGCCGAGGCGGCGCCAGGTGTCGAGCGCGGCCCAGCCGTCGCGCGGGCTGATCGCCCCGGCCAGCACGCGACGGCGCAGGCCACTGGCGACCTCGGAGTCGATCAGGTGCGGCGCGTGCAGCTGGTCGGTTCCGAGTGCGCGGCGTGCTGGCCCGTCGGCCAGCAAGCCGGCCAGTGCCGCGGAGGCGTCGACGACGATCACCGGCCGGTGCGCTCGTCGTCCAGGTCCGCCACGATCACTGCGACCCCGACATCCAGATCGGGCAGGAGGCCGAGCAGCGCGGCGTTCTCGACGCGGCGTGAGACCTCGGCGAGCTCCCGCACGGCGACCGCGCTGACCGAGGTGGCATCCCGCGCGGCCAGCCGTTGCAGACGCTCGACGACCTCGTCGGGGACGTTGCGCAGGTAGAGCGTCTTCATGGTGCGGAATGCTAGCAGGGAGCAAGCAACTGCGGGCAGTGAGCAAGCAGCGCAGCCTCCACGCAGTGGCGCCGACCGCCCGCCCTAACCGGTCCCTCCGGGGGGCGACGCCATCCGCTCGAGCGCGGGGAGCGCGGCGGTGAGGGTCGCGATCTCTGTCTCCGCGAGCTGTCGGATCATCGCGGCGAGGAGCTCCGCGCGCTCCGAGCGGGCCCCGAAGACCGTCTCCTCGCCCTTCTCGGTGAGTTCGACGAGCACCGAACGGCCATCTTCGGGGTCCGACAGCCGCCGCACCAGGCCGCGCTTCTCGAGATCGGTGACCGTCCGCGTCATCGACGGGGCCGACACCACCTCGCGCTGGGCGAGATCGCCCAGCCGCAGCGGTGCCGAGGTCGCGAGGGTGCCGAGCACGGACAGGTGGCCGTGCCCCAGCGCCTGGGCGCCGGCGCCGCGCATCCGGCGGTTCACCCGGCCGATCGCCACCGCGAGATGGTGCGAGAGGTCGCGCAGCTCGGCTGTGTCGTCCGCCATCTCTACCTCCGTCGGGACGCGGGCGGCGGGGCCGGACGGACGCCGGCTCGCCTGTGCAGGAAAAACATACTTGTTGCCGCCGGTGAACCACGCGGTCGGAGCAGGGCACCGGGGGCGCCCTGCTACAGTGGCGCCCGATCGACGTCCTTTAAGTCCGTCCGGAGAGGCGGGGAAGGAGGTCCGCCGTGACGCACGCCGTCCTGCAGCAGGCCGATATCCAGCGCGCGCTGACGCGCATCGCGCACGAGATCGTCGAAGCGAACCGGGGGACCTCCGGGCTCGTGCTCCTGGGGATCCCCACGCGCGGGGTCACCCTCGCCGAGCGCCTCGCCGGCATCCTCGAGGGGCTGGAGCCGAGCGGCCCGGTGCCCTGGGGCTCGCTCGACACGACGATGTACCGCGACGATCTCGCCCGCCAGCCCGTGCGTGCCCCGAGCCCTACCCGCGTGCCCGGCGGCGGGCTCGACGGGCGCACCGTCGTCCTGGTCGACGACGTGCTCTACTCCGGACGCACAATCCGGGCCGCGCTCGACGCGATCTCGGACCTCGGCCGGCCCGCCGCCGTGCGCCTGGCCGTGCTGGTGGAGCGTGGGCACCGGGAGCTGCCGATCCGAGCGGACTTCGTGGGCAAGAACCTCCCTACGCACCGCGGCGAGCGGATCAACGTGCGCCTCCGGGAGTCCGACGGCGAGGACGTCGTCGAACTGGATGAGGGCGCCCTCGCATGAGGCATCTGCTGAGCGTGCGGGACCTCGATCGGGCGGCCGCCGTCGGTATCCTCGACATCGCCGAGGACATGGCGGAGGTCGCCGGTCGCGCCGTGCCGAAGCTGCCCACCCTGCGCGGCCGGACGGTCGCCAACCTGTTCTTCGAGGACTCGACCCGCACCCGGCTCTCGTTCGAGGCCGCCGCGAAGCGCCTCTCGGCCGAGGTGATCACCTTCTCGGCGAAGGGCTCGAGCGTGTCCAAGGGCGAGAGCCTCAAGGACACCGCGCAGACCATCGCCGCGATGGGAGTGGACGCGATCGTGCTGCGCCACTCCGCCTCCGGCGCCGCGCGGGTGCTCGCCGAGAGCGGCTGGATCGACGCCGCCGTGGTGAACGCGGGGGACGGCACCCACGAGCACCCGACCCAGGCGCTCCTGGACGCGTTCTCGATCCGAGCCCGCCTCCACGGGCCCGGCTCGCGCGGGCGCGACCTGCACGGGGTGCGGGTCACGATCGTCGGCGACATCTTGCACTCGCGGGTGGCCCGCTCGAACGTGTGGCTGCTCTCGAGCCTGGGCGCGCGGGTGACCCTGGTCGCGCCCGCGACGCTGCTGCCCGTCGGTGTCGGCGCCTGGCCGGTGCGGGTGCTGCACGACCTCGACGACGCCGTCGACGAGGGCCCGGACGCGATCATGATGCTGCGGGTGCAGGCCGAGCGGATGACCGCCGCCTACTTCCCGAGCGAGCGGGAGTACGGGCGGGTCTGGGGGCTGGACGGCGCGCGATTCGGCCGACTGCCCGCCGATACGATGGTGCTGCACCCCGGTCCGATGAACCGCGGCCTCGAGATCTCGACGGCCGCCGCCGACTCGGCCGCCTCGCTCGTGCTGAGCCAGGTGGCGAACGGGGTCTCGATACGGATGGCGGTGCTCTACCTGGTGCTGGCAGGCGCGAGCGGAACCGCGATGGACGGGTTCCCGGCGTGAGCGCCGCATCCGCTCTCCTCCTCCGCGGAGCCCGCACCCCCGAGGGCGAGAGCCTCGACCTCCTCGTGCGCGACGGCGTCATCGCCGAGCGCGGCACCCGGCTCTCGCACGCGGGCGCGCTCGCCGTCGATGCCGACGGGCTCCTGGTGCTGCCGGGCCTCGTCGACCTGCACACGCACCTGCGCGAGCCCGGCTTCGAGCAGAGCGAGACGGTGCTGACCGGGTCGCGCGCCGCCGCGGCGGGCGGGTTCACCGCGGTGCACGCCATGGCGAACACGTCGCCGGTGCAGGACTCGGCCGGGGTGGTGGAGCAGGTCGCCTCGCTGGGGGAGCAGCACGGCTACGTCACCGTGCGGCCCGTCGGCGCGGTCAGCGCCGGGCTCGCCGGAGAGCGCCTCAGCGAGATCGGGGCGATGGCGCGGTCCCGGGCACGCGTGCGGGTATTCAGCGACGACGGGAGGTGCGTCTCGGATGCGCTCCTGATGCGCCGCGCTCTCGAGTACGTGCGCACCTTCGACGGCGTCATCGCCCAGCATGCCCAGGAGCCGCGGCTCACCGAGGGCGCCCAGCTCAACGAGGGCGAGCTCTCCGGCGAGCTGGGTCTCACGGGGTGGCCCGCCGTGGCGGAGGAGGCGATCATCGCCAGGGATGCCCTGCTCGCCGAGCACGTCGGAGCGCGCCTGCACGTCTGCCACGTCTCCACCGCCGGGTCGGTCGACGTGCTCCGCTGGGCGAAGGGTCGCGGCATCCGCGTCACCGCCGAGGTGACCCCGCACCACCTGCTGCTGACGGAGCGGCTCGCCGGCAGCTACGACGCGCGCTTCAAGGTGAACCCGCCGCTGCGCACCCAGGAGGACGTGGACGCGGTGCGCGCCGCCCTCGCCGATCGGACCATCGACATCGTCGCCACCGATCACGCCCCGCATCCCTCGGAGACGAAGGAGGCGCCCTGGGCGGAGGCGTCGTTCGGGATGGTCGGCCTCGAGTCCGCACTGCGGGTCGTGCACGCGGCGGTCGTCGACCCTGGACAGCTCGGCTGGGAGGACGTCGCGCGGGTGCTCTCCTCGGCGCCCGCGGCGATCGGTCAGCTGGCCGGCTACGACGCCCCGCTGCGGGTGGGCAGCCCCGCGAACCTGACGCTCTACGACCCCGACGCGCGGGCGGTGTTCGGGCGCGAGGATCTGCGGGGCCGCAGCAGCAACTCGCCCTACCTCGGCCGCGAGCTGCCGGGCCGGGTGATCGCGACCGTGCACGAGGGACGGCCGACGGTGCTCGGCGGAGCACCGGTCGAGCCCGAGGAGTTGTCCCGTGCCTAACCTGCCTGGCGTCGTCATCGCGATCGCCTCCGTCCCCGTCATCCTCGTGGTGCTGCTCCTGGCCATCCGCGCGCTCGGACGTCGCGGCGGACCGGGCAGCCTGCCGGCACCTCCCGCGGAGCCGGGACCGGTGCTCGCGGAGGCGGAGGGACTGTATCTGGCGACCTCGCCGCGCGACCGCCCTCTGGAGCGGGCGCGCATCCCCGAGCTGCTCTACCGCGACCGCGCCGCACTGACCGTCCACCCGGGAGGCGTCCGGGTGCAGCGCCGCGACGGGGTCACCTTCTGGGTCCCGGCGGAGCACATCGTGGGCGCCGGCCGCGCGACCTTCACCATCGACCGCGGCGTCGAGCCGGGTGGGCTCACCGTTCTGGGCTGGCGGGCCGGCGACAGCGCGGTCGAGTCCAGCTTCCGCCTCGATCACGACGCGACCGCCCTGATCGAGGCGATCGAGAGCATCCGGCCCTCCCCGTCGACCCCGAAGGAGCTCCCATGAGCCACCACGACCCCGCCGTGCTCGTGCTGGAGGACGGCACCCGGTACGCGGGCCGCGCGTACGGCGCGCGGGGACGCACCCTGGGCGAGGCGGTCTTCGCGACCGGGATGACCGGCTACCAGGAGACCCTCACCGATCCGAGCTACGCCGGCCAGATCGTCGTGCAGACCGCCCCGCACATCGGCAATACGGGCATGAACGACGAGGACCCCGAGTCGTGGCGGATCTGGGTCGCCGGCTACGTCGTGCGCGACCCCGCGCGAGTGGTGTCGAGCTTCCGCGCCCGGCGGAGCCTCGACGAGGAGCTCGAGACCACCGGCATCGTCGGCATCAGCGGCGTCGACACCCGGGCCCTCACCCGCCGGCTGCGGTCGGCGGGGTCGATGCGCTCGGGAATCTTCTCCGGGGCGGATGCCGCTCTCGACTCCGCTGCCCAGCTCGCCGCGGTCCGCGCGGGGCGCGACATGCGCGGGCTGAACCTCTCCGCCGAGGTCTCGGTCGCCGCGCCGCTCGTGGTGCCGCCCGCCACGGGGACGGAGGGCGAGCGCCTCGGAAGGCTCGCCGTGCTCGACCTCGGGGTGAAGAGCTCCACCGTGAACCGACTCGCCGAGCGCGGGTTCGAGGTGCACGTCCTGCCGCAGTCCACCACTTTCGAGGAGCTGGCGGCGATCGAGCCGGCCGGAGTCTTCTACTCCAACGGACCGGGCGACCCGGCCGCCTCCGATCAGCACGTGGAGCTGCTGCGCCGGGTGCTGCGGGCGGGCATCCCGTTCTTCGGGATCTGCTTCGGCAACCAGCTGCTCGGCCGCGCGCTCGGCTTCGGCACCTACAAGCTGACGTTCGGGCACCGCGGGCTGAATCAGCCGGTGCTCGACCGCGCCACGGGCCGGATCGAGATCACGACCCACAACCACGGCTTCGCGGTGGATGCGCCGCTCGAGGGCCCTGTGGACTCGCCCGCGGGCTTCGGACGGGTGGAGGTGAGCCACGTCGACCTCAACGACCAGGTGGTCGAGGGGCTGCGGGCGCTCGACCTCCCCGCGTTCTCCGTGCAGTACCACCCGGAGTCCGCCGCGGGCCCGCACGACTCCGGCTACCTCTTCGACCGCTTCGCGGACCTCGTCCGCGACCACCCGCGGCCCGCTGCCGCCGGAACGCAGGGAGAGCGCTGATGCCCCGCCGCCCCGACATCCAGAGCGTCCTCGTCATCGGCTCCGGGCCGATCGTCATCGGGCAGGCCGCGGAGTTCGACTACTCCGGCACGCAGGCCTGCCGCGTGCTGCGCGCCGAGGGCATCCGGGTCATCCTGGTCAACCCAAACCCGGCGACGATCATGACCGACCCGGACTTCGCCGACGCGACCTACATCGAGCCGATCAGCACCGAGGCGCTTGAGGCGATCATCGCGCGCGAGCGGCCGGATGCGGTGCTGCCGACGCTCGGCGGCCAGACCGCGCTGAACGCGGCGATCGCGCTGGAGGAGGCGGGGGTGCTCGCCCGGCACGGCGTCGAGCTGATCGGCGCGAAGACGGAGGCGATCCGCCGCGGCGAGGATCGGCAGCTGTTCAAGGAACTCGTGCTGCAGTCCGGCGCGGACGTGGCGCGCAGCCACATCGCGCACAGCGTCGAGGAGGCGATCGAGCAGGCGGAGGACCTCGGCTATCCGCTGGTCATCCGGCCGTCCTTCACCATGGGAGGCCTCGGCTCGGGCTTCGCGCACAGCCGCGACGAGCTGGTGCGGATGGTCGGGGACGGGATCCAGCAGTCGCCGACGCACGAGGTGCTGCTGGAGGAGTCGATCCTCGGCTGGAAGGAGTTCGAGCTCGAGCTGATGCGCGACACCGCCGACAACACGGTCGTGGTGTGCACCATCGAGAACGTCGACCCGGTCGGCGTGCACACCGGCGACTCGATCACCGTGGCGCCCTCGCTGACGCTCACCGACCGCGAGTACCAGCACCTGCGCGACATCGGCATCGAGATCATCCGACGGGTGGGCGTGGACACCGGCGGCTGCAACATCCAGTTCGCGGTGCACCCCGGCACCGGCCGGGTGATCGTCATCGAGATGAACCCGCGGGTGTCGCGCTCGAGCGCCCTGGCCTCGAAGGCGACCGGATTCCCGATCGCGAAGATCGCCGCGAAGCTCGCCATCGGCTATCGGCTCGACGAGATCCCCAACGACATCACCCGGGTCACGCCCGCGAGCTTCGAACCCACCCTCGACTACGTCGTGGTGAAGGTGCCGCGATTCGCGTTCGAGAAGTTCCCCTCGGCGGATGCGACGCTCACCACCACCATGAAGTCGGTCGGCGAGGCGATGGCCATCGGCCGCAACTACACGACCGCGCTGCAGAAGGCGCTCCGCTCGCTCGAGAAGCGCGGGTCGAGCTTCCACTGGACCGAACACCTCGAACCGAGAAGCGCGCTGATCGCGCGCTCGAAGGTGCCCACCGACGGTCGGATCGTCACCGTGCAGCAGGCGCTGCGCGCCGGCGCCACCGTCGAGGAGCTCTACCAGGCCACCGGGATCGACCCCTGGTTCCTCGACCAGATCGTGCTCATCAACGAGGTTGCGGCCGAGATCAGCGGGTCCGGCCGGCTCGACGCCGACCTGTTCCGGCTGGCGAAAGAGCACGGCTTCTCGGATGCGCAGATCGCCGAGCTCCGCGGCGTGACCGAGCAGGAGGTGCGCACCGCGCGCTGGCAGGCAGGGGTGCGTCCCGTGTTCAAGACGGTGGACACCTGCGCGGGGGAGTTCCCGGCGCTGACGCCGTACCACTACTCCAGCTACGACCAGGAGACCGAGGTCGAGCCCTCCGACGCCCGCAAGGTCGTCATCCTGGGGTCGGGACCGAACCGCATCGGACAGGGCGTCGAGTTCGACTACAGCTGCGTGCACGCGAGCTTCGCCCTGCACGACGCCGGGTTCGAGACCATCATGATCAACTGCAACCCCGAGACCGTCTCGACCGACTACGACACCAGCGACCGGCTCTACTTCGAGCCGCTCACCCTCGAGGACGTGCTCGAGGTGATCCACGCCGAGCAGCGCTCAGGTGAGCTCGTCGGCGTGATCGTGCAGCTCGGCGGGCAGACCGCCCTCGGCCTCGCGAAGGGCCTGGAGGCGGCGGGGGTGCGGATCCTCGGCACCTCTCCGGCGGCGATCGACCTGGCGGAGGAGCGCGGCCTGTTCAGCGGGATCCTGCGCGAGGCCCACCTGCTCGCGCCGAAGAACGGCGTGGCCGAGAACGCGGTCGACGCGGTCCGGGTCGCGGAATCGATCGGCTACCCGGTGCTGGTGCGGCCGAGCTTCGTGCTCGGCGGCCGGGGCATGGAGATCGTCTACTCGACCGACGCCCTCGAGGACTACTTCGACCGAGTGCGCGATCAGGCGATCATCGGACCCGGATCGCCGCTCCTGGTGGACCGCTTCCTCGACGACGCGATCGAGATCGACGTGGACGCGCTCTACGACGGGGAGCGGCTCTACGTCGGCGGGATCATGGAGCACATCGAGGAGGCCGGCATCCACTCCGGCGACTCCGCCTGCACCCTGCCCCCGGTGACCCTGGGACGGGACGTGCTCGATCGCGTCGTCGACGCGACCCGGCGCATCGCCGAGGGCATCGGCGTGCGCGGGCTGCTCAACGTGCAGTTCGCGATCGGCGCCGGGGTGCTCTACGTGCTGGAGGCGAACCCCCGGGCGTCGCGCACCGTCCCGTTCGTCTCGAAGGCGCTCGGCATCCCGCTGGCGAAAGCGGCCTCCCTCGTGATGGTGGGCCGCTCGATCGACGAGCTGGTCCGTGCGGGGCTGCTGCCCGAGCGGGACGGCTCGGCGGTGCCGCTGGACTCCCCGGTCTCGGTGAAGGAGGCGGTGCTGCCGTTCAAGCGCTTCCGCACCGTCGAGGGGACGGTGGTCGACTCCGTGCTCGGTCCCGAGATGCGCTCCACCGGCGAGGTGATGGGCATCGACCGCGACTTCCCCCGCGCGTTCGCGAAGAGCCAGGACGCGGCCTACGGCGGCTTCCCGGACACCGGGACCGTGTTCGTCTCGGTCGCCGACCGGGACAAGCGCGCCGTCATCCTGCCGGTGCTGCGGCTGAGTCAGCTGGGCTTCGAGATCCTCGCCACCGAGGGCACCGCCGAGATCCTCGCGCGCAACGGCATCCGCGCCACCGCCGTACGCAAGTGGTTCCAGGGCCAGGCGACCACGCCCGGGGATCCCTCGATCGTCGAGCTGATCAACCAGGGCAGGATCGACGTCGTGATCAACACCCCGTCCGGTCGCAGTGCGCGCGCCGACGGGATCGAGATCCGCACGGCGACCGTCGCCGCGGACAAGCCGCTGTTCACCACGATGGCCCAACTGAATGCGGCGGTCGCCGCCATCGACACCGCCCACCAGCCGATCGCCGTGCGCAGCCTGCAGGACTACGCCCGCGACCGCGCCGAGAGCGCGGCCGCTCGCGCCGGGGCGGAGGCGTGACCTTCGCCGAGCGGCTCGCCGGCGTCGTCGCCGACACGGGTCCGCTCTGCCTCGGCATCGACCCGCACCCGGCGCTGCTCGAGGGCTGGGGGCTGCCGGACGACGCGGCAGGGGTTCGGGAGTTCGGCCTCCGCGCCGTCGACGCGGCCCACGGCGGTGTCGGCATCGTCAAGCCGCAGGTGGCGTTCTTCGAGCGGCATGGCTCGGCGGGTTTCGGTGCGCTGGAGGAGGTGATGGCGACCGCGCGGCGCGCGGGCCTCGTCGTCATCGCCGACGCGAAGCGGGGCGACATCGGCTCGACCGCCGAGGGATACGCGGACGCGTGGCTCCGGCCGGGCTCCCCCCTGGAGGCGGATGCGGTGACCGCCTCGCCGTATCTCGGTGTCGACGCCCTCGACCCCCTGCTCCGCCGCGCGGCCGCGGAGGGGAAGGGCGTGTTCGTGCTCGCGGCCACCTCGAACCCGGAGGCGGTGGGGCTGCAGACCGCGCGGCGGGGCGACGGCGTCCCGGTGGCGCGGGACGTGGTCGACCAGCTCCGGCGGTGGACCTCCGCGCACGGCGCACACGGTGCCGCGGGGGTCGTGCTCGGCGCCACCCTGCGGTTGGCCGACTACGGCATCGACCCCGGATCGCTGGGCCCGCTGCCGATCCTCGCGCCGGGATTCGGCACCCAGGGCGCCCGGCTCGACCGGATCGCGGAGCTGTTCGGCGCGGCGGCGCCGCAGGTGATCGCGTCGGTCTCCCGCAGCGTCCTCTCCGCAGGGGCCGCCGGGGTCGCGGACGCCCTCGCCGCCGCGCGGGCGCAGGTCCGGGCCGCATGACCGAACGCACGCCTCCCGAGGTCGACCGGCAGGCGGCGGCCCGCGCGGCCGTCGCCGCGCGTCGGGCGCGCGCGGCGCTCAAGGTGCAGGTCGCCCGGCGCGAGCGGACGGCCCTCTCGGTGGCCGAGGAGGGCTGGGCGGGGGAGCGGACGGACCCCGCCGCGACCCTGCGGGTGCGGGAGCTGCTCCTCAGCGTGCCGGGTCAGGGTCCGCTGCGCGTGGAGCGCACGATGGAGCGGCTCGGGATCGCGCGCTCGAAGCGGGTCGGCGGGCTCGGGTCGCGCCAGCGTCCGCTCCTCGCCGAGTACCTGCGCACGCGCGAGCGGCCACCGCGCCGCACCAGCCGCCTCGTCGTGCTCGCCGGCCCGACGGCGGTGGGGAAGGGGACGGTGTCGCGCTACATCCGCGAGCACTATCCCGACGTCCTGCTCAGCGTCTCGGCTACCACCCGGCCGCCGCGCCCCGGCGAGGTGGAGGGCGACCACTACTACTTCGTCGACGACGACACCTTCGACGGCATGATCGAGCGCGGCGAGTTCCTGGAATGGGCGACCGTGCACAACGCCTCCCGGTACGGCACCCCGCGGCCGCCGATCGAGCGCGCTCTCGCCGAGGGGCACAGCGTGCTGCTCGAGATCGACCTGCAGGGCGCCCGGGCCGTGAAACGGGCGATGCCGGATGCGCTGCTCGTCTTCCTGCTGCCCCCCACCTGGGAGGAGCTGGTGCAACGCCTGACCGGCCGCGGCACCGAGAGCCCCGCCGAGCAGCAGCGCCGACTCGACACCGCGCGCGTCGAGCTCGCCGCCAAGGACGAGTTCGAGGTCAGAGTCGTCAACGACGAGGTCGGCCGTGCGGCGGCGGAGGTCGTAGACTTGCTGGCTGTGCCCGGCGAGCGCGCCTAGTCCCCGTGCCGCTGTCCGCCGACAGACGGCCCGCACGAGACCTCACCCACCTTTCGCCACACGCAGGAGGCAGCCATGGCCGAGAAGAGCAGCGGCATCATCAACCCGGCGATCGACACGCTCCTCGAGCACGTCGACTCCAAGTACCAGCTGGTGATCTTCGCCTCCAAGCGCGCGCGGCAGATCAACGACTACTACGCCGATCTCCACGAGGGCTCGCTGTTCGACAATGTCGGCCCGCTGGTGGATTCGACCATCGACGACAAGCCGCTCTCGGTCGCGTTGCACGAGATCAACGAGGGCAAGCTCGTCCTGACGCCCGACGTGGCGCCCGAGGCCCCCGCCGCCTCGACCGACGGCCCGCCCGCCGCCGAGTAGCCGCCGCGTGACCGAGTCCGCGGTGGCCCGACGGCGGATCGTCGTCGGGGTCACCGGCGGCATCGCCGCCTACAAGGCGGTCGGCGTCGTGCGGGGCTTCGTGCTCGCCGGTCACGACGTGCAGGTCGTGGCCACGGATGCGGCGCTGCGCTTCGTGGGGCGGCCGACCTGGGAGGCGATCAGCCGCAACCCGGTGGAGACCGAGCTCTACGAGGGCGTCGCCGAGGTGCGGCATGTCGCGATCGGCCAGTCCGCCGATCTGGTGGTGGTCGCCCCGGCGACCGCGAACGAGCTGGCCAAGCTCGCCGCCGGGATCGCCGACGACCTCCTCGGCACCACCGTGCTCGCCTCGACGGCCCCGCTCGTCCTGGCGCCCGCGATGCACACCGAGATGTGGCGCAACGCGGCGACGCAGGCGAACGTGGCGGTGCTGCGCGCCCGCGGGGTGCACATCGTGGGCCCGGAATCGGGGCCCCTCACGGGACAGGACTCGGGGCCAGGGCGGATGTCGGAGCCGGATGAGATCGTGCGGGCCGCGCTCGCGGCGCTCGCCGACCGCGACGGCACGGCCGACCTGCGCGGCCGTCGCGTTCTCGTCACCGCCGGGGGCACCCGGGAGCCGCTCGATCCGGTGCGCTTCATCGGCAACCGCTCGAGCGGGCGACAGGGTGTCGCCCTCGCGCTCGCCGCGGCCCGGCGCGGTGCCGAGGTCACCCTCGTCGCGGCGAACCTCGACACGGGGGTGACCGGCTCCGGCCCGCCGGCTGGCCTGCGGGTCGTGTCGGTCGGCACCGCCGCCGAGCTGCGCGAGGCGGCGCTGCGCGAGGCGGGGGCCGTCGAGGTCATCGTCATGGCCGCCGCCGTCGCGGACTACCGGCCGGAGGGGGTGTCCGAGAGCAAGATCAAGAAGGACGACCACGGCGATCGACTCGAGCTGCACCTCGTGCGGAACCCGGACATCCTGAGCGAGCTGACCGCGGCTCGCCGCCCCGGGCAGACGATCATCGGCTTCGCGGCCGAGACCGAGCCCGGCCGCGACCGGCAGCTCGAGCTCGGCCGGGCGAAGGCGGAGCGCAAGGGCGTCGACTACCTCGTCCTCAACAGGGTGGGCTGGACCGAGGGGTTCTCCACACCCACGAACTCCGTCACCGTGCTCGATCGCGCGGGCGCTATCGTCGCAGAGGCCGAGGGCGCCAAGGGGACGGTGGCCGACCGCATCCTCGACCTGCTCGCCTGAGCCGGCAGAGCTCCGCCCACATCCCGGGAGATCCATGCGCCTGTTCACGTCCGAATCGGTCACCGAGGGGCACCCCGACAAGATCTGCGACCAGGTCAGCGACTCCGTCCTCGACGCGCTGCTGCAGGTCGACCCGCACGCGCGCGTCGCCGTCGAGACCCTGGTCACGACCGGTCTGGTGCACGTGGCCGGCGAGGTCACCACCTCCGGCTACGTCGACATCCCGGGCATCGTGCGTCGACGCATCACCGAGATCGGCTACACCTCCTCCGACGTGTGGTTCGACGGACGCTCCTGCGGCGTGTCGGTGTCGATCGGCGAGCAGTCGCCCGACATCGCGCAGGGGGTGGATGCCGCCTACGAGAGCCGCGAGGGCTCCAGCCTCGACGACCTCGACCGTCAGGGCGCCGGCGATCAGGGCATCATGTTCGGCTACGCCACCACGGAGACGCCGACCTACATGCCGCTGCCGATCTGGCTCGCGCACCGGATGTCGGAGCGACTGGCGCGGGTGCGGCACGACGGCACCGTGGACTACCTCCGGCCCGACGGGAAGACCCAGGTCACGGTCGGCTACGAGGGGACGACCCCGCGCCGCGTCGATACCGTCGTGCTCTCCACCCAGCACTCCCCGCGGGTGCCGACCGACCGGCTGCGTGCGGAGATCCGGGAGCTGGTGGTCGACCCGCTGCTCGGCGAGCTCGACCTCGACACGAGCGGGGTCCGGACGCTCATCAACCCGACCGGTCGCTTCGAGATCGGCGGACCGCAGGGGGATGCCGGGCTGACCGGCCGGAAGATCATCGTCGACACCTACGGCGGCGCCGCGCGTCACGGGGGCGGCGCGTTCAGCGGGAAGGACCCGTCGAAGGTCGACCGGTCCGCCGCCTACGCCCTGCGTTGGGTCGCCAAGAACGCGGTCGCGGCCGGACTCGCCGACCGCCTCGAGGTGCAGGTCGCCTACGCCATCGGCACCGCCTCCCCCGTCGGCCTGTACGTCGAGACCTTCGGCACCGCTCACGCACCGGAGGAGCGCATCGAGCTGGCGATCCGGGAGGTCTTCGACCTGCGGCCCGCGGCGATCATCCGCGACCTGGATCTGCTGCGGCCCATCTACGCCGCGACCGCGACCTACGGGCACTTCGGCCGGGAGCTGCCCGACTTCACCTGGGAGCGGCTGGACCGTGTCGACGCCCTCCGCGAGCACGTCGGCCTCTGACTCCGCGGGCGTCGTCGCCGGCCGGCATCCTGGCGGCGAGCCGTCCCGGGGACCCGTCGCGCGGGTCGTGCTCGATTCCCCGCTGCCGCAGCTGGACCGGCTCTTCGACTACCGCATCCCGCCCGGCCTGGACGCAGTCGGACCCGGCATCCGGGTGCGCGTGCCGCTGCGTACGGCGGGCCGCACCGTGGACGCGTTCGTGGTCGAGACCGCGGACGAGCAGCAGTTCCCGGGTCCGCTCAGCGACATCGAGGCGGTGGTGTCGGATGTGCCGGTCCTCCGGCCGGAGGTGTGGGCGCTCGCGCGCGCGGTCGCGACCCGGGCCGCCGGATCGGCGAACGACGTCCTCCGGCTCGCGATCCCGAAGCGCCAGGTCCGGGTCGAGAGGGAATGGCTCGCGCGGCGGTCCGCGGGGGAGCGCGCCGAGTCGACGCCCCTCGTGCCCGCACCGATCGAGGGCTACCCGGCTGGCGCGCTCGAGTCCGTGATCCGCGACAGGCGCCGCGTCGCGCTCGCCGCGATCCCCGGCGTGCTGCGGTCGGCGGGGGGTGAGTGGGTCGGTCGCTGGGCGCGCACGCTCGCGGAGGCATCGGCGCTCGCCTACCACGCCGGCCGCAGTGCGTTGGTGGCGGTGCCAGACTACCGCGACGTCGAGCAGCTGGCCGCGGCCCTGCGCGGCATCGTGCCCGAGGGGTCCGTCGTGCGCTGGGACGCGCACCAGCCGAACCCCGAGCGCTACCGCGGGCTCCTGCGTGCCGCCGAGGGCCCGGCCGTGGTGATCGGCACCCGCTCGGTCGTCTACGCCCCCGCAGAGCATCTGGGCCTCATCGCGGTCTGGAATGACGGCGATCCGCTGCATCGCGAGCCGCTCGCGCCCTACGTGCACGCCCGGGATGCCGCGCTGATCCGGCATGAGCAGCAGGGCGGGGCGCTGATCCTCGCGGGTCACGCGCGCACCGCCGAGGTCCAGCGGCTCGTGGAGCTGCGCTGGCTGGAGGCGATGGCGCCGGCGCGGCGGCCCCGACCGAACCTCGTGCCGACAGCCAGCCTGGTCTCGGCCGACCGCCCCGCCGAGCAGGCCCGCATCCCCTCCAGTGCCTGGCGGGCCGCCCGCGATGCCCTGAGGGAGGGCCCGGTGCTCGTGCAGGTGGCGCGCCCGGGATTCGCCCCGGGGCTCGCCTGCGCGGAGTGCGCCGCGCCGGCCCGGTGCCGGGTCTGCGGCGGGCCGCTCGGCCAGGACCGCGCGGGGGCGATTCCCGCCTGCCGCTGGTGCGGCACTCCGGCCCCGGGCTGGTCGTGCCCGAACTGCCGGGGCACCCGGCTGCGGACCCGCGGCCGCGGGTCGGTCCGCACGGCGGAGGAACTCGGCCGGGCGTTCCCCGGGGTGCGGGTGCGCCTCGCGGACGGCGAGCATCCGCTGCAGCACGTGGGGGAGGAGCCCGCGCTCGTCGTCGCCACCCGCGGCGCCGAGCCGATCGCCGCGGGGGGCTACCGCGCGGTGCTGCTGCTCGACGGCGAGCGGATGATCGCCCGCGAGAGCCTGCGAATCGCCGAGGACTGCCTGCGCTGGTGGACGGATGCGGCGGCCCTCGCCGCTGACGGCGCCCCCACGGTGCTGGTCGGTGTCGGCGGCGGGATCGCCTCCGCTCTCGCGACGTGGCGGCTCGACGACTGGGTCAGGGCCGAGCTGGCGGACCGCCGTGCCCTGCGCTTCCCGCCGACCGTCCGCGCCGGCACGGTCGTGGGGCAGCCGGATGCGGTGGCCGAGGCCGTGCGCCGTCTCGCCCGACCCGGGCTCGAGGTCCGGGGCCCCACCCCGGTGCCCGAGGGGGCCCGGGCGATCCTGGTCTTCGAGTACTCGGTCGGTGCGGAGCTCGCGGTCGACCTGCGCGCGGAGGTCATCCGCCAGTCGAGCACCCGCCGCGCGGCGCCCACCCCCGGGAAGCGCGGCCGCCGTCCGGTGCCGCTGCGCGTGCACCTCGACGACCCGAGTCCCTTCGAGGAGTAGCCCGGTCCCCTCGCGGGGGCAGGGCGGACGGCGCCGCACTCCCGGTCCTGGGAGGATCGAGGCATGACTGACGCGCTCGACACTGACGCGCCCGTGACCGACGCGCCCGACACCGACGCGCTCCGCCTGGTGTTCGCCGGCAGCCCCGCCGCGGCCGTGCCGAGCCTGCGCGCCCTCGCCGCCGGGCGGCACCCGATCGCCGCGGTCCTCACCCGGGAGGACTCCCCGCAGGGACGACGTCGGATCCTCACCCCGACCCCGGTCGCGCGGGCGGCGGAGGAGCTCGGCCTGAGGGTGATCCGCGCCGACCGCCTGGCCCCGGTGACCGACGAGCTGATCGCCCTCGACGCGGACCTGGGGGTCGTCGTCGCCTACGGCGCGCTCATCCGGGAGCCGCTGCTGTCCGCGCCCCGGCTGGGCTGGATCAACCTGCACTTCTCGCTCCTCCCGCGCTGGCGCGGGGCCGCTCCCGTGCAGCGCGCCATCATCGCGGGCGACGACCGCACCGGCTCGAGCGTGTTCCGGCTGGAGCCCGAGCTGGATGCCGGACCCATCCTGGGCGTCGAGCTGCAGGCGGTGGGCAGGCACAGCACGGCGGGCCAGCTGCTCGACTCCCTCGCCACCTCGGGCGCCGGGCTCCTGACCCGGGTGGTGGATGCGCTGGCGGATGGCACGGCGGTCGCCGACGAGCAGCAGGGCGCGCCCACCTTCGCGCCCAAGCTCACCATCGAGGACGGCAGGATCGACTGGACCCGGCCGGCGGCCGAGATCGCGGCGCGGATCCGCGGGGTCACCCCCGAGCCGGGTGCCTTCACCGAGGTCGGCGGCGACCGGGTGAAGATCCTCGCCGCCGCTCCCGCGACGGGGCTCGCACCGCTGCGTGCCGGGGTCGTCGAATCGCGCGGCGGGCGGGTCGTCGCCGGCACGGCGGATGTGCCGCTGGAGCTGATCGAGGTGCAGCCGGCTGGTCGCCGCGCGATGCCCGCCGCGGACTGGCTGCGCGGGCGGACCGGCCGCGAGACGGTCGCCGGATGACCCCCCGGCCCGCGCGCCGCGCGCCCGCCGACACGCGGCACGTGCAGCCGTCCCGCCGCGTCGCCTTCGAGGTGCTGCGCGCCATCGACGAGAACGACGCGTACGCGAACCTGCTGCTCCCGGCCCGCATCGGCGAGGCCCGCCTCACGTCGCCGGATGCCGCCTTCGCCACGGAGCTCTGCTACGGCACCCTGCGCTGGCGCGGCCTGTACGACCGGATCATCGAGCTCGCGGCGGGCCGGCCGACCGACCGCATCGACCCGCCGGTGCTCGACCTCCTAAGGCTGGGCGTGCACCAGCTGGTGGGGATGCGGGTCGCCGCGCACGCCGCGGTCGACGAGACCGTCTCCCTGGGGCGCCGCTCCGGGGCCGCGGCGGCCTCCGGGTTCGTCAACGGGGTACTCCGCACGATCGCCCGCACCCCCGCGGATGACTGGCGGGCGCACGCGGTCACCGGACTCCAGGGGGATGCGCGCCTGGCGGTGGCGACCTCGCACCCGGAGTGGATCGTCGCCGCCTTCCGCGACGCCCTGGCTGCCGAGGGGCGGGAGGACGAGCTCGCGGACCTCCTCGCCGCCGACAACGCCCCGCCGCGGGTGTCGCTCGTCGCCCTCCCGGGGCTCGCGGAACCGGACGAGCTGGGCTCACCGGGCGCCGTGTCGCCGGTCGGGGCCACCCTGTCCGGCGGCGACCCCGGTGCGGTGCCCGCCGTCGCCGCGGGGCGCGCACGCGTGCAGGACGAGGGCTCGCAGCTCGCGACGCTGGCACTGAGCCGGGCCCGGCCGGTGCAGGAGGGCGAGCGCTGGCTGGACCTCTGCGCGGGACCGGGCGGAAAGGCGGCCCTTCTCGCCGCCGAGGCGCGGCGCGCCGGGGCCAGCCTCCTGGCCAACGAGCTCGCCCCGGCGCGCGCGGGCCTGGTCCGCCGTGCCCTCGCGGTCTTCGGCGAGGAGGCACCCCGGGTGGTCGCGGGCGACGGACGCCGCATCGGACGCGACCAGCCGAGCGCGTTCCACCGCATCCTGCTCGACGCTCCCTGCACCGGGCTCGGGGCACTGCGCCGCCGTCCCGAGGCGCGCTGGCGCAAGACCGCGACGGACCTGGAGGCTCTGACCCTGCTGCAGGCCGAGCTCCTGGACTCCGCGGCGGCGGCGCTCCGGCCCGGCGGGCTGCTCGCCTACGTCACCTGCTCACCGCACCTCGACGAGACCCGGGCGCAGGTGGCGGGAGCCCTGCAGCGACATCCGGGGCTGAAGACCGTCGAGACCAGCGCCGTGCTGGCGGGGATCGCCGTCCGCGACCTCGGCCTGCTCTCGGCTCCCGCGGCGCAGAGCTGGCCGCACCGCACCGGCACCGACGCGATGTTCGTCCAGCTGCTCACCAAAGCGACCTAGGCTGACGCGCGTGAGCGATGAGGGCCGGAGCGTGCGCATCCACCCCTCGATCCTCTCGGCCGATTTCGTCAACATGCAGGCCGACCTGGCTCGGATCTCCTCGGCCGATGCGGTGCACGTCGACGTCATGGACAACCACTTCGTGCCGAACCTCACCTTCGGACCCGAGATGGTGCGACGGATCCGCGCGGTGTCGGCGATCCCGCTGGACGTGCACCTCATGATCACCGACGTCGACCGCTGGGCGGTCGGCTACGCGGAGCTCGGGGCGCAGTCGGTCACCTTCCACGCCGAGGCGACGGATGACCCGGTCGATCTCGCGCGGCGGCTGCGGCACGCGGGCGCCCGCGCCGGCATCGCGCTCAAGCCGGACACCCCGGTGAGCGCCTACGTCGACCAGCTCGCGGAGTTCGACCTCGTGCTCGTGATGACCGTCGAGCCCGGTTTCGGCGGGCAGGACTTCCGCGACGACATGATGCCGAAGCTGCGGACCCTGCGCGAGCAGATCGACGCCGAGGATCTGGACGTGCTGCTGCAGGTCGACGGCGGGATCGGCGAGCAGACGATCCGGATCGCGGCGACCGCCGGCGCCGACGGCTTCGTGGCGGGCTCGAGCGTGTACGGCGCCGCCGATCCCGGCTCGGCGATCGCGAGCCTCCGGGAGGTCGCGAGGGCGGCACGGAACGCGGCGGGGTCCTCTGGTTGACTGGGCGGATGACCCAGAAGCAGAAGCCCGAGATCGACTTCATCGAGGGGCCGGCCCCCACCGAGCTCGTCAGCACCGACCTGGTACAGGGTGACGGAGCCGAAGCGAAGCCCGGCGACACGGTCGACGTGCACTACGTGGGCGTCGACTTCGACTCCGGCGAGGAGTTCGACTCCAGCTGGAGCCGCGGCCAGTCCATCGAGTTCCCCCTGCAGGGGCTCATCCGCGGCTGGCAGGAGGGCATCCCGGGTATGCGGGTCGGGGGACGCCGCCGGCTCGTCGTCCCGCCGGAACTCGCGTACGGGCCCGCCGGCGGCGGACACCGCCTCTCCGGCCAGACCCTCGTCTTCGTCATCGATCTCCTCGGGGTGAAGTAGTCCGGACCCGGGCGCCCGCCTCCCGCGCACTACCCTGGATGCCGATGCCCACCTTCGACGACTCGTTCGCCACCCTCACGGATCGCGCCGCCACCCGCCCCGCGGGTTCGCGCACCGTCGCGGAGCTGGACGCCGGCATCCATCAGATCGGCAAGAAGATCCTCGAGGAGGCGGGCGAGGTGTGGCTCGCCGCCGAGCACGAGGGGGACGACGAGCTCGCGAGCGAGATCTCGCAGCTCCTCTACCACCTGCAGGTGCTCATGATCGCGCGCGGCCTCACACCGCAGGACGTCTGGCGCCACCTCTGATGGCGCTGCGCGTCGCCGTGCCCAACAAGGGCACTCTCTCCGAGACCGCCGTGCAGATGCTGCGCGAGGCGGGCTACGCCACCCGCCGGGATCCGAAGGAGCTCATCGTCGCGGACGCCCGCAACGACGTCGAGTTCTTCTACCTGCGCCCGCGCGACATCGCCACCTACGTGGGCTCCGGGGCGCTCGACGTGGGGGTCACCGGCCGCGATCTGCTCCTGGACTCCGGCTCCCGGGCCTCGGAGGTGGCCGAGCTCGATTTCGGGGCCTCGACCTTCCGCTTCGCCGGGCCGGTCGGCCGGTTCCGGGAACTCGGCGACCTGCAGGGCAGCCGGGTGGCCACCAGCTACGACGGCCTGGTCGGCGACTACCTCCGCCGGCAGGGGGTGGACGCCGAGGTCGTCCGCCTCGACGGAGCGGTGGAATCGGCGGTGCGCCTCGGCGTGGCGGACGCGGTGGCCGACGTGGTCGAGACGGGCGGGACCCTGAAGGCGCAGGGCCTGGAGATCTTCGGCCCCGTCATCCTGGAATCGGTCGGCGTCCTCATCGCCCGCGACCCGGCCGCGCCGGGCCTGGCCACCTTCCGCCGCCGGCTCGACGGCGTGATGGTCGCCCACCAGTGGGTGCTCATGGACTACGACCTGCCCGCCGCGCTCGTCGAGCGCGCCGCCGCGGTCACCCCGGGCTTCGAGTCGCCCACGCTCTCGCCGCTGCGCGGCAGCGACTGGGTCGCGGTGCGGGTCATGGTGCGCCGCACCGAGACGAACGAGCTGATGGATCGGCTCTACGAGCTCGGTGCCCGCGCGATCCTCGTCACCTCCATCCACGCCGCCCGGATCTGACCTCGTGGCGGTGCTCACCCGGGTCATCCCGTGCCTCGACGTCGCCGGCGGCCGGGTGGTCAAAGGCGTGCGGTTCCAGGGCCTGCGCGACGCCGGCGACCCGGTCGAACTCGCCACGCGCTACGCCGAGCAGGGCGCCGACGAGCTGACCTTCCTCGACGTGACCGCGACCGTCGACGAGCGCGCGACCACCTACGAGGTGGTGACCCGCACCGCCGAGCAGGTGTTCATCCCCCTCACCGTCGGCGGAGGGGTGCGCAGCACCGACGACGTCGCGCGCCTGCTCGCCTGCGGGGCCGACAAGGTCGGCGTGAACAGCGCGGCGATCGCCCGGCCGGCGCTGCTCGACGAGATCGCCGACCGCTTCGGCGCGCAGGTGCTCGTGCTGAGCCTGGACATCACCCGCGACCCCGGAACGCCGAGCGGCTTCGTCGTCACCACCCACGGCGGGCGGGAGCGCACAGGACGGGACGCGCTCGGCTGGGCGCGCGAGGCGACTCAGCGGGGGGCGGGGGAGCTGCTGGTCAACTCCATCGACGCGGACGGCACGCGGGAGGGCTTCGACCTCGAGCTCGTCGCGGCCGTCCGGGAGCTGAGCACCGTGCCGGTGATCGCCAGCGGCGGAGCGGGGCGGGTCGAGCACTTCGCCCCGGCGGTCGCGGCGGGAGCGGATGCGGTGCTGGCGGCCTCCGTCTTCCACAATGGGGAGCTGACGGTGGGCGACGTGAAGAGCGCCCTCGCCGCCGAGCGGATCGAGGTTCGCTGGTGAAGAGGCACGTGGGTGACGGGACACGGATGAGCACGACCGGAGAACCGGATCAGACCCCGGATGCCGTCATCGCCCGCGCCCGCTTCGGCGCCGATGGTCTGCTCCCCGCGATCATCCAGCAGCACGACACCGGCGAGGTGCTGATGCTCGGGTACATGGACGCGGAGGCGCTCCGCCGCACGCTCACCGAGGGCCGGGTGACGTTCTGGTCCCGCAGCCGCGGGGAGTACTGGCGCAAGGGCGACACCTCCGGCCACCGTCAGTACGTCCGGGCGGCGGCCCTCGACTGCGACGCGGATGCCCTGCTCGTCCGGGTCGAGCAGATCGGTCCGGCCTGCCACACCGGGGCGCACGCCTGCTTCGACGTGGACCCCCTCGAACCGGTTGTGGGCGCCGCGTGACGAGCACGACACGGGCCGACGTCGCGGCGGCCCTGGCGGCGGGGCACCGCGTGGTCCCGGTGATCCGGGAGCTGTTCGCCGATCAGGAGACCCCGCTGGGGGTCTACGGCCGTCTGGCCGAGGGCCGGCCGGGCACCTTCCTGCTCGAGTCCGCCGACCAGGGCGGCCACTGGTCGCGCTGGTCGTTCGTCGGGGTGGCGAGCTTCGGCGTCCTCACGGAGCACGAGGGCCGGGCGGTCTGGCAGGACCTCGGACTGCCCGCGGAGCGCGCGCTGGGACCGGATGCTCCCCCCGGCCCGCTGGACGCGCTGCGCCTGCTGTACGAGCGGTGGGCGACGCCGCGGGTGCCGGGGCATCCGCCCCTCACCGGCGGCCTCGTCGGCTACATCGGCTGGGAGGCGATCCGGCAGATCGAGCACCTCCCGGATGCCCCGCCCGCCGACTACGCGGTGCCCGCCCAGGCGCTGGCCTTCGTCTCCGAGCTCATCGCGCTCGACCACCGCTCCGGCATCCTGAGCCTCGTCGCGACCGTGCTGGCCGACGGCGAACCGGACGGGGATGCGCTGTGGACGGACGCGCAGACGCGCCTGGACGCGCTGGAGCGCCGGCTCGCCGAGCCGCGGCAGCCCTGGCTCGGCGACATCGACCTGACCGCCGCGCCGCAGCCGGTCGCACGGCAGGACGCGCAGGCGTTCCGGGATGCCGTGCTGCGCTCGAAGGAGTTCATCCGCGACGGGGACGTGTTCCAGGTGGTGATCTCCCAGCGCTTCGATCACCCGTTGGAGGCCTCGCCCTTCGACGTGTACCGGGTGCTGCGGACCCTCAACCCGAGCCCCTACATGTACCTGACCCACTTCGAGAGCCCGACCGGAACGGCGGTATCCGTCGTGGGCTCCAGCCCCGAGGCGCTCGTGAAGGTGCAGGGCCGCCGGGTCTACATGCATCCGATCGCCGGATCGCGTCCGCGCGGCGCGACACCGGAGCGGGACGGCGAGCTCGCGGCGGAGCTCCTGGCCGACCCGAAGGAGCGCTCGGAGCACCTCATGCTGGTCGATCTCGCCCGCAACGACCTGTCGAAGGTGAGCGTCCCGGGCACCGTCGAGGTGACCGAGTATCTGCAGGTGGAGCGCTTCAGCCACATCATGCACCTGGTCTCGAGCGTCGAGGGCGACCTGCGTCCCGAGGCCACACCCGTCGACGTGTTCCGCGCCACCTTCCCCGCGGGAACCCTGTCCGGGGCGCCGAAGCCCCGCGCGCTGGAGATCATCGATCAGCTCGAGCCGGCGCAGCGCGGCGTGTACGGCGGCGTCGTCGGCTACCTCGACTTCGCCGGCGACACCGATCTGGCGATCGCCATCCGCACCGCGACCATCGTGGACGGCACCGCGCACGTGCAGGCCGGCGCGGGACTGGTCGCCGACTCCGACCCGCAGACCGAGCTGGAGGAGTCGCAGAACAAGGCGGCCGCCCCGCTGCGCGCGGTCGCCATCGCGAACGCCCTCCGGCGGCGGCGATGAGCCCCGCCCGGCTCCGCGGCCTCTCGATCCTCGCCCTCCTGGCGCTCAACGCAGCGGTGGTGCTCGCGTGGTCCCAGGGCTGGCTGGACGCCCGCGCGGAGGGACAGCGCATCCCGGTCCCCGGCTCCTCCGCCGGCGGGGCGACGCTGCCGCTCGCGCTCAGCGGGATGGTGGTCGCCGCGGCCCTCGCGCTCGCCGGCCCCGTGTTCCGGGTCATCCTCGGGATCCTGCAGGCTCTCCTCGGGGTCTGCGTCGCGATCGTGGCGGGGACGGCGCTCACCGATCCGGCCGCCGCGGCGCGTACAGAGGTGGCCACCACGACGGGGCTGGTGGGGACCGGAGCCGGGGTCACCGCCGACGCGACCCTCTGGCCGGGAGCGGCCCTCGCTCTCGGGGTGCTTCTCGCGGTCGCCGGGCTCGGCATCCTCGTGACCGCCCGGCGCTGGCCGCGCACCACGAGCCGATTCGAGCGCAACCGGGTGACGCCGGCCGAGCCCGGGGGCGACCCCATCCGCGAGTGGGACGCGCTCTCCGGCGGCGAGGACCCGACCACGGGCGCTCGCTAGACTGGCCGCGACGCCTCATAGAAGGAGCCCGACGTGTCCTCACCGAGCGAACCCGGTCACGGGAACTCGCCCGCGGCCTGGACGGCCGTCATCATCATGCTGGTCGCCTTCGCGATCGGCACCGTCGCCTTCTGGTTCGCGATCGTCTGGCTGGTCTGGGCCAGTGCCGCCCTCGTCGTGGTCGGCGCGATCGTCGGGGTGGTGCTGTCCAAGCTCGGATTCGGTATCGGCGGCGCCCGCTACACGCCGAAGGCGCACGACTAGCCGTGCTGGCCGAACTGGTCGCCGGAGCCGTCGCCGACGCGGCCGCCCGGCGCGAGAGCCGGTCCCTGCGCCGGGTCGAGGCGGATGCGCTGGCCCGCCCGGCCGCGCTCGATGCGGCGGCGGCGCTCGCTCCCGCCGACCGGGTGCGGATCATCGCGGAGGTGAAGCGCGCAAGCCCCTCGCGCGGGCCGCTCGCCGCGATCGCCGACCCCGCCGCGCTGGCGGTCAGCTACGAGACCGGAGGGGCGAGCGCGATCAGCGTGCTCACCGAGCAGCACCGCTTCGGCGGCTCGCTGGCCGACCTCGAGGCCGTCCGCGCCGCCGTCGCGGTGCCCGTCCTGCGCAAGGACTTCATCGTCGAGGAGTATCAGGTGCTCGAGGCGCGCGCCGCGGGCGCCGACCTCGTCCTGCTCATCGTCGCCGCCCTCGACCAGGCGACGCTCGCCCGGTTGCACGGCCTGATCGCCGGACTCGGGATGACCGCGCTGGTCGAGGCCCACGACGCGGACGAGGTCGAGCGCGCCCTCGAGGTCGGACCCGCTCTGCTGGGGATCAACGCCCGGAACCTCTCCACCTTCGAACTCGACCGCGACCTGTTCGCGCGGCTGGTGGACCGCATCCCGGCCGGGGTGATCCGCGTCGCCGAGTCGGCGGTCCGCGAACCCGCCGACGTGGCCCGCTACCGGGCCGCCGGCGCGGATGTCGTGCTGGTCGGCGAGGCGCTCGTCACCGCCGGCGCTCCCGTCGGCCGCATCCGCGCGTTCCTGGAGGCGGAGCCCGCCCGCGTCGGTGCCGTCCCGGAGCGCTCCGGCGCAGCGGAGGATCCCCGATGACCGACACCGTCCTGCGCGGCGCGCCCGGTCCGTTCTTCGGCGAGTTCGGCGGCCGCTTCATGCCAGAGTCGCTCGTCGCGGCGATCGACGAGCTCGCCGCCGCCTACGAGGTCGCTAAGGACGACCCCGAGTTCCAGGCCGAGCTCGCCGCGCTGCACCGCACCTACACCGGACGGCCCTCGATCATCACCGAGGTTCCGCGGTTCGCGCGTCACGCCGGGGGCGCGCGGATCATCCTCAAGCGCGAGGACCTCAACCACACCGGCAGCCACAAGATCAACAACGTGCTCGGCCAGGCCCTGCTCACGCGCCGGATCGGGAAGACGCGGGTCATCGCCGAGACCGGGGCCGGCCAGCACGGGGTCGCGTCGGCGACCGCGGCGGCGCTGTTCGGGCTCGAGTGCACGGTGTTCATGGGAGAGGTCGACACCCAGCGCCAGGCGCTCAACGTCGCCCGGATGCGCCTGCTCGGCGCCGAGGTCGTGCCGGTCACCACCGGGTCGCGCACCCTCAAGGACGCGATCAACGAGGCCTACCGCGAGTGGGTCACGAGCGTGGCGACCACGAACTACCTCTTCGGCACCGCGGCGGGACCGCATCCGTTCCCCGCGATGGTGCGCGACTTCCAGAAGATCATCGGCGAGGAGGCCAGGGAGCAGGTCCAGGCGCTCACCGGGGGACTCCCGGATGCGGTGGTCGCCTGCGTGGGGGGCGGCTCGAACGCGATCGGCATCTTCTCCGCATTCCTCGACGATGCCGGTGTCGCGCTGTACGGCATCGAGGCCGGAGGCGAGGGACTCGACTCCGGCCGCACCGCCGCGTCGATCGAGCGGGGCCGGGTGGGCGTTCTGCATGGCGCTCGCAGCTACCTCCTCCAGGACGAGGACGGGCAGACCCTCGAGTCGCACTCCATCTCGGCGGGACTGGATTACCCGGGCGTCGGCCCGGAGCATTCCCACCTGGCCTCGATCGGCCGAGCGGAGTACCGCGCGGCCACCGACACCGAGGCGATGGACGCGCTGCGCCTGCTCAGCCGCACCGAGGGCATCATCCCGGCCATCGAATCGGCGCATGCTCTGGCCGGGGCCCTCGTGCTCGGTCGCGAGCTCGGCCCCGGCTCGGTGATCCTCGTCAACCTCAGCGGGCGCGGCGACAAGGACGTCGCGACCGCCGGCCGCTGGTTCGATCTGCTCGACGAGGCGGCGACGCAGGAATGACCGCGGCCGGGGGAGGCGTCGCCTCCGTCATCGACGCCCGGCGCGACGCCGGATCCGGCGCGCTCATCGGATACCTTCCTGTGGGCTTCCCCGACCTCGACACCAGCGTGGATGCGGCGGTCGCCCTCGTCGAGAACGGCGTCGATGCCCTCGAGCTCGGGGTGCCGTATTCCGATCCGGTCATGGACGGTCCCGTGATCCAGGCCGCCACGCAGCGGGCGCTGGCCGGCGGGTTCCGGGTGCGCGACGTGCTCACCGCGGTCGAGCGGATCCGGAGCCGCGTCGCTGCTCCCGTGCTCGTGATGACGTACTGGAACCCGATCCTGCAGTTCGGGGCCGAGACCTTCGCCCGCGGCCTCCGCGACGCGGGCGGATCCGGGCTCATTACGCCGGACATCACCCCGGACGCCGACACGGAGTGGATCGCGCTGAGCGACGCGTACGGCCTCGAGCGGGTGTTCCTGGCCGCGCCGTCCTCCACTGACGAGCGCCTCCGGCTCACCGTCGCGGCCAGCCGGGGCTTCGTGTACACCGTGTCGACGATGGGGATCACCGGCGCTCGCGCCGACCTCGACGCCGCGGCGCGCCGGCTGGTGGGCCGTCTCCGCGACGCGGGAGCGGAGCGCGCCTGCGTGGGCATCGGCATCTCCACCGCCGAGCAGGTGCGCGAGGTGCTCGGGTACGCCGACGGAGCCATCGTCGGCTCGCTGCTGGTCTCGGCTCTCGCGGACGGCGGGGTGGCGCGGGTGGCCGCGGTCGCCCGCGCGCTCGCGGAGGGCACCCGGTCGGGGCGTCCGACACCCGCGCACTAGACTCGACCGCGCTCCCGCTCGCGTCTAGAAGGGTCACCGGTGGCACCGCTGTCCATCCCGTCCCCGCCCCTCGACTGGCAGAAGTTCGAGGTCGGCACCTGGCTGAACTCGTGGTTGCCGATCTGGCCGGAGAGCTGGCCCCTCCCGATCTACGCCTACGCGATCTGCATCCTGATCGGCATCACCGCAGCAGTGCTCGTCGTGAACCGGCTGCTGACCGCACGGGGGGCGGAGCCGTGGGTGATCCTGGACATCGCCGTCCCGGCCCTCATCGTCGGATACCTGAGCGCGCGGCTCTATCACGTCTTCACGCATCCCTCCGACTACTTCCCGATCGATGCGGATCATCCGTTCTGGAAGATCTTCGCGATCTGGGAGGGCGGTGTCGCGATCTTCGGCGGCCTGATCGGCGGCATCCTGGGTGTCGCCCTGGCCTGCTGGTACACGGGTCTGCGGTTCTGGAGCGTGCTCGACGCGCTCGCGCCGGGCATGCTGATCGCCCAGGCCTTCGGCCGCCTGGGCAACTACTTCAACCACGAGCTGTACGGCCTGCCCACCACCCTGCCCTGGGGTCTGGAGATCGAGAGCGACAACGCGGCCTACCCGGTCGGGCTGCCGCCGGGGACGCTGTTCACCCCGACGTTCCTCTACGAGATGATCTGGAACCTGATCGGCTTGGCGGGCCTGCTCGTGCTGACGCGGCGCTTCACCCTGCAGTGGGGTCGCACCGCCGCGCTCTACCTCATCTGGTACGGCGCGGGTCGCTTCTGGTTCGAGTCGATCCGGGTCGACCCGAGCGAGTACTACCTCGGCATCCGGGCCAACGTGTGGGCGGCGATCCTCGCCTTCGTCATCGGCGTGATCCTCTTCCTCGTGCAGACCCGGCGGCATTCCGGGCTCGAACCCTCGGTCTACCGGCCCGGCAAGGAGTGGACGCCGTCCGCTGCCGTAGAATCGGGCGACAGGTACTCCGAGACCGACGACTCCGATGACGGGTCGTCGCCCGGTGACGCAGAGGCCACCAGCCCGGTATCCGCCACAAGCGGAGCGAGCACGGGCTCCTGACCCCGCGGACCACGCTCTCCGCTCCGGTACGCGCCGCCCCGCGCGCCCGCTCCACATCCGCACCGATCGGGCCGACGGCGTCCCACCCGGTTTCTCCGTGAGGATCGACACGATGTCTTCTTCGACCCCGCACCGGCGCTTCTCCGCCGTGCCCGCGGCGCAGGGACTCTACGACCCCCGCTTCGAGCGGGACGCCTGCGGGCTGGCGATGGTCGCGACGCTCCGCGGCACCGCCGGCCACGACATCATCGAGACCGCCCTCGACGCGCTGCGCCACCTCGAGCACCGCGGTGCGATCGGCTCGGATGCCGGAACGGGGGACGGCGCGGGGATCATCACCCAGATCCCCGACGCGTTCCTGCGCGCCGTCCTGCCTTTCGAGCTCCCCGAGCCCGGCGCCTACGCCGTCGGCATGGCGTTCCTGCCGACGGATGCCGACGATCGCGCCGAGCAGAAAGCCGGCATCGAGCGCATCGCAGCCGACGAGCAGCTGCACGTGCTCGGCTGGCGCGAGGTGCCGGTGAACCCGGAGGAGCTCGGCGCGCTGGCGCGCAAGGCCGCTCCGGCGTTCGAGCAGCTGTTCCGCCGCGGCCGCGGCGACCAGCGCGGCGTCGCCCTCGACCGGCTCACCTGGCGCCTCCGCAAGCGGGCCGAGCGCGAGCTCGTGGCCTACTTCCCGTCGCTGTCGGCGCGCACCCTCGTCTACAAGGGCATGGTCACCACGCTGCAGCTGGAGCCCTTCTACCCCGACCTCTCGGACGAGCGTTTCGCGTCGAAGCTCGCGCTCGTGCACTCCCGGTACTCGACGAACACGTTCCCCTCCTGGCCCCTCGCGCAGCCGTTCCGGATGATCGCGCACAACGGCGAGATCAACACCGTGCAGGGCAACCGCAACTGGATGCGGGCGAGGCAGAGCCAGCTCGCCTCCGAGCTGCTCGGCGATCTCGGCCCGGTGCTGCCGATCGTCACCCCCGGCGCCAGCGACTCGGCCTCCTTCGACGAGGTCGTCGAGCTGCTGCAGCTGGCCGGCCGCAGCCTGCCGCACGCGGTGATGATGATGGTGCCGGAGGCGTGGGAGAACCAGGCCGACATGGACCCCGACACCCGCGCGTTCTACGAGTTCCACTCCATGCTCATGGAGCCCTGGGACGGCCCCGCGGCGCTGGTGTTCACCGACGGCGACCTCGTGGGGGCCACTCTCGACCGGAACGGCCTGCGTCCAGGCCGGTTCCTCGTCACCGACGACGGCCTCGTCGTGCTGGCCAGCGAGACCGGCGTGATCGATGTGCCCGCGGAGAAGGTCGTCCGCCGCGGGCGGCTCCGCCCGGGGAAGATGTTCCTGGTCGACACGGCCGCGGGTCGGATCGTCGAGGACGACGAGATCAAGGCCGAGCTCGCGTCCGCGAAGCCGTGGCGGGACTGGCTGGATGCCGGACGCATCCACCTCGCCGACCTCCCGGAGCGGGAGCACGTGCGCCATACCCCCGCCTCGGTCACGCGCCGTCAGCGCACCTTCGGCTACACGGAGGAAGAGGTGCGCATCCTGGTCACCCCGATGGCGGCGAACGGCGCCGAGCCCCTCGGCGCGATGGGGTCGGACACGCCGATCGCCGTGCTGAGCACCCGCCCGCGGTTGCTGTTCGACTACTTCACCCAGGCGTTCGCCCAGGTGACGAACCCGCCGCTCGACTCCATCCGCGAGGAGGTCGTGACCTCCATGTCGCCGGGCCTCGGCCCGGAGCGCAACCTCCTGGACGCCGGACCGGAGCACGCGAAGCAGATCGTCCTGGGCTTCCCGGTGATCGACAACGATCAGCTCGCGAAGATCCAGCACTTCGAGACCGCATCCGGGCGCCGACCGGCCCGGGTCATCAGGGGGCTGTACCGCGTCGACGAGGGGGAGACCGCGCTCGAGCGGCGACTGGCTGAGATGTGCCGCGAGGCGGACGAGGCGATCGCGTCGGGTGCGGAGTTCCTCGTGCTCTCGGACCGCGACTCCAACCGCGAGCTGGCTCCGGTGCCGTCGCTGCTCATGGTCGCCGCGGTGCACCACCACCTCATCCGCCAGGAGACGCGGATGAAGGTGGGCCTCGTGCTCGAAGCGGGCGACGTGCGCGAGGTGCACCAGGTGGCGCTGCTCGTGGGCTACGGGGCCTCCGCGATCAACCCGTACCTCGCGATGGAGACCGCCGAGCAGCTCGTGCTGTCGGGCATGATCTCCGGCATCAGCACGGAGAAGGCCGTGCAGAACCTCATCAAGGCGCTCGGCAAGGGCGTGTTGAAGATCATGTCCAAGATGGGCATCTCGGTGGTCAGCTCCTACGCCGGCGCCCAGGCGTTCGAGGCGGTCGGCCTCAGCCAGGCGTTCGTGGACCAGTACTTCACCGGAACCACCAGTCTCCTCGGCGGCGTCGGCATCGACGTCATCGCCGCCGAGAACCGCGCCCGGCACCGCGACGCCTACCCCGAGGACGGCGCGATCCTCGCCCACGAGCGGCTCCAGGACGGCGGGGAGTACCAGTGGCGCCGGGGCGGCCCGCCGCACCTGTTCAACCCGGACACCGTGTTCCGCCTCCAGCACGCCACGCGCATGCGGCGCTACGACATCTTCCGCGACTACACCCGCCTCGTCGACGACCAGGCCGAGAAGCTCATGACGCTCCGCGGGTTGTTCGCGCTGCGCACCGGCATCCGCCCACCCGTGCCGCTGGACGAGGTCGAGGACGCGGCCTCGATCATGAGCCGCTTCAACACCGGCGCGATGAGCTACGGCTCCATCAGCGAGGAGGCGCACACCACGCTCGCGATCGCGATGAACCGCATCGGCGGCCGCTCGAACACCGGCGAGGGCGGCGAGGACGTCGAGCGTCTGCTCGACCCCGAGCGTCGCAGCCGCATCAAGCAGGTCGCCTCCGGTCGCTTCGGGGTCACGAGCATGTACCTGACGCACGCGACCGACATCCAGATCAAGATGGCGCAGGGCGCCAAGCCCGGCGAGGGCGGACAGCTCGCGTCCGCGAAGATGTACCCCTGGATCGCCCGCACGCGGCACTCCACCCCGGGGGTGGGACTCATCTCGCCGCCGCCGCACCACGACATCTACTCGATCGAGGATCTCAAGCAGCTGATCTTCGACCTCAAGCGCGCGAACCCCTCGGCGCGGGTGCACGTCAAGCTGGTCTCCCAGTCGGGCATCGGCGCGGTCGCCGCGGGCGTCACCAAGGCGCTGGCCGATGTTGTGCTCGTCTCGGGGCACGACGGCGGCACGGGCGCCAGCCCGGTGAACTCGCTCAAGCACGCGGGGACGCCGTGGGAGATCGGTCTGGCGGAGACGCAGCAGACGCTGATGCTCAACGGGATGCGCGACCGCGTGGTGGTGCAGGTGGACGGCCAGATGAAGTCCGGGCGCGACGTCATCGTCGCCGCCCTGCTCGGTGCGGAGGAGTACGGCTTCGCCACCGCGCCGCTCGTCGTCTCCGGCTGCGTCCTCATGCGCGTCTGCCACCTCGACACCTGTCCCGTCGGCGTCGCCACGCAGAACCCCGAGCTGCGGGCGCGCTTCAGCGGAAAGCCCGAGTTCGTCGAGACCTTCTTCGAGTTCCTCGCGGAGGAGGTGCGCGGCTACCTGGCCGAATTGGGTTTCCGATCCATCCAGGAGGCCATCGGGCACGCCGAGCTGCTGAACGTGGACCGCGCCGTCGAGCACTGGAAGACCGACGGCCTCGACCTCTCGCCGATCCTGAACGGCCCGGAGTTCGACGTCGATGAGCCGCGGCGGAACATGCGCTCCCAGCACCACGAGCTCGATACGCACTTCGACCGCCGGCTCATCGAGCTCGCGCGGCCGGCGCTGGAGCGCGGGGAGCACGTCACCGCGCAGCTGCCGATCCGCAACACGGAGCGCGCCGTCGGGACCATGCTCGGGCACGAGGTGACGCTGCGGCACGGCGAGCACGGGCTGCCCGCCGACACCATCGAGGTGTCGCTCACCGGGTCCGCCGGCCAGTCGCTGGGCGCCTTCATGCCCGCCGGCATCACCCTCCGGCTCGAGGGCGACGCGAACGACTACGTCGGCAAGGGCCTCTCGGGCGGCCAGATCACCCTGCGCCCGCCGGTGACGGCGCGTTTCGCGGCGGAGGAGAACGTGATCGCGGGCAACGTGGTCGGCTACGGTGCCACCCAGGGCTCGATGTTCCTCCGCGGCCGGGTGGGGGAGCGCTTCCTCGTGCGCAACTCGGGCGCCACCGCCGTCGTCGAGGGCGTCGGCGATCACGCGCTCGAGTACATGACCGGAGGCCTCGCGGTGATCCTCGGCAGCACCGGGCGGAACCTCGGGGCCGGGATGTCCGGCGGCACGGCGTACGTCCACGCCCTCCAGCCGGAGCGGGTGAACCGCGAGGCGGTGGCCTCCGGCGAGCTGCAGCTGCTACCTCTCGAGTCCGCCGACACCGAGATCCTCGCCGATCTGCTGCGGCGCCACCTCGCCGAGACCGGCTCCGCCGTCGCCGAGCGGATGCTGCGGGATCCGGTCGCCTCGGCGGCCGAATTCGTCAAGGTGCTGCCGCGGGACTACGCCGCGGTGCTCCGCACCCGCGATCAGGCCCTTGCCGAGGGACTCGACCCCGACGGCGACGCCACCTGGCGGCGCATCCTCGACGTGACGGGAGGCTGAGATGGCCGATCCGAAGGGTTTCCTGAAGGTCCGGGAGCGCGAGACACCGCCCCGACGCCCCGTGCAGTTGCGGCTCATGGACTGGCGCGAGGTGTACGAGCCCGGCAATCCCGGCCAGCTCCGCCGGCAGGCGGGCCGCTGCATGGACTGCGGCATCCCGTTCTGTCACCACGGCTGCCCGCTCGGGAACCTCATCCCGGAATGGAACGACCTCGTGTGGCGTGGCGAGGGCCGCCAGGCGATCGAGCGCCTGCACGCGACCAACAACTTCCCGGAGTTCACCGGTCGGCTGTGCCCGGCGCCGTGCGAGTCGAGTTGCGTGCTCGGCATCAACCAGCCCGCGGTCACGATCAAGCAGGTCGAGGTGGCGATCATCGACCAGGCGTGGCAGAACGGCTGGGTGCAGCCGCACCCCCCCGAGCGGCTCACCGGCAAGACGGTCGCGGTCGTCGGCTCCGGTCCCGCGGGACTCGCGGCTGCCCAGCAGCTCACCCGCGCGGGGCACACGGTGGCGGTGTACGAGCGCGACGACCGCATCGGCGGGCTGCTGCGCTACGGCATCCCCGACTTCAAGATGGAGAAGCGCCAACTCGACGCGCGGCTGAACCAGATGCGCCAGGAGGGGACCCGGTTCCGCTCCGGCGTCGAGATCGGCACGGACATCCCCTGGCCCGAGCTGCGTGCCCGCTACGACGCCGTGGTGATCGCGATCGGCGCTCTCGCCCCGCGCGACCTCCCGGTGCCGGGCCGCGACCTGCTCGGGGTGCACTTCGCGATGGACTACCTCGTGCAGCAGAACCGCGCCGGCGCCGGCGACACGGTGCCCGAGCAGCTCTCCGCGGAGGGCAAGCACGTCATCGTCATCGGCGGCGGCGACACCGGCGCCGACTGCATCGGCACGGCGCACCGGCAGAAGGCGCTCAGCGTGACGAACCTGGCGATCGGGCGTCGCCCGCCCGAGGAGCGCCCCGAGCACCAGCCGTGGCCCATGGACCCGACCGTGTTCGAGATCCAGAGCGCCCACGAGGAGGGGGGCGAGCGGATGTACCTCGCCTCCACCGTCGAGCTCCTGGGCAACGACGCGGGCGAGGTGCGGGCGTTGCGCATCGCCGAGACGGAGTACGTCGACGGACGCCGGGTGCCGCGCGCGGGCAGCGAGCGCGAGATCCCCGCGGATCTGGTTCTGCTCGCGATGGGCTTCACCGGTCCGGAGCGCGCCGGCCTGGAGCCGCAGTTGTCGGCGGCGTTCGACGAGCGGGGTAACGTGGCACGCGATGGAGAGTTCCAGACCGCAGTCCCCGGGGTGTTCGTGGCCGGGGACGCGGGCCGGGGCCAGTCGCTGATCGTCTGGGCCATCGCCGAGGGCCGCGCGGCCGCCGCCGCGGTCGACCGCTATCTCGAGGGCGAGACGGAGCTTCCGGCTCCCATCACGCCGACGGATCGCGCGATCGCGATCTGATCGGCACCCCACCACGCCCATCCACTCGGACCGCGAAGGAATCATGAGACGAGCCAAGATCGTCGCGACGCTGGGCCCCGCCAGCTCCAGCTACGAGAGCATCCGCTCCCTGATCGACGCGGGCGTCAACGTCGCCCGCATGAACCTGAGCCACGGCAGCTACGACGTGCACGACGCCGTCTACGCGAACGTGCGTCAGGCGGCGAAGGACTCCGGTGAGCCGGTCGCGGTGCTCGTCGACCTGCAGGGCCCGAAGATCCGTCTGGGCCGGTTCGACAGCGGTCCCCACGAGCTCGCCGAGGGGGACATCTTCACCATCACCACGGAGGATGTGGTGGGCACGAAGGAGCTCGTCGGCACGACCTTCGCGGGCCTGCCGCAGGACGTCAAGCCGGGGGACTTCCTCCTGATCGACGACGGCAAGGTCCGCGTCCGAGTGCTGGAGACGGACGGCGTTCGCGTGCGCACCGAGGTCGTGGTCGGGGGACCGGTCTCCAACAACAAGGGGATCAACCTGCCCGGGGTGGCGGTCAACGTCCCGGCCCTCAGCGAGAAGGACGAGGCCGACCTGCGCTGGGCGCTGAAGCTCGGAGCCGACTACATCGCGCTGTCGTTCGTTCGGAACGCCGCTGATATCGAGCGGGTGCACGAGATCATGGCCGAGGAGGAGCGCCGCGTCCCGGTGATCGCGAAGATCGAGAAGCCCCAGGCGGTGGACGCGCTCGAGGAGATCATCGACGCATTCGACGGCATCATGGTGGCCCGCGGGGACCTGGGCGTCGAGCTGCCGCTCGAGGCCGTGCCGATCGTGCAGAAGCACGCCGTGGAGCTTGCGCGCCGGATGGCGAAGCCGGTCATCGTGGCGACGCAGATGCTCGAGTCGATGATCAGCAGCCCCGTGCCCACCCGCGCCGAGACCTCCGACGTCGCGAACGCGGTGCTCGACGGCGCCGACGCGGTGATGCTCTCCGGCGAGACGAGCGTCGGCGAGTACCCCGTGGTGACCGTCGCCACGATGGCCAAGATCGTCGCCTCCACCGAGGAGCACGGACTGGAGCGGATCCCCCCGCTGGGGACGAAGCCGCGCACCCAGGGCGGTGCGATCACCCTCGCCGCCGCCGAGGTGGCGGACTTCGTCGAGGCGAAGTACGTGTGCGTGTTCACCGAGTCGGGCGATTCGGCTCGGCGGATGTCGCGCCTGCGCTTCCCCATCCCGATGAAGGCCTTCACACCGGATGAGGCGATCCGGCGCCGGATGAACCTGACCTGGGGCATCCAGTCGTTCCTCGTCGACCGCGTCGAACACACCGACCTCATGTACCACCAGGTCGATCGGGTGCTGATGGGCGAGGGGCTCGCCGTGGCCGGGGAGCGCGTGGTCGTCATCTCCGGGTCCCCTCCCGGGATCCCCGGATCGACGAACGACATCCGCGTGCACGTGATCGGCACCGGCGTCAACCGCGAGGCCCCGGTGTGGGAGTCGGGCGAGCACGCCGATTGATCCGGTTCCCGGTGAGCGTTGGCTGGGCGTCACCGGAGGCCGGGGCGGGCCCTTCTAGCGTTGCCGTGCAGTCAGTACACCGATCAGGGGAGGCGCCCATGAATGACGACGAGGAGACCAGCGACGTGAACTCGCAGGGGGAGTACCCCGACAGCGTGCCGCCCGGGGAGCGGCCAGGCGACTACACCGAGAGCGAGATCCCCGGCGAACCGCCGCACACTCCCGCGATCCCGGGCGACGGCCAGTTCACGGATTCGGAGCTCGCGGACGAGCCCGACGCCGCTGGGCGCCAGATGGAGGAGGGGCAGTACACCGACTCGGAGTTGGAGGCCGAGCCGGATGCGGCCGACCGCGACGCCGCGGGCGGCTACACCGACTCGGAGGGGTAGAGGCCGATCACCTCGTGCCGATGGCCGTCCCACACGCGGAGTCGATCGAGCACCAGCCGCTCCGGGGGCGGCGCGAGCGCCTCCACCGCTCGCGGCACGTCCTCGCGCCGGAGCCGCCTGGCGAGGGTGAGGTGCGGCGACCACGCGCCGGGTGAGGACGTCGGCAGCGCATCGCCCCAGGCGATCGTCAGCCGGTGCACCTCGGCGTGGAAGTCGAGCAGCTCCGCATCCGCGACCACCGCCCGCGCCAGCACCGCACGATCGCCGTGCGGAAAGAGCAGGAGGCCGCCGATCCGCACGGTGATCGGCAGCCGCAGTGCGGCGGAGCGGAGCGGCCACGGCTCGCCCGCTTCCGACCGGACCGCGACGCTGACGTGCGGGCGATTGCTCGGTCTGGGGTGACGCCCCGCGTGGGGGATGTCCACCCGTTCCAACGCGGCCCAGTCCGCGCGGATCGCCTCCTCACCGGCGATGTCGGGCAGCAGCTCGACGCTGACGACAAGGCGGCGCGGGAACGTCGGACTCAGAACGCGCCCGTCCGGTCGGGCAGTTCCGCGAAGACCGGCACCAGGGCCGAGGCGACGACCGAGAACGAGACCACCACCGCAACGAGGTACCCCGCGATGCCGACGACGAGCGGGGGGAGCGCATCCGGGGCCCCTCGGCGGCGGAGCACGACGGTGCGGCCGATGAGGTAGACCCAGACGTTCAGGAGGGCCCACGCCCAGGGGAAGGGGCGGT
>JACRGJ010000105.1 GCA_016212425.1 Micrococcales bacterium | reverse complement strand
TCAGGGCGGCGAGGCGGACGGCGGGCCGCATGTAGTCGCTGAAGATGAGGAACGTCGCACCGAACGCGCGGGTGTTCCCGTGCAGCACGATGCCCGAGAGGATGGCGCCCATCGCGTGCTCGCGGATGCCGAAGTGCAGCACGCGGCCGTAGGGGTTCGCGTCCCACATCTTCGTCGAGCGGTCCGCGGGGGCGAAGGACCCGGCCTCCTCGATGGTGGTGTTGTTCGACTCGGCGAGGTCGGCGGAGCCGCCCCACAGCTCCGGCATGATCGCGGCGATCGCGTTGATCACCTTGCCGGAGGCGGCGCGGGTGGAGACGTCCTTGCCCGGTTCGAAGACGGGCAGCACGTCGGCGATCCCGTCCGGAGCGGCCCCGGAGGCGAGCCGGTCGTGCAGCTCCTTGCGCTCCGGGTTCGCCGCGGCCCAGGCGTCGAAGTCCGCCTGCCACGCCTCGTGCGCCTCGCGACCGCGGTCGGTCGCCCGGCGCACGTGCTGGATGACCTCGGGGGCGACATCGAAGTGCTTCTCGGGGTCGAAGCCGAGCACCTCCTTCAGGCCGCGCACCTCGTCGGCGCCCATCGCGGACCCGTGGATCTTCCCGGTGTTCTTCTTCGTGGGAGAGGGCCAGCCGATGATCGTCTTCAGCACGATCAGCGAGGGCTGGCTCGTCGCCTGCTGCGCGGCCTCGATGGCCTGGTAGAGCCGCGCGACGTCCTCGACGTAGCCGTCCTTGGTGTTCCAGTCGACGGTCTGCACGTGCCAGCCGTAGGACTCGTAGCGGGCCGCCGTGTCCTCGGAGAGCGCGATGTCCGTGTCGTCCTCGATGGAGATCTGGTTGCTGTCGTAGAACACGATGAGGTTGCCGAGCTGCTGGGTGCCGGCCAGGGAGCCCGCCTCGCTGGTGACGCCCTCCTCGATGTCGCCGTCGGAGGCGATCACGTACACGCGATGGTCGAAGGGGCTCGCGCCGGGCGCGGCATCCGGATCGAAGAGACCCCGCTCGAATCGGGCGGCGTAGGCGAAGCCGACCGAGCTGGCCAGCCCCTGGCCGAGCGGTCCCGTGGTGATCTCCACGCCCTTCGTGTGGTGCCACTCCGGGTGACCTGGGGTCAGCGATCCCCAGGTGCGCAGCGCCTGGAGGTCACTCAGCTCGAGGCCGTCTCCGGCGAAGTACAGCTGGATGTACTGCGTCAGCGAGCTGTGCCCCGCCGAGAGGATGAACCGGTCGCGGCCGGGCCACTGCGGATCGGAGGGGTCGCGCCGCATCACCTTCTGATAGAGCAGGTAGGCGAGCGGGGCCAGGCTGATCGCCGTGCCGGGATGGCCGTTGCCGACCTTCTCCACGGCATCCGCGGCGAGCACGCGAACGGTGTCCACCGCCGTCTCGTCGATCGATTCCCAGGAGAGATCTGTCACGGTGTGCGCGGCCTTTCGTTCGCTGCGCGGTGCCGGGCCGGAGCGCCGCGGGGTGGGGGACCACTCGCCCGTCGACACGATTCGGCACGACGCGCGCGGCACCGGTACGTCCGCTGTGGGTCCGCCGGGGATGCGCTCGACGCTGGCGAGCGACCCCATCCTAGCCAGGCCCCCGCTCGCGCGCGGGGCCACGGCCAGCAGTCGTCCAGGGAGTCCGGACGCCCCGTTTAGACTGGGAGGCGATCCCCGCCCCGCCTCATCAGAGGAACTATGACCGTCGCCACCGAGACCCGCCTCGAACGGCCTCGTCTCGGCCCTCGACGCAAGGCGCTCGCCTATCTGGCCCTCACCAAGCCCCGGGTCATCGAGCTCCTCCTCGTCACCACGGCGCCCGTCATGGTCCTTGCGGCGAGGGGCATCCCGAACCTGTGGCTCGTGCTGGCGACGCTGGTGGGCGGGGCGCTCAGCGCGGGCAGCGCGAATGCCTTCAACTGTTACCTCGATCGCGACATCGATCGGCGGATGGCCCGTACCCGGGCGCGTCCGCTCGTCACGGGCGACCTGACCGACCGCGAGGCGCTGGTCTTCGCCTGGGTCGCCGGAGCCGTCTCGACGCTGTGGCTGGCGCTCACCACGACCTGGGTCGCCGCGGCGCTGTCCGTCGCCGCGATCGCGTTCTACGTCGTGGTCTACACGCTGCTCCTCAAGCGCCGCACCCCGCAGAACATCGTGTGGGGCGGGATCGCCGGCTGCATGCCGGTGCTGATCGGCTGGGCCGCCGTCACCGGCGGACTGGATTGGGCGGCGCTGGTGCTGTTCGGCGTGGTGTTCCTCTGGACCCCGCCGCACTACTGGCCGCTGTCGATGAGGTACCGCGAGGACTACGCCGCCGTCCGGGTGCCGATGCTCGGGGCCGTCCGCGGCACCGCCGCCGTCGGCCTGCAGGTGATCCTGTACGCCTGGGCGACCGTGGCCTGCTCCCTGCTGCTCATCCCCGTCGCGGGCATGGGGGTGGTGTACACGGGGGCCGCCGCGCTCTCCGGAGCGTGGTTCCTCGTGGAGTCGCACCGGCTCTACGCCCGGGCGGTGCGCGGCCTCGATGCACGGCCGATGCGCGTCTTCCACGCCAGCATCAGCTACCTGACGGTCGTCTTCGTCGCGGTGGCCGTCGACCCGATCCTGCGCATCGCGCTGCCGCTGTGAGCCGGGCGGGTTCGTGCTGACTCCGCTGGGCTGGGCCGCACAGCGGTTCGAACTGGGCCCCCGCGCGCTGCGCTGGGGCACCACCGCCGCGCTCGTCGTGGCCGTGCTCGTGGTGCTGGGCGGGGGAGTGGTCCGGGTCACGGGGTCGGGCCTCGGCTGCCCCACCTGGCCCGCGTGCGAGGGCACCTCGATCGCTCCCGTCACTCCCTCCGTGCGAGCCGTCATCGAGTTCGGGAACCGGCTCGTCACCGTCCTGCTCATCGCCGCCGTCGCGTGGGCGATCATCGCCGCCCGACTCCAGCGCCCCCGCGACCGGATGCTGACCCGGCTCGCCTGGTCGCAGTTCTGGCTCGTCGTCGCCAACGCCCTGGCCGGGGGCGTCACCGTGCTGGCGCGCCTGAACCCCTGGCTGGTGGCCCTGCACTTCGTGCTCGCCATCGGGCTGCTGACCACGGCGACGCTCACCTGGCACCGCGCCCGCACGCTGCTGCGCTCGGAGGAGAGTCACCACGCGGCGGCACCGCGCGCACCGGGTCGGGTCCGCGCCCTGGCCTGGGCGACGACCGGGGCGACACTGCTGCTCATCCTGATCGGCACGCTCGTGACGGGGGCCGGCCCGCACTCCGGTGACTCCGCCGCCGTGACGCGCATGCCCTTCGACTGGACCGTCGTGGTGCGGGTGCACGGCATCCTGGGCGGCGCGGTCATCGCGATGGCGGTGGCGCTGTGGGTGCTGCTGGCCCGCACCGGGCCTCGCCTCGCCGCGCGGCGCGCGGTCGGTCTCGTCGCGGTGCTGCTCGCCCAGGGCGGGATCGGCCTGTACCAGGCGCTCGACGGGTTGCCCGAGGTGGCGGTGGCGTTGCACGTGCTCGGCTCGGCTCTCGTGTGGATCGGGATGCTCCGCGTGCTGCTGGACACCGACTCCCGGCTGTTCGCCGTGCACGAACGCGGGCCCCGGATGCGCAGCGCGCTTCCCGCGAACGCCTGAAATGCCAGCCCCGCGCCTGTAGGCTGGGAGACTGCGCCGGTCCGTCCGGCGCGCTGACTGACACGGGCGGAATGGCCCGCTTCAGCGGAGAGAGGTTCGCAATGTCCGACGTGCTCATCGACCGTCCCGAGCTCTCGAGCCTCGGCCAATACGAGTTCGGCTGGTCCGACTCCGACGTCGCGGGGGCCTCGGCGCAACGCGGGCTCTCGGAGTCGGTGGTCGCCGACATCTCGCGGCGCAAGGACGAGCCGGAGTGGATGCTCCGCAACCGTCTGAAGGCGCTGAAGCTCTTCGGCATGAAGCCCATGCCCACCTGGGGCGCGGACCTGTCGGGCATCGACTTCGACAACATCAAGTACTTCGTGCGCTCCACCGAGAAGCAGGCCTCCTCGTGGGAGGACCTGCCAGAGGACATCCGGGCCACCTACGACCGGCTCGGCATCCCGGAGGCGGAGCGCAAGCGCCTCGTCGGCGGGGTGGCCGCCCAGTACGAGTCCGAGGTGGTCTACCACCAGATCCAGGAGGAGCTGGAGCGGCAGGGCGTCATCTTCATGGACACCGACACGGCGCTCAAGGAGCACCCCGAGATCTTCACGGAGTACTTCGGCACGGTCATCCCCGCCGGCGACAACAAGTTCGCGGCCCTGAACACCGCGGTCTGGTCGGGCGGCTCGTTCGTCTACGTGCCGAAGGGCGTGCACGTCGACATCCCGCTCCAGGCGTACTTCCGCATCAACACCGAGAACATGGGCCAGTTCGAGCGCACGCTGATCATCGCCGACGAGGACAGCTACGTGCACTACATCGAGGGCTGCACCGCGCCGATCTACCAGTCCGACTCGCTGCACTCGGCCGTGGTCGAGATCATCGTGAAGAAGGGCGCCCGCGTGCGCTACACGACGATCCAGAACTGGTCGACGAACGTCTACAACCTCGTCACCAAGCGGGCGGTGGCGCACGAGGGTGCGACGATGGAGTGGATCGACGGCAACATCGGCTCCAAGGTGACGATGAAGTACCCCTCGATCTACCTGATGGGCGAGCACGCCAAGGGAGAGACCCTCTCCGTCGCGTTCGCGGGCCCGGGCCAGCACCAGGACGCCGGCGCGAAGATGGTCCACATGGCGCCCCACACGACGTCCTCGATTGTGTCGAAGTCCATCGCCCGGGGCGGCGGTCGGGCGGGCTATCGGGGCGAGGTGCGCGTGGACGCCACCGCGCACCACGCCGCCAACACGGTGCGCTGCGATGCGCTGCTGGTGGACTCGATCTCCCGCTCCGACACCTATCCGGCGATCGACATCCGCGTCGACGACGTGCAACTCGGCCACGAGGCGACGGTCTCCCGCGTCAGCGAGGAGCAGCTGTTCTACCTGCAGTCGCGCGGGATGCCCGAGGACGAGGCGATGGCGATGATCGTGCGCGGCTTCATCGAGCCGATCGCGCGGGAGCTGCCGATGGAGTACGCGCTCGAGCTCAACAAGCTGATCGAGATGAGCATGGAAGGCTCGGTCGGCTGAGCATGACGCTGACCGAGCCAGCGGTCGAGGCGATCGACCGCCGCATCCCCGTCCAGACGCGCTCCGAGCGCCTCCGAAGCCACTCGCCCGACGACTTTCCGGCCGTCACGGGCCGCGAGGTCGACTGGAAGCACACCCCGGTCGAGCGCATCCGCGATCTGATCGACGGCGAACTCGACGGCGCGCCGTACGCGATCCACTGGGCCGACGCGACCGGCACCGATGTCGAGTGGATCGACCGCGCGGACGAGCGGATCGGCACCGCCGGCACGCCGGAGGATCGGGCCTCCGCCAACGCCTGGGCCTCCTTCGAGAAGGCGCTGCACGTCCGGGTCGAGGGCGACGCGCAGCCGCTGACGCTCACGCGCGACGGGCTCGGCACCGGACCGCGTGCGGCGCACACGCTCGTCGACGCGGCCCCGGGCAGCAGCGGTCTGGTCGTGATCGACAGCAGGGGACCGGCGAGGCTCACGGAGAACGTCGAGATCGTGGTCGGCGAGGGCGCGCAGCTGACGCTCGTCAGCGTGCAGGAGTGGGACGACGACGCCACGCACACCGCGGCGCAGTTCGCCCGAGTGGAGCGGGACGGGCGTCTGAAGCACATCGTGATCTCCCTCGGGGGCTCGATCGTGCGCGTGAACCCGCAGACGCACCTGGCCGGCGAGGGCAGCGACGTCGAGATGCTCGGCGTGTACTTCGCGGACGCCGGACAGCACCTCGAGCAGCAGGTCTACGTCCACCACGACGCCCCGCGGTCGCGAAGTTGGGTCAGCTACAAGGGCGCGCTGAACGGCACAGGGGCGCACACGGTGTGGATCGGCGACGTGCTCATCGGCCGGCGCGCCATCGGCACCGACAGCTACGAGCAGAACCGCAATCTCGTGCTCAGCGACGGCACCCGCGCCGACTCGATCCCCAATCTCGAGATCGAGACCGGCGACATCGCGGGGGCGGGCCACGCCAGCGCCACCGGCCGGTTCGACGACGAGCAGCTGTTCTACCTGCGCGCCCGCGGCATCCCCGAGAGCGAGGCCCGCCGACTGGTCGTGCTCGGCTTCCTCAGCGAGATCGTGCAGCGCATCGGCGAGCCCGAGCTCGAGACCCGACTGCACGCGGCGCTCGTCGCGGAATTGGAGAACGCCGGGTGAGCGCTCAGAGGGTCTGCGCCGAGTCGGAGCTCGCTCCGGGGACCGCCCGGAAGGTGGTGCTGGACGGGATCGCCATCGCCGTCGTCCGCGACAGCGACGGAGTGGTGCACGCCCTCGGCGACACCTGCACGCACGGCGACATCTCGCTCGCCGAGGGCTTCGTCGAGGGCGATTCGATCGAGTGCTGGGCGCACGGCTCGAAGTTCTCCCTGACGACCGGCGTCCCCTCCACCCTCCCGGCCTACGAGCCGGTCCCCGTCTTCGCCGTCGAGATCATTGACGGCGGCATCCACGTCGACCCGGCCGCACGGCTCGCGGTCTGAATCAGGAGCATCATGAGCACACTGGAGATCCGCGACCTCAGGGTCTCGATCGCGACCGAGCAGGGCACGAAGCCGATCCTCAAGGGCGTCGACCTGACGATCCGCGACGGCGAGATCCACGCGGTCATGGGCCCGAACGGGTCCGGGAAGTCGACCCTCGCGTACACGATCGCCGGGCATCCGCGCTACACCGTCGACGGCGGCTCGATCACGCTCGACGGGCGGGACGTGCTCGCGATGTCCGTCGACGAGCGGGCGCGGGCGGGACTCTTCCTCGCGATGCAGTATCCCGTGGAGATCCCCGGCGTCACCGTCGCGAACTTCCTCCGCACCGCGAAGACCGCGATCGACGGCGAGGCGCCCGCCATCCGCGGCTGGTCCAAGAGCGTGCAGGAATCCATGTCGCGACTGCGGATGGACCCCGCGTTCTCGGCACGCAACGTCAACGAGGGCTTCTCCGGCGGCGAGAAGAAGCGGCACGAGATCCTCCAGCTCGAGCTGCTGAAGCCGCGCTTCGCCGTCCTCGACGAGACCGACTCGGGGCTCGACGTCGACGCGCTGAAGATCGTCTCGGAGGGCGTGAACCGCGCGCACGACGAGACGGACCTCGGCGTGCTGCTCATCACGCACTACACCCGCATCCTGCGCTACATCGAGCCCGACTTCGTGCACGTCTTCGTCGACGGCCGCGTCGCGGAAGAGGGCGGCCGCGAGCTCGCCGACCGCCTCGAGGACGAGGGCTACGACCGCTATCTCGCCGCCCGGGCGTAGCGGATGCCCACCGCGCTGGAACCCGCGCTCTTCGACCGTGTCGAGGAGGTGCTCAAGGACGTCATCGATCCCGAACTCGGGGTCAACGTCGTCGACCTCGGCCTCATCTACGACCTGGCGTGGGACGACGAGAACGACGCGCTCATCATCTCGATGACGCTGACCAGCGCCGGCTGCCCGCTCACCGACGTGCTCGAAGAGCAGACCGGCCAGTGCCTCGACGGCATCGTGGAGCGCTTCCGCATCAACTGGGTGTGGATGCCGCCGTGGGGTCCCGAGCGGATCACCGAGGACGGGCGCGAGATGATGCGCGCCATCGGCTTCTCCATCTGATCCCGTGGCGAGAAAGGCGGTCACACGGAGCGCCGGGTACGACCCTGTCCAAGGCGGAGTCGTGCGGTCGTCTCGGGGCGATCAGGACATCGCTCGTCTCATCGGCGATGAACCCGCGAGTCCTGTCATCCGCGCCACGAACCGGGCAACCGGGCTAGCAGATGCCGCAGTCCGTCTGGCGATCAGCGCCGTAGCCATCCTCGCCGCCCTGGTTCTGCTGGCGACCCTGGTCAGTCCCTGGTTCTGGGTCGCCGTCGCGGCGTGCGTGGTCCTCCTGATCGCGACGGCGCTGTGGTTCGCGCGGTCGGGACGGCCGGCGACCCGGACGCGCAAGCAGCTGAACCGGTAGTCGGATGCGGTGCCGACTGCTCCGCCATGAATCGTCGTGATGCCTCCGGGCCGGGCTGCGCGGGGAGAGTCCGTCAGCGCCGGGCGGTGAGCTTCCAGGCGGCGGGCAGCAGCGCGGCGGCGACGGCCGCCTTGATGAGGCCGCCGAGGAGGAACGGGTAGAGGCCGAACTGCAGGGTTGTCGGCAGATCGATCCGCAGCGCGACGGCCAGCCACGGCAGGCCGAAGGCGAAGGTGACGACCGTGCCGGCCAGGAAGGTCGCCGCCGCCTTGAGCAGCCGGCGGTCCCATGCGCGCTCCGAGAGCCAGCCGACCAGAGCGGCGGAGGCGATGAAGCCGATGATGTAGCCGCCTGTGGGGCCGAGGAGCACACCGGCGCCCGAGGCGGCATCGCTAAACACCGGCACCCCGAGCACGCCGATCAGCGCGTAGACGATCATGCTGACCGCTCCGCGCACGGTGCCGAGGCTCGCCCCGACCAGCAGAACGGCGAGGGTCTGCCCCGTGATGGGCACCGGCCAGAGCGGGATGGAGACCTGCGCCAGCCCCGCGGTGAGGGCGACGCCCCCCGCGACGAGCAGGACATCGGTCGCCCAGCGCCGCGGGATCACGCGGTCGGCGAGGACGAGACGGGGCGGCGGGACCGGAATCGCGGGGGAGCTCACGCGGTTAGACTAACGGGCTGGTCGCCGTCGCCCGCGCACCCCACCCTCGCCACCCCCGCACCGGGAGAAAGTCGTCTGTCATGCTCGCCGTCTCCGGCCTCGAACTGCGCGTGGGCGCCCGCGTGCTCATGTCGGACGTGTCGTTCCGGGTCGATCGCGGCGACAAGATCGGTCTCGTCGGCCGCAACGGCGCGGGCAAGACGACGCTGACCAAGATCCTCGCCGGCGACGGGAGCCCGACCTCCGGACGGATCGACCGCACCGGCGAGATCGGCTACCTGCCGCAGGACCCCCGGTCCGGAGACCCGGAGCAGACGGCGCGCACCCGCATCCTGGACGCGCGGGGACTGGGCACGATGGTCGCGCAGTTGCGCACCGCGACCGAGGAGATGGCATCGCCGGATGCGGCCCTCGCCGAGCGCGCCATGACCCGCTACGGGCGACTGCAGGACGGGTTCGAGGCCGCTGGCGGATACGCGGCCGAGGCGCAGGCGGCGTCGATCGCCTCCAACCTGGCGCTGCCGGATCGCATCCTCGACCAGCCACTGAAGACGCTGTCGGGCGGTCAGCGACGGCGGATCGAGCTGGCGCGCATCCTGTTCTCGGATGCCGACACGATGCTGCTGGACGAGCCCACCAACCCCCTCGACGCCGACAGCGTCGTGTGGCTCCGCGAGTTCCTCAAGGGGTACCCCGGCGGTCTGATCGTCATCAGCCACGACGTGGAGCTCGTCGAGACGACCGTGAACAAGGTCTTCTACCTGGATGCGAATCGTCAGGTCATCGACCTCTACAACATGGGCTGGAAGCACTACCTCCGCCAGCGCGCCGCGGACGAGGAGCGGCGCAAGAAGGAGCGGGCGAACGTCGAGAAGAAGGCCAGTGCCTTGCAACTGCAGGCGGCGCGCTTCGGAGCGAAGGCCACCAAGGCCGCCGCGGCGCATCAGATGGTCGCCCGGGCCGAGCGGATGCTCTCCGGGCTCGAGGAGGTGCGCGCGGTCGATCGGGTCGCGAAGCTCCGCTTCCCCGACCCCGCGCCCTGCGGGCGGACGCCGCTGACCGCATCCGACCTCTCCAAGAGCTACGGCTCGCTGGAGATCTTACTTTTGGACAACCTCGCCATCGACCGCGGATCGAAGGTGGTCATCCTCGGACTGAACGGCGCGGGGAAGACGACGCTGCTGCGCATCCTGGCCGGGGTGGACCGTCCGGACACCGGCCAGGTGGAGCCGGGCCACGGATTGCGGATCGGCTACTACGCGCAGGAGCACGAGACCATCGACGTGCGGCGATCGGTGCTCGAGAACATGATGAGCGCCTCGCCGAATCTCACCCAGACCGAGGCGCGCCGCGTGCTCGGGTCGTTCCTGTTCACCGGCGACGACGGCGACAAGCCCGCCGGCGTGCTGTCCGGTGGCGAGAAGACCCGGCTCGCCCTCGCGATGATCGTCGTCAGCGGCGCGAACGTGCTGCTGCTGGACGAGCCGACCAACAACCTCGATCCGGCCAGCCGCGAGGAGATCCTCGGGGCCCTTGCCGGCTATTCGGGCGCCGTCGTGCTGGTCTCCCACGACGAGGGGGCGGTGGAGGCGCTCGACCCGGAACGGGTGCTGATCCTCCCGGACGGCGTCGAGGATCACTGGAGCAAGGACTACGCCGACCTCATCAGCCTCGCGTAGCCGACCCGCGCCCGGATGGCGCCCGGGGCGCGCGTCAGACCCGGGCGTCGAGCAGTTCGTCCTCGAGGTCGGCATCGCTCTTCCGCTTACGCACCGGGGCGGGGTCGCCGCGGGCGACCCGGCGGTCGTGCCGGATGGCCCAGCCGAGTCCGATGAAGGCGAGGATGCCGAAGGCGATCCACTGCAGGGCGTAGGAGATGTGCGGACCCAGGTCCGGTTCGGGCCGGACCGCGGCCTGCGGCCTGGTCGCCGGGGCGGGACTCTCGCGATCCAGAACCCCGTAGGCCCCCGTGTAGATCGGCCGGTCCACCCGTTCCGCCACCGTCGGGAGATGGATCGTGGACACCTGACCTCGCGGGGCCGTCTGTCCGGGAAGCTGGGGCTCGCCCTTCCGCAACCGGGCTACGACGGTCACCTCACCCCGCGGCGCCGCCGGGATGCTCGACGGGAGGTCGGACCGGTTGCCCAGGGCGAGCCACCCGCGATCGACGACGAAGACCCGCCCGTCCGCGAGTCGGAACGGGACGAGCACCTCCCACCCGGGCTGGCCGTTGAGCTGCCGGTTGCGCACCAGCAGCTGCTCGCCCCGCAGGTAGCGCCCGCGCAGCTCGACAGGACGCCACTCGTCCTCGACGGACCAGGAGTCGAGTCGGGGCAGTGCGGCGCTCAGCGCGACGGGAGTGTCGTCGTAGTTGCGCTCGATCCGGTCGATCCCGGCCTGCGCCTCGGTATTCCGGGCCCACTGCCACCAGGAGAGCAGACCGCACGCGGTCGCGAACACGAGGACGAACGCGAGGTAGCCGCCCCACCGGCGCATCAGGAACCGCGCGTTCACGGCACCGCCGCGACCGTCACGCCGACCGCGGTGACCACCACCGGGAACCCGCGGGCACCGAGGTAGTCGGCCAGCGCGGAGCGGTGTGCATCGCACGCCAGCCACACCTTCACCCTCTCCACCCCGTGGATGCGCGGGTTGCGCCAGTGGACGGCCCACGCGGCGGGCGCGCGGCATCCGGCGCCGGAGCACTGCGTCGGCGCGGCGTGATCGGCGAGGGGGAGGCTCACCGGCTCTCGCCGTGCGGCGCGGCTGGCGCCAGCGGCACCAGCGCCCCCGGGCGCTCGACCACGCCGACGCCCGACGCGCCCTTCGCGTTGGCGACGATCACCGCGAAGTAGGGCAGCACGATGGCGCCGATCACGGGCACGAGCAACCACCAGCCCTGCACGAAGAGCATCACGATCACGCAGACCACGCGGATGCCCATCGTGACCCCGTACTTGATCATGCGCGTGCGCAGCTCCTGATCCGGGTTCTCGGGGAGCTCTGTGATCGCCACCGCGCGCTCGCGTGCCACCCGGCCAGCCTACGTCTCGGCGGGTCCGGGCGTCGGTGACGGCTAGGCTCGATCGCCGTGAGCGAACCCCTCGCGGCCGCCGAGCGCCCGGCCCCCGTCCCCAGAACCGTCCTGGTCACCGGCGGGAACCGCGGCATCGGACGCGCCATCGCCGAGGAGTTCGCGGCCCTGGGCCACCGGGTCGCCGTCACCGCCCGCTCGGGCGAAGGCCCCGCGGGAACGACGACGGTCCGCGCCGACGTGACCGACGGCGCCTCCCTCGACGCCGCCTTCGCCGAGATCGAGCAGGCCCTCGGCCCTGTCGAGGTGGTCGTGGCGAACGCGGGCATCACCGCGGACATGCTCCTGATGCGGATGAGCGACGCGGACTTCGACCGCGTGGTCGACACGAACCTCGGAGGGGCGTTCAAGGTCGTCCGGCGCGCCTCGAAGCGGATGATGATGAACAAGTACGGCCGGATCATCCTCATCTCGAGCGTCGTCGGCCTCGTCGGCGGGGCCGGGCAGGTCAACTACGCCGCCTCGAAGGCGGGCCTCATCGGCATGGCCCGCTCCATCACCCGCGAGCTCGGCGGCCGGAACGTCACGGCGAACGTCGTCGCGCCCGGCTTCATCGAGACGGACATGACCGCCGAACTGCCCGAGGAGCAGCAGAAGCAGTACCGCGCCTCGATCCCGCTCGGCCGGTTCGCCACGGCGGGCGAGGTCGCGAAGGTCGTCGCGTGGCTGGCCTCCGACGAGGCCGGCTACATCTCCGGCGCCGTCATCCCGGTCGACGGCGGACTCGGCATGGGCCATTAGAGCCCGAGCAGCGGCAGCACCAGCGCGAGATCGCGCTCGTCGAGGAGGAGGTCCGCCTCGTCACGGACCGGGGCCTTCGCGTCGAAGCCGATCGACAGGCCGCAGGCCGCCATCATCCTGAGGTCGTTGGCGCCGTCGCCGATCGCGACCGTGCGGGCGAGCGGAACGCCGGCCTCCGCCGCCCACGCGTGCAGCGCATCCGCCTTCGCCTGCGCATCGACGACCGGGCCGAGCAGGCGACCGGTCAGAGCGCCGTCCTGTATCTCGAGGCGGTTGGCACGCCAGTGGTCGAGGCCGACGTGGCGGGCAAGAGGGTCGATCACCTCGTGGAAGCCGCCGGAGACGGCCGCCACCCGGCCCCCCGCCGCGTGCACCCCGGCGACGAGCTCGGCGACGCCTCGGGTGAGGGTGATCCGCCCGAGCACCCTGCTGATCGCTGCCGCATCCAGGCCCGCGAAGGAGGCGACGCGCTCGCGCAGCGACTCGGCGAAGTCGAGCTCGCCGTTCATCGCCCGGAACGTGATGTCGCGGACCGCCGCCTCGACCCCCGCCTCCGCGGCCAGCTGCTCGACGACCTCCTCCTCGATGAGCGTCGAGTCGACGTCCAGGACGACGAGGAAGCGCGGCACTCCGTCAGCCTAGGGGCGGGACAACAGCCGTCCTCGTCGGCAACAGCCGGGATCTCCGCTGTGCGCGGCGACGACAGCTGTTGTCCCGGGATTCGGGTTCAGTCGACGCGCTCGCCCTTGCCGACCACGGTGATGCCCGAGTCGGTGACGGTGAATCCGCGGGCGCGGTCGGCATCCGGGTCCACCCCGATCGAGGCGCCGGGGGAGACGACGACGCCCTTGTCGAGGATGGCGCGGCGGACGGTCGCCCCGGCGCCGATGACGGCGCGCTCGAATACGACGGAATCGACGACGTAGGCGCCGGAGGCCACCTTCGCCCAGGGTCCGAGCACGCTGCGCTCGACGTTGCCGCCCACGACCACGACCCCGAGGGAGACGATCGAGTCGATCGCCGTGCCCGCCGCGCCGCGCTCGTCGCGCACGAACTTGGCCGGCGGCGAGTTGAGTTGCTGGTTCAGGATCGGCCATGCCTCGTTGTAGAGGTTGAACACCGGGAGAGCCGAGATGAGGTCCTGGTGGGCCTCGTAGAACGACTCGATCGTGCCCACGTCCCGCCAGTAGAACTTGTCGCGCTCGGTGGAACCCGGCACCTCGTTGCGGTTGAGGTCGTACACCCCGGCGTCGCCGCGGGCGACGAAGTCGGGCACGATGTCGCCGCCCATATCGTGCTTGGAGGTGGGCAGGTCGCCGTCGCGGATGACCGCATCCATCAGCAGGTCCGCGTCGAACACGTAGTTCCCCATCGACGCGAGAACCTCATGCGGCGCGTCGGCGAGCCCCTTCGCGTCCGTCGGCTTCTCCCGGAACGCGCCGATCCGGGTCGGGTCGTCGTCGGAGACCTCGATGACACCGAACTGGTCGGCGAGGGCGATCGGCTGCCGGATCGCCGCGACCGTCGCCCCCGCCCCGGACGCGATGTGCGCGTCGATCATCTGGCCGAAGTCCATGCGGTAGACGTGGTCGGCGCCCACCACGACGACGATGTCGGGGTTCTCATCCCGGAGGAGATTGAGGCTCTGCAGGATGGCGTCGGCCGAGCCCGAGAACCAGCGCTTCCCGAGCCGCTGCTGCGCGGGGACCGAGGCGACGTAGGCGCCCAGCATCCCGGTGAGGCGCCAGGTCTGCGAGACGTGCCGGTCGAGGGAGTGCGACTTGTACTGGGTGAGCACGACGATCTGCCGAAGTCCCGAGTTCACGAGGTTCGAGAGCGCGAAGTCGATGAGCCGGTAGCCGCCCGCGAAGGGCACGGCAGGCTTGGCGCGATCGGCCGTCAACGGCATCAATCTCTTGCCCTCGCCACCGGCCAGCACGATGCCGAAGATCTTCTTCGATGCCATGGGGCCACATTAGGCGAGGGCACGCAGCCCGTACTACCGTCGCGCACATGCGAGTCGACGTGCTGAGCCGTGAGTATCCGCCCGAGATCTACGGCGGGGCCGGCGTGCATGTCGCCGAGCTCGTCGCGGCTCTCCGCTCCCATATCGAGGTTCAGGTGCGCGCGTTCGGGATGCCGCGAGACGAGCCGGAGGTCGAGAGCTACCTGGTGCCCGGCGAGCTCACCGCAGCCAACCCCGCCCTCGCGACGATGGGCGTCGACCTCCGCATGGCCCAGGATGTCGCGGGGGCCGATCTGGTCCACTCGCACACCTGGTACGCCAACCTCGGCGGGCACGTGGCGGGGCTGCTGCACGGCATCCCGCACGTCGTCACCGCGCACAGCCTCGAGCCTCTGCGGCCGTGGAAGGCCGAGCAGCTCGGGGGCGGCTACCGGGTCTCCAGCTGGATCGAGAGGACCGCGTTCGAGTCGGCGGATGCGGTGATCGCGGTGAGCGCCGGCATGGCCGCGGACATCCGGCGCAGCTACGCGATCGACGAGGAGAAGCTGCACGTCGTGCACAACGGCATCGATCTGGAGCAGTGGGGGCCGGTGCGCGACGACGACTTCCTCCGCAGCCTCGGCATCGACCCGGACCGGCCCTCGGTGGTCTTCGTGGGTCGCATCACGCGGCAGAAGGGGCTGCCCTACCTGCTGCGCGCCGCGCGGCAGCTGCCGCCGGAGGTGCAGCTCGTGCTCTGCGCGGGCGCGCCGGACACCCCGGAGATCCTCGAGGAGGTGCGCTCCGGGGTGGCCGCCCTGCAGGGCGAGCGCACCGGCGTGGTGTGGATCGATCGGATGCTGCCGCGGCGGGAGCTCGCGGCCGTCCTCACCTCCGGCACGGCTTTCGTCTGCCCCTCCGTCTACGAGCCGCTCGGCATCGTCAACCTCGAGGCGATGGCGTGCGGGCTTCCCGTCGTCGGCACCGCGACCGGCGGCATCCCCGAGGTGGTCGACGACGGGGTCACCGGACGACTGGTGCCGATCGAGCAAGTGGACGACGGGACCGGAACGCCGATCGAGCCGGACCGCTTCGTGGACGACCTGGCGCGCGCCCTCACCGAGGTCGTGGCCGATCGGGACGCCGCTCGCGCGCTCGGCGCCGCCGGACGCGCCAGGGCCGAGGCGGAGTTCTCGTGGCGGACGATCGCCGAGAAGACTCTGGAGATCTACCGCGCGGTGGCCGGCTGAGCCCCGGAGCCCGCCGGTAGGCTGGCGCCATCATGGGAACCGCCCTCCTCCTCGACGACGTCTCCGTG
>JACRGJ010000103.1 GCA_016212425.1 Micrococcales bacterium | reverse complement strand
GCAGCTCGGCGTCCTGAAGGCACCACTGCACCGCGAGATAGCGCGCCGCGGCGCGCGCCAGGACCGCGGGCCCCTCGATCGCGATGGAGCGGGCCGCGGGGGTCACCAGCGGTGCGCGCAGCGCGCCGGCGTGCTCGGTGAGCTGCGCGACCTCGTCGGCGAGCTCCGGGGGCGGATCCTCGTCCGGCTGGTCGAGACGCAGCGAACTCGCAACGACCCCCGAGCCCCACCGCAGCGTGTCGGCAGTCGGCGGGACGGCACCCTCCGCGGCGCGGGTCGGATCGATGGCGGAACGCTCGATCGCGTCCCGCTCGGCCCGATGCGCCGCATCGACCTCCGCCCGCAGCCGGGCCAGCCGCGTTCGCAGGCTCTCGAGCCGGCGGCGGCGCTCGCGGCGACGCCGGATGCGACCGTCGAGGAGCGAACCGGCCGCGGCGACCGGGCTGGCGAGGGCGAAGAGCAGCGCGTAGGGGGACCGCGTGAGGGCCCACGCGCCCAGGGCGATCCCCACCGGCACGAGAGAGGCGACCACGGGGATGCCGCCGGCCGGCTCCGGCTCCTCGAAGCGCGGCAGCGCGAGCCGGGTGGGAACGCTCATCCTGCGATGGTGCCCGTCGGGTGGGCGGCCGACCGCGCATCGGCCGGAACCGGTGGAGAACCACTCGTCGCCGCGACCTGGGGAGGAGTCAGCTGACGACGAAGAACTGCTCGCCGATGTCCACCCGGGTGCCCCTCGAGACGAGGTAGCGCCGTCCCGGCTCGCACCGGCGTTCCGGCTCGTCCGGAGGCCGCACCACCGTGCCGTTGGTGGAGTAGCGGTCGCTGATCCAGAACCGGCCGTGCTCCTGTCCGAACTCCAGATGGGTCTTCGAGACCGAACGGCCACCGTCCACGAGCGTCACGAGCTGATCGACGTACTCGCCCGGCTCCATGCCGGGGTTGCGCCCCACGAGCCCCGACCCGGTCACCGTGACGCTCTCGCCGGTGCTGAACTGCAGCACATGGCGCGACGTCGGGGTCCGCGACACCAGGCGCGTCGACTCCAGATCGAGGACCGTCTCGTCCCGGCCGGAAGCCGGGGACGAACGCGGGGGGTCCGCGTCGGGCAGCTGCGGGACCGGTAGCAGGGGCGGGGACGGCGCGCGGCCACCCGGTGCCGACGCCACGTCGGCCGGCACCGCAGGCGCCTCGCGAACGGGCGCGGTCGGCTCGAACGGCTCACCGCCGCCGAGGTCCGCCACCCGCGCGGCGACCGCGGCGTCGTCCCAGCTCGACGAGGTCCAGGAATCCCACTCGCGACCGAAACTGGAGAGCGGGCCGACGGGCTCGGACTCGGCCCCGCCGACGAGCTCGGCCTCGGCCCCGCCCTCGGCCACCCGCTCGGCCTCGGGATGCGGGGGCGGAACGTCCGTCGGCGGCGCCTCGTCCGCCGATCCCGGCGCACTCGCCGCTGGCGCGTGGACCGCCTCGACCGGCGGGAGAGCGGGCGCCGTGACCGCGCGGCCGCACTCGCCGCAGAACAGGGCCCCGGGCGGGAGCTCCCAGCCGCAGTGCCGGCAGGCGCTCATGCGGCGCCTCCCGATCGACCCCGCGCGCGGAGCGACCGCAGCGAGATCCGGGAGCGGAAGCGCTGCCACCTCGTCAGCCCTCGGCCGAGGGAGTCGCTGATCTCCTCCAGGGCCGTCCAGACCCGGTCGGCGTCGGTGCGCCCTGGGGCACCGGGGGCGAAGACGGCACGGTCGACCACGGCGGCGAGCGTCTTGCTCTGCTCCAAGCCGACCTGCTCGGCGAATTCGAAGCGTGTCGCCGAGCTGGCGAGCGCGTACCCGTAGTCCACCGCCTCGTCGCGGAACTCGTCCCAGGCCGCGGTGATGCGTCGCGCGGGCGGGCCACGGCGACGGCGGCGGAGGCGGCGGATGCCCTTGGCGGTGACGACGACGAGGAGCGGGAGGGCGATCAGCCCGGCGACGGCGAGGACCCCGGCAGCGACGCGAAGGCCGGCGAGCAGTGCCACGAGCACCGGGTCCTGTCCGGTGTCGTCGCTGCGGGTGCTGTCCTGCGGTGATTGCGCCTCACGCTCCAGCGGATCGTCGGGCGGCGGCTCGACCGGTGTCTGCGGGCGTGAGATCTGCGTCGGCTGCTGCGGCAGCTCGTCCGGGATGGGACGCACCGGCGGCACCGGATCGATGGCGACCCAGCCGGCCTGGGACGTGTTCACCTCGATCCACGCGGACACGTCGCTCCCCCGCACCGCCACCGAGCCCTGCCCCTGCGGTGCGAACCCGAAGACCACCCGCGCGGGGAATCCCAGCTGGCGCGCCATCAGCGCGGCGGCGACCGAGTACTGCTCCGCGTCGCCGATCATCCGCGGCGCGGAGACGAGCTCGGTGATCCGGTCGGCCGCGTGGCCGGAGCGGCTCGCCGGCTCCTGCGCCGTCAGCCCGTGGCTGATGTACCCGTCGCGCTTCAGGCCCTGGATCGCGGCGACGAGTTGCGCGCCGGCCCCGTCGACACCGCGATCGTAGCTCTCGAGCTTCACCGAGAGCGCGTCCGGGAGCGCGGCGATGGCGGGCACCGGCGCCGCCCCCGGCGTCGCCCGCTTCACGGCGTCGAGGTCGCGGCCGACGGGCTGGATAGCGCTCGTGCGATAGGAGTCGCCGCGCTGGACGCCGCCGATGACGGCGGCCGTTCCTGTGGCCTGGTTGAAGTAGAACGCGTCCCGCAGCCGGGCGGCGTTCTCGCCCCGGAAGTCGACCGTCTCCAGGTCGCCGACCGTGGGCACCCACACCCCGGAGTAGGCGCCCACACGCACCTCGACCTGGATGCGGTCGCCGGTCGCCCCGGACTGGTCCACGGACGTGGGAACCCGCGTGAAGGTGCCGGAGGCGCCGTCGGCATCCCCCGATCCCACCGCGTAGACGACGCCGTCGTACTCGTCCAGGGTCGCGATGCGGATGAGGCCGCCCGCGGGCAGGCCGCGCACGGTCAGCATGGTCGCGTCGGCGCTCGCGCCCCTGAGGTAGGAGCGGAAGGAGGACAGCGGGCTCGGGTAGTCGCGCGGCTCGAAGGGCAGCTGCATCCCGGTGCGGAGCACCGCGCGATCCCGGCCGGGCGGCACGGCCTGCGCCGCCGCGACGGAGGCGATCGACGCGATCATGAGGATGACCGCGGCACCGGCCACGCTGCGCACGGCGAGGCTGCGCTCGCTGCGCGGCGGGACGGTCTCCCCCGCGGCGCGGGTCCGCGCGGTGAGGCGGCGGATCGCGGCGCGCCTCCGCACCGCGCCTCGCCAGACCAGCCAGAGCAGCACGATGCCGATCTCCGCGAGGGTGAAGGGCAGTGCGACCCCGCCGGCATCCGGCCCGAAGGCGATCCCGAGCACGAACACCGCGAGCACCGGCACGGCTGCGAGCTCGCCCCAGCGCACCCGCAGGGCGAGCGAGATCGCGACCGTCGTGGCGGCGAACACCGCCGCGTACACGGGCACGAGAAGCGCCTGGTAGTCGCCGACCGGGATCGTGATCGTGAGCAGCTGGCGCCAGCCCAGCGCGAGCTCGGCCACGAGGGTGCGCAGGCCGGTCACGGTCGGGATCAGCCCGCCGGACAGCGTCTGCGCGGGGATGGCGAGCTGCACGCCCGAGAGGAGGAACAGCGCGACGGCGCCGAGCAGCACCAGCCACGACGGCCACCGAGCGAGAGCCCCGACGACCGCCGGGAGGGTGCCGAGCACGATGGCGGCGACGACGACGAGGACGAAGCGCCCGTCCTGGTAGATCGGCCACCAGGGCGTCACCGCGACGGCGAGCGCGAGCCAGGCGAACAGCACCGTCGTGACGGTGAAGCCGGGGGTGCGCGGGGGGGTCACGCGACCGCCGCCGCCCGGGCCAGCGCGGAGCGCAGGTCCTCGAGGAGTCCGACCCGCAGCAGCCCGAGTCCGGGGACACGGCGCAGGCCCGGGGCCCGGTCCGGGTCGCAGACGACGGCGACGACTTCGATGTCGGGACCGTAGGCGGCCGAGGCGGCGCGCAGCTCCGCCGCGCTCGGAGCCGATCCGCACACCAGGTAGGCGATGGAGACGCCGGTGAGCGTGTCCGCCGTGACCCGGGCGACGTCCCGGATGCCGAGCGCGGTCGGGGCGGTCTCGATCACGGCGAGGTCGTCGAGGAGCCGCTCCGGCCGCACGGTGGAGAGGGGGCGCACCCCGAAGACCTTGCGCTTGGCGAACTCGGGCGTCCTCTCGCTGACCACGACGGACACGGTGCGGCCGTCGCGGATCGCGCGGACGCCGAGGCTGCCGGCCACGCTGACGGCCAACTCGAACTCGTCCTGGTCCGCGTAGTCGGCGGCGGCGAGGCTCAGCCCGATCAGCAGGTGGCTGCGTCGGGTCTGCTCGAACTGGCGCACCATGTAGGTGCCCGTCTTCGCGGTGGAGCGCCAGTGGATGTAGCGCCGGTCGTCACCGGGCTGGTATTCCCGGAGGGCGTGGAAGGACACGTCGCTCGCGGTGAGGTCCCGGGTGGGGACACCCTCGAGGTCGCGGATCAGGCCGGTGCTGGTGGAGGGGACCGCGACGGTGCGGGGGTGGACGATCAGGTCGACAGGGTCGGCCCAGAGGATCTCGCGGCGCACGAGGCCGATCGGGTCGGCGCGGATCGCGCGCACCGGTCCGAGGCGGACGATGCCCCGGTGCCGAGTGGGCACGCTCACCGTGTGGCGGAACACGGCACCCCTGGCCAGCGGGGGGACGGCGACCTCGGCGAGCCCGTCGCCCACCGGGATCTCCGCGGTGGAGCTGAGGATGCGGCGCCGTCCGGGATTCTCGACGACCAGGGCGGCCTCGGCCGCATCGCCGACGGCGACGCGGAGGTGGCCGAGTTCGAGCTCGACGCGGAACGCGGTGCGACCCAGGAGCGCGACGAGCCCGACCACGATGAGCAGCAGCCCGACCACGCCGGCGGCGACGCCTTCGATGATGCCCAGTCCGTAGCCGGCCGCCAGGGCGAGCGGCGTCAGCGCGAGCACGATCCAGCCGAGCGGGGAGATGACCGCGGCGATCCGGTGCCAGACGCGGGCGATCGCCCCGCTCGCGATCGCGCCGATCCGGACGACCGCGACGAGCGCCTCCGCGGCGGGACCGGTTCGCGTGCCGACGAGCCGGGTCCTGGTGTTGGTGAGCCCGGGAGCGGAGGGGGCCGATGCCGTGTCGGCTCCGCGTGGGCTCGTGCGGCTGCGGGTGCTCACACGGCCTGCCGGTCGGTGGGCGGCGGGGTCTCGATCAGGATCTGCGACACGATGCTCGAGGGCGTCACCCCGTCGAACTCCGCCTCGGGGTCGAGTACGAGCCGGTGGGCGAGGACGGGCTCGGCGAGCGCCTTGATGTCATCCGGGATCACGAAGTGGCGCCCGCTGGCCGCCGCGAGGGTCTTGGCACTGCGCACCAGCGCGAGGGCCGCGCGCACGCTGCCGCCGAGCCGTACCTCCTGAGCGGTGCGCGTGGCCTGCACGAGGCGCGAGACGTAGTCGTTGATGCTGGGATCCACGTGCACGCCGCGCGCCATCCGGGACAGCTCCATCACCTGCACCGCATCGGTCACCGGCGGCAGGGTCACCTCGTGCGACCGGGTCGCCGACGCCTCGAGGATGCGCAGGGTCGACGCGTGGTCGGGGTAGCCGATCGAGGCCTTCATCAGGAAGCGGTCGAGCTGCGCCTCGGGCAGCCGGTAGGTGCCCGCCTGCTCGATCGGGTTCTGGGTGGCGATCACCATGAACGGCATCTCGAGCTCGTGCGTGATGCCGTCGACGGTGATCCGACCCTCCTCCATCACCTCGAGCAGCGCGGCCTGCGTCTTGGGGCTGGCGCGGTTGATCTCGTCCGCCAGCACGATGTTCGCGAACACCGGCCCCGCATGGAACTCGAAGCCCCGGCTGCCCTGGTCGAAAACGCTGACCCCGGTGATGTCGCCTGGCAGCAGGTCGGGGGTGAACTGGATGCGGTTCGAGCTGCCCGCGACCGACTGGGCGATGGCACGGGCGAGCGAGGTCTTGCCGGTGCCGGGGAAGTCCTCGAGGAGGAGGTGTCCCTCGCTCAGCAGGGCGACGAAGCCGAGGCGCACCACGAAGGTCTTCCCCACCAGCACCTGCTCGACGTTCGTCACCAGCCGCGCGAAGGTCTCCTGGTACCACTCGGCCTGCTCCGCGGTCATGGCGGATGCGGCGCGAGCCGCTGTCGGGTTCTCGGTCAGTTCGACCATGGGAAGGTCCTCTCCACCGTCTGGGCGTTCGGGTCGGTCGTCGTCACACGGACCAGGAGGTCCGGAGGGCGGGTCGGAAGCGCGGTCTCGGGCGAATCGCAGAAGCCGGCGCCCCCGTCGAGGGGCTGCCAGGCGGCTCCGCCGTCGCAGCTGACCTCGGCGGCGGCGTAGCCGGGGTACCCGGGGCCGGCGGTCGAGGAGGTCCACGACCAGGTGGTGCGGTACGGCGGCACGTCGGTGACCTGCGGATCCTGATGCGCGAGGTCCGCGAGGTCGATCCGCGTGGGCACGCCGACCGGCAGCGGGTTGGACCAGTTCGCGCTGCAGAGCGGCGTGGCCAGCTCCGGATACCCCTGGCAGGCCAGCAGCCGCACGGCGATGGGCTTGCCGTACTGGCTCCCGTTCACGACGGTCAGGAGGGAGGGCAGATCCAGGTAGCCCGACGCCGTGCCGTCGACGCCGTCGCCGACGAGCTGGAAGATGACGCCGGCGGCATCGGCCACGCCCGGTCCGCCGTTCAGCCCCGTGACCTGGTAGTCCCAGGTGCCCTCGCTCGTCCTGACGAAGCGGAACGAGGCTCCGGTGACGTCGCCTGGCCGCTGACGCGGAGTCACCTGCGCGATCGGCGAGGCGGTGCAGCCCTGCCCGTTGTAAGCGAACACCTGCAGCGAGTACGAGGTGTCGACGGTGAGTCCCGTGAAGATCGCCGAGGTGCCCGTGGTCGACACGAGCCTCGCCACGCCGGAGGGCGGGCTCACCGTCGGCGATCCGGAATCGACGCCGTCGACGGTGCAGGAGGGCGTGCGGCCCGTGTAGGCGACGGCGTAGTAGCGGATGATCGCCCGCCCGTTGTCGGCGAAGACGCCGTCCCAGCTGATCGCCGCGGTGGTGCCGTCGGGTGTGGACGCCCGGGGCGAGCCGACCTGGATCGGCGGACCGGCCGGGGTGCCCACGCCGGAGGCGCTGTTCCAGCGCGCGAGGGAGTTCGGCGCGCTGTTGCGGGCGCTCACGGTGAAGCCGGTGGCGCTGCCGTTGGGGATGCTGCCGGACTGCACGCCCGCGGAGTACTCCGTTCCGACCGCGTCGCCCGGTTGCGCGGCGACGGTGGTGCTGACCCCGCCGACCGTCACGACGTAGAAGGTGATCGGGCTGCCCTTGCCGCCGTCGTCGGGCTTCGACCAGGTCACCCGCAGGCCGTTGTTCAGCGGCGTGGCTGCGAGCCCGGTCGGCGGCGGCGGGATGATGTCCGACCAGATGGAGCCGGCCAGCGTGGTGGCATCCGAGGCGCCGATGGCGTTGACCGCGACCACGCTGAGCCGCACGGCGTTGCCAGGGCCGTTGCCGGGGGTGGTCACGGTGCAGGATGCCGAGCCCGCGCAGTCGGTCATGGACAGCACGCGGCCGTCGTCGGCGGAGGTCTCGGTCACCTGGAACTTGCTGATCGGCGAGTTGTTCGCCAGACCCGGCTGCCAGCTCAGGCGCAGGGTGCGGTCGCCGAACTCGGCGACGGTGACCCCGGAGACCGGGTCGGGCCGGTCCTGCACCGAGATCCGCACCGTCGTCCAGACGTAGCGGCTCGGGTCGTTCGTGGCATCCGCGACCTGGTACTGCAGGTTCACGTCGGTCGGCGGCGCATCCGAGTCGACCGACACCGTGATCCGCGAGCGGTCCGAGCTCGCCGAGGCGCTGACGCCGGTCGGCAGGGACCCCTGGTCGGCTCCGGCCACCTTGACGACACGGAGCGCGGTGCCGGGGAAGGGGTTGCCCACCCCGTCGTTGGCGAGCACGTCGACGGTGGTGGACTGGCCTCGCGGGGCGATCGCGGTGTCCGGCTGCGGGGCCGCGAGCGGCCGGGTCGATGGCACCACCCTGAGGTCGATACGGCCCGCCTTTCCCGGGTTGAGCGCGTCCTTCACCCCGAGCGTGATGGCGCTCGTCGCCCCGGTGAGGGCCTCGTTGGCCGCGGTGATGACGAGGCGCTGCCCGTTGAGCTGGTAGCTGAAGCCGGTGGGCTGCGGGTTCTGCACGAGGTACTGCAGCTCTTCGAGATCGTTCGCGTAGGGGTAGTCGGTGAGCTTCACGAGATCGATCTCGCGCTGCTGCCCCTGCTCGAAGTCGAGCGCCGCGCCCAGGAACACCGGAGGCTGATTGGTGCGCGGCAGCACCTTGATCGGCAGGGTGAGCACGGCGCGACGGGCCCGCGGGTCGCTCGGGTCGCCATCGGTCACCTCGAACGTGATCGACGCGGGTCCGAAGTACTGGTTCGCGGAGGTGAAGACCAACGTGGCGTCGTCGACGACGAGGGGAGCGCCGTTCGAGTGCGTGGCGGTCACACTCGAGCTGTCCGTGATGCGCACCCGGCCGCCGCCGATCGCGACGACGTAGTCGTTCAGGTCGATGGTCACCGACTGCTCGCTCTTCACCGAGATGGACGGCGCTCGGGTGTTCAGCTGCGGCAGCGCGTCGGCCAGGCCGGGCACCCGGATGAAGGCGAACGCCTTGATGCGGACATCGTCCGGGTTCGACACCGCGAAGGGGATGGTCTGGCTCTGCTGCCCGATGGTGACGCGGATGCGCTTGTTGCCGAGCACCTGGGCGTTCTGCTCCCAGCCGGGCAGAAGGGCGACGCCGAGGGTCGAGGCGGATCCATCGGGGAAGAAGACGTTGTCCAGCACCGGGACATCGACGCTGGGGCGGCCGAGGACGTCGGTCACGGTCAGCACGGTGTCGGAGGCGATCGGCCGCGCGGGGGGTGCCTTGGGGTCGACGCGCACGGTGACGAAGGAGGAGCTCGAGCCGCCGACATCGTTCGTGATCGTGTAGATGAGGCCATAGGAGCGCGCGCCGGAGCCGGCCGGCGGGGTGACGCGGACGAAGCGCCCGTCGACGATCGAAGCCTTCGCCCCGGACTGGTTGGGGTCGACCTCCGAGACGGTGAGGGCGCCGCCGTCCGGGTCGGAGTCGTTGGCGAGGACCTGCACGGTCACCGACTTGCCGGGCCGCACGGTCACCTCGTCCGCGACGGCGATGGGGTTGCGCACCCCGCCCGCCCGCGGGCTGACGCCGACCCGGACGGTCCCGGTCGCGCGGAGGCCCAGCCCGTCCATCACCGTGTAGGTGAACTCGTCGGTGCCGGATGAGTACGCGCCGGCCTCGTAGTCGAACCAGTCCTCCCCCGTACCCTGCACCGTGCCCTTCTGCGGGCTGGAGGACTGACCGATCAGCTGCACCGCGTCGCCATCCGGATCGATCCCGACGAGCGGGATCGCGATCCGCACGGTCTCCCCGGCGGTGACCCGGGCGGTCACCGGGTTCGGCACGGGAGCGGTGTTGGTGGCGGCGTCCTTCTCGCGCACCGAGATGCGCACGGTGGCCTCCGCGGACTGCCCGGCACTGGTGATGCGGTAGACCGCGCTGTAGTTGCCGGCCGCTTTCGGGGCCAGGTAGCGCAGGCGATCGCCGGAGGCGAACAGGAGGCCGCCGCCGCTGGGCAGCGGTGAGGCCAGTTCCGGCGCGAGCGTCACATCCTCGCCGTCGGGCTGCTCGTCGTTGG
>JACRGJ010000003.1 GCA_016212425.1 Micrococcales bacterium | reverse complement strand
CGTGCTCTCGCTCGAGCACGCGGGCGGAGTGCTGTCGAGCTACGAGCCGGTGCAGACCGGCCTCGAGCCGGGAGACACTGTGCGTCGCGGCGATCCGATCGGATCGGTGGTGCCGGGGCATTGCACCGGCAGCTGCCTGCACCTCGGAGTGCGCATCAACGGCGAGTACGTGTCTCCCCTGCTCTTCCTGGGCGGCGTTCCCCGCGCCATTCTCTGGCCCGCGAGCGGACCCGGTTGACCCGGCCGGCGCGATCCGACGGCGCGCGAGCCGACGGCGGGCGAGCCGAACCGTGCGCTCCCCGCGGCGCGAATGAGGCGCGCGAACCGGGCGGCGCACTCGGTCGGCGCGGACCGGGGCACTCCTGTCGGAGCGAGCCGGGCGGCCACCTGGTCGGCGCGGACCGGGGGGCGCACTCCGGTCGGCGCGGACCGGGGGGCCCGAGCGGAGTGCGGCGCGGGACTGTCACCACCGCTCGGGATGCCCGTGCGGGAACCGCAGGTGCGGATCGGGGCAGTCAGGCCCGCGGATGCGCGGACGCGTAGGCCCGCCGAAGCCGCTCTGTCGAGACGTGAGTGTAGATCTGCGTGGTGCCGAGACTCGCGTGGCCGAGAAGCTCCTGCACCGCGCGGAGGTCCGCTCCCCCGTCGAGCAAGTGGGTCGCGGCGGTGTGGCGGAGAGCGTGCGGACCCGCCGGGCCGGCCCCCGGCACCTCCGACAGGAGCGAGGAGACCAGCTCGTACACTGCTCGGCTGCCGAGGCGGCCGCCGCGGACTCCGAGGAAGACGGCTTCGCTGGCGCTCTCCCTCGCCAGCTTCGATCGCCCGCGGAGGAGCCAGTCCTCGAGCGCGCGGCGCGCCGGCACGCCGAAGGGCACCACCCGCTCCTTCGCGCCCTTGCCGGTGACGCGCAGGGTGAGGCGCTCCAGGTCGATGCTTCCGAGGTCGAGGCCCACGAGCTCGCTGACGCGGAGAGCGGAGGCGTAGAGCAGCTCGATGACGGCGAGGTCCCGCAACGCGCCGGGCTCGCCCTCGCCCGCCCGGGAGACCAGGCCCTCGAGGATCCTGTCCATCTGCGGCCGGGTGAGCACTCGCGGCAGACGTGAACTCGACTTCGGAGCGCGGAGCCGGGACGCCGGGTCGGTGTCGAGGACGTCTCCGGCGACCAGCCATCGGGTGAATCCGCGAAGGGACGCCGAGCGCCGCGCGATCGTCGAGGCGCTCAGTCCCTTCACGGACGAGCGCCAGAGCCAATCACGCAGCAGCTCGAGGTCGATCGCTTCGAGCTCATTGACGCCGGAGGTCTCCGCATGCTCGGCGAAGGCCAGGAGATCCGACCGGTAGGCGTCGACGGTGTGCGGACTGTATGCCCGCTCGAGCTCGAGGTGCCGAGCGTAGGCGTCGATCGCGGTGTCGAGGTGCACGCGCTCATCGTGCCGCGGCCCCGTGATGGACGCGCGCCGCCACGCCCGAGGGAGCGGCCCGTCGGGTCCACCGGCGGGCCGGGCCGTGCCCGCGCCGCCACGCCCGTGGGAGCGGTCCGTCGCGTCCACCGGCGGGCCGGACCGTGTCCGCCGGGCGCCGGACGGCGGACGTTGATACAGGGCGGACGATGTGCGGCGCCGTGAAGGATCGGCCGCCCGCATGCCCAAGGGTCCTCAGCCGATTCCGGGAGCAGAGCCGCTCGATCGCACCTCGGCGGCGTTGAAGGTCGACCGCTTGTTCGAGAAGGCCTCGATCCGCTCGGCTGGCGTCATCTCCGCCAGTCGGGCGACGACCACGTCGTCGAACCCCGCGACCCGCGCCAGGTCCCCGACGGGCACGATGGTGTGCACGACGCGATCCTCGTAGAGCTGCACCAGGTTGATCGACCGGCCGCCGTCCACACCGCGAAGCGAATCCACGGGGGCGCCAGGGTCGAGCGAGTAGCAGGTCGCCGAGGCGACGGAGACCGGGACCCCGGCGAACATGCTGTGGGTCGCGTAGTGCAGGTGACCGCCCAGGATGCCGCGCACGTCCGATCCGCGAATCGCGTCGGCGAGCCGATGCTGCTCCTGCAGCTCGAGGATCGCCATCAGCTCGACGGGTGACGGGATCGGCGGATGGTGCAGGGCCAGCAGGGTGCCGTGCGGGGCCGGTTCGGACAGGACGTCCCGGAGCCAGTCGAGCTGCGCGTCGGAGAGCTCGCCGTGGTGGTAGCCCGGGACGCTCGAATCGAGGGCGATGATCCGCAGCCCGTCGACGTCGTAGACGGCGTCCTGGGGCGCGCCGCTGGGCGCCTGGTCGAGCATCAGCTCCGAGAAGGGCTCGCGCTCGTCGTGATTGCCCATCACCCAGATCAGCCGGGCCCCCATCCGCTCCGCGGCGGGGTCGACGATGGCTCGGAGGCGCCGGTACGCGTCGGGTTCGCCGAGGTCGGCGAGGTCCCCCGTCACGACGATCGCCTGCGGACGCCGCCCCGACGCCTCGAGCTGGTCCAGGGCGTGCCCGAGCGTCGCCTCGGTGTCCAGCAGCCCGTAAAGGGGACGTCCGCCGCTCAGCAGATGGGTGTCGCTGATGTGCGCGATGGTGTGCACCGGAGCGGGGAACTGGCCGAGCTGGAGCGGGGACATGCGGGCACTCTAGCCAGGCCGGTCGACATCCGCGGCGCGAGGCTCAGCCACCGCCCCGACCGTGGAGGACCTTCGTCCAGCCCTCGAATCCGGTGCGAGCTCGACCCTCCAGCTCGAGGACTCCGAGCTCGGCGCGCACGCGTTCCGGCGGGAGTCCGCTGTCGGCGGCGATGCGGTCGACGGTGCGTGCCGACCGCGCGGACAGAGCATCCAGCACCCGCACCCGCGTGCCCTCCGGGTCACGCGTCGGCCGGAGGCGGTCCCGCCCGTCCGCGTCCCCGGCGTCCACCGCCACGAGACCGGGAACGAGCTCGGCCATCTCGTCGGGCGTGGTCACGCACACCGCGCCGTACTCGCGCAGCAACCGGTGACATCCCGCAGAGGCACTGCTCGTGACCGGACCCGGCACCGCCCCGAGCGGTCGCCCCAGGGCCGCGGCATGACCGGCGGTGTTGAGAGAGCCGGACCGCCACCCCGCCTCCACCACCACCGTGGCCGCCGACGCCGCGGCGATGATCCTGTTGCGCTGCAAGAAGCGCCACCGGGTCGGTGCGGTGCCGCACGGGACCTCGGCGACGACGGCGCCACGTTCGACGATCCGGGTGAGCAGCCCCTCATGCCCGGAGGGGTAGAAGCGATCCAGTCCACCAGCGAGGACCGCCACCGTGTCTCCCCCGCTCGCCAGAGCGGCTCGATGCGCCGCGCCGTCGATGCCGTAGGCGGCACCCGAGACGATCGCGACCCCGCGATCGACGAGCCCGGCGGACGCCTCCACCGCGACGTGCTCGCCGTACCCGGTTGCCGCGCGGGCCCCGATCAGCGCGATCGACCGGCCGAGACCGCCGAGCAGCTCCACGCGCCCGCGGACCCACAGCACGACGGGACGATGGGGTCCGAGGTCGTCGAGGCCCTCCGGCCAGCAGGGATCTCCAGGCACGACCAATCGGGCAGCGAACCTCGCCCCCTGGCGGAACGCTCGCTCGACCGCGCCGTTCTGCAGCCGGGGACGCCAGCGCTCGAGTCCCACACCGACGTCGGCGAGCGACGGCCTCGTGCCCTCGCCCTCCGCCGCCGCGAGCAGGTCCGCCGCGGTCCCGCCGCGCGCCACCACGTCGAGCGAGCGCTCCGCGCCCACCGTCTCGATGACCGCTCCCGCCACGCCGTCACCGGGCTCGGCCAGACAGGACCACGCGACCCGAGCCACTCGCTCCCGCGCCGCCGCGGGGCCGGGCGCGAGATCCTGCGACACGTCGCGCACCAGCGACTCGGCGACCGCCGCCGCGAGCACCGGCATGGTGGGCACTCCGGTCCCGGTCATGCGGTCGCCCTCCTCAGATACAGCGCCCGGCCGACGTGCTCCGGGCTCGGACGATCCGCGCCGTCCAGATCGGCCAGAGTCCACGCGAGGCGCAACACGCGGTCGTGCCCGCGCATGGTGAGCAGCCCCCGCTCGAGCGCCCTGTCGAGAACGTCGGCCGCGCCCGCGGCGGGTGCCCCGGCCGGCGAGCGCAGGAAAGGGCCGGGCATCTGACCCGAGACGGTGTACGGCGTTCCTCGCAGCCGGAAGGCCGCGCGGTCTCGGGCCGCGGCAACTCGTCCCCGAGCGTCGGAGCTCGTCATCCGCACGCCCTCCGCGCTCATCCGCAGCTGCGCCGCCGTGACCCGCGGCACACGCAACTGGATGTCGATGCGGTCCAGCAGCGGGCCGCTCATCCGGCCGAGATACCGGCGGCGGGCGTGCGGCGTGCAGCTGCACTCGGTGTCTCGGGCACCGGCGTGACCGCACGGACAGGGGTTCGCCGCCAGCACCAGCTGAAACCGAGCAGGGAAGTGCGCGACACCGACGGCACGGTGGATGCTGATCCGCCCGGATTCGAGCGGCTGCCGCAGCGCGTCGAGCGTCGCCGGGGCGAACTCGGGTGCTTCGTCGAGGAACAGCACGCCGTGCGATGCCCGTGCGGCGGCTCCGGGTCGGAGTTGACCGCTGCCACCTCCGACGATGGAGGCGGTGGTCGCGGAGTGGTGCGGTGACTCGAGGGGCGGCCGAACGGGCAGCGACGCTCCCACCGGAAGGCCGGAGAGTGAGCGCAACGACCCCACCTCGAGCGCGGCATCCCGCTCGAGGTCGGGAAGGATGCCGGGAAGCCGGCTGGCGAGCATCGTCTTCCCGGCGCCGGGCGGGCCGAGCAGGAGCACGTGGTGGCCGCCCGCGGCGGCCGCGACCAGCGCTTCGACCGCGTCGGCGTTGCCCACGATGTCGGACAGGTCCCCCGCAGCCTCCCCCGACGCGGACGGCGGCGGATCGAGGAGGGGGACCGACTCCGCGCCCTCCTGCGCCACGTCGACGTCCGCGCCGTGCCAGAGCGCGGCCGCGGCGAGGCTCACGACGCCGACCACGCGGATGCCGGGCACGAGCCGCGCCTCGTCGGCGCTGGCCGCCGGGACCATGATCGTCTCCGCACCGGCGCGCTGGGCCGCCAGCACGGCGGGGAGCACCCCCCGGACCGGGCGCAGCCGGCCGTCGAGCCCG
>JACRGJ010000102.1 GCA_016212425.1 Micrococcales bacterium | reverse complement strand
TCGAGCTCGGCTCGGGTGCGGGAGACGTGGCTCTCGAGTTCGGCCCGGGTGCGCGCGACGTCGGCGTCCAGCTCCTCCCGGGTGCGGGTCACGTGCGCCTCGAGCTCGGCCGTCGTCTGCTCGACCCGAGCATCCAGTTCCGCGCTCCGGCGGCTGATGTCGCCCTCCAGCTCGGCGGTGCGGGCAGCGACTTCGGCGTCCACGGCGCCGCGCTTCTCGGCCACCTCGGCATCGATCAGTCCGCGCTGCTCCTGAACGTAGGCGTCCACCTCGGCGCTCTTCTGGGCGATGTCGGCCTCGTGCCCGGCGCGCTCGCCGGCGATCGCGGCGTCGTGGGCGGCTCGCTCGCCGGCCAGAGCGGCGGCGTGCTCCGCCCGCTCGCCCGCGAGGGCGCCGTCGTGCTCGGCCCTGGCCTGCGCCAGCTCGGCCGTGAGGGCGTCACGCAGTTCACCGGTCTCGGTGCGCGTCGCGGCGAGCGCGGCGCGCACCTCCTCGGCGAGCTGGGCCTTCTGAGTGCGCTTCTCCGCGGCGAGCTCGGCCTTCACCCGCTTCGTCTCGGCCGCCAGCTCGACACGGTCGATGCGGATGCGCTCGGTCGCCTCCGCGGTCAGGCGATCGGTCTCGGCCGCGACGGCGGCCCGCGCCGCGGCGGTGTCGTTCTCCAGGGCGGCGCGCGCGTCGGCGACCTCGCGCTCGTGATCGGTGCGGGCCTGCTCGAGATCGCGCTCGAGGTCGCCCCGGCGCCGAGCATCCTCGGCCTCGAACTCGGCCCGGCCCCGCTCGGACTCCCGGTGCAGCTCGCCGGCGGCCTCGCGCGCCTCGGCGGTCTCGCGCTGGGCGACTACCCGGAGTTCCGCCACCTCCCGCTCGACCTCGGCCTTCAGCGACGCCGCGTCCCGCTTCGCCTCGGCGCGCGCATCGGCGGCCTCGGTGGCAGCGGCGCCGCGTGTGGCCGCCGCGTCGCGGATCGCCTCCTCGCGACGCGCGTCGGCATCCGCCTGCGCTCGCGCGACGAGCGACTCCGCCTCCTCCTGTGCGGACGCGACGAGCTCATCGACGCGGCTCTGAGCCTGGCCGAGCACCTTCTCGGCGTGCGCCTGCGCATCCGCTCGCAGCCGGTCGGACTCCGCCTGCACCGTGCTGCGGAGCTTCTCCGCGTCGATATCGGCCTGGCTGATGAGGCGCATCGACTGCTCTTCGGCGATCCGCAGCGTGTTCTCGAGCTTCGTGCCGAGCCCGGCATAGGTGGGACTGCCGACCTCGTCGAGCTCCGCCTGGAGGTCCTCGACGACGGCCTGGAGGCGCTTGGCCTCCTTCGCGCTGTCCGTGCGGTCGCTGTTGGCCTTGATCAGGTCGCGTCGCAGGGCGGCGACCGCCTTGTCGACCTCGTCCTTGCGGTAGCCCCGCAGCTCCACCCCGAATCCCGCGTCGTCCGCCGCCACAGCCGTGCCTCCCGGTCTCGGTGGGGCGCGTCCCGCTCCCCGTGATTCTGGTCAGCTGCCCGTCCCCGCCGCGGGCCGCTGACGGGCCGAGTCTAGCGAGCCGGATCCCGGCGATCGGGGGGCGGGGACGCCGGCGCCGCGTCCCCGCTCCCAGCCGCTGCACAGCGCCCGCTTGGGAGCGTCGGAGCCGGTCGGATAGGCTGACCTGTCTTTGCCAGCCTCTTCGGCGCCACCGCGTCGGACCCTCGGATGCCACCGTGCCCGGGAGCGGCGTCGGTCGGCGCTCCGCGCCGGGGTACCGCGTCATGGCTCGAGAGGAGTTCACCCGTGAGATTCGTCCTCGCGATCGTGCTGTTCGTCTGCGCGCTCGCGTCGGCCGGGTTCGGCATCGCCCAGCGCACCGTGCTGGCCGGGCCGAGCTCGTTCCAGACGAGTGCCGCCGTCGACCCGTCGGCGCCGGTGACCGTCGTGGACGGGCGCACCCTCACGGCACTGCCGGGCACCCAGTCCCTCACCGCGACCGGCAGCGGTCCGGTGTTCATGGCCTACGGCCGCACCGCGGATGTCCGGGCGTGGGTCGGTGAGGCTCGCGTCAACCGTTTCGACTGGAACGCGAAGAGCGAGAAGCTCGTCGGCCGCACCGTCGCCGGGACGGAGCAGCGCGTGCCGAACCCGCGCGACTCCGACCTGTGGCTGGAGCAGAAGTCCGGGGCCCGGTCGCTCGAGTGGACGCTCGCTCTGCCGGCCGACTACTCGGTGCTCATCGCCTCGGACGGGAGCTCCGCCGCTCCCGCGGACGTCGGCATCCGGTGGCCGATCGACAACTCCGCGCCCTACTCGGGGCTGTTCATCGTCGCCGGCATCGGGTTGCTCATCCTGGGTCTGCTCGCCTTCGTCTGGGCCCTGGTGCACACCCGACGCACCCGAGGTCCGCGACGGCGTCAGCCCCGGCTGCCGCGAGCGCCGCGACCCCGGGCGATCTCGCCGCGTACGCAACGGGCGCTCACCGCGGGCCCCGCGCGCGGGCGCCGCCGCGGCTTCATCGCCCTCCCCGTGCTGCTGGGCGGGGCCCTCCTCCTCTCCGGGTGCACGAACGGCGCCGTCAACTCGTTGATCGGGGAGCCGACCGTGACACCGACACCGTCGCCCACCGACGCCGCGAAGGCGGCGGGACTGCCGCCCGTGGCCGTCAGCCGGGCTCAACTGGCGACCATCGTCGAGCGCGTCTCGGCGACGGTCGGTGCCGCGGACACCGGACTGGATGCCACCAGGGCCGCGGAGCGGCTTTCCGGACCGGCGCTCGCCGAGCGTCAAGCGAACTACCTCATCCGGAAGGCAGACGCGAATCAGCCGGCGGACAGGTCGATCCCGGCCCGCCAGATCCAGCTGATGCTGCCGCAGCAGAACGCCTCATGGCCGCGCACCGTCTTCGTGGTCGTCGGCGACCCCGCCGAGACGAAGACCACGGCGCCCGTGGCCATGATGCTGGTGCAGCAGAGTCCGCGCGATCAGTACCAGGCGCAGTACCTGGTCTCGCTCGAGGCCAACGTGCGCCTCCCCGCGCTCGCGCCGGCCACCGTGGGAGCGCCGCGGGTGAAGCCGGACACGACGATCTTCACGCTTCAGCCCCAGAAGGTCGGCCCGGCGTACTACGACCTCCTTCTCAATGGGGAGCAATCGGCGAGCGCGAAGTTCTTCGATCTCACCGGCGACCAGCTTCAGCAGGAGCTCGGTCCGGCGAAGCGCGCCGAGCGGAAGTCATCCCTTCCGGCGTCGGCGCAGCTGGAGTACAGCCGCGGCGCCGGCGACGGGTCGACGATCGTCTTCTCCACCAATGACGCCGGAGCCATCGTGGCGACGGACGTCGCCGACGTCGAGACGGTGACACCGAAGGAGGCCGGTTCGGCGATCAACCCGACCGGCCAGGTGAAGCTGCTCTCCGGGCTCACCCAGACCACCAAGGGCGTCGTCTCGACCTACGGGTTGCAGCTGCTGTTCTACGTGCCGCCCGCGCAGTCGTCCGAGAAGATCCGCGTGCTCGGCTACGCCTCCGGCCTGCTCTCCTCGAAGGAAGTCCCCTGATGAACGGACATCGCTGATGGCCCTGCCCCGCCCCGACGCTCCGAGCCTCCGCGGCGCGGTCGACCTGTCCTCGCTCGTCTCGCGCGCGACGCACACCGCGGCCGCCGAGGCGCGCGGCCAGAGCCCGGGCGAGGCGTCCGGGTCGCCGTCACCGGACGCCGGCACGATCGTCTTCGCCGCGACCGACGCCAGCTTCGAGAGCGTGCTCGACCTGTCGATGACGGTGCCGGTGATCGTCGAGTTCTATGCGGCCGGGATCGAGCCGGCCCTCGCGTCCGTCGTCGAGTCGTATGGCGGTCGGCTCGCCCTCGCGACGGTCGACGGGACCGCCAACCCGCAGCTCGCGCAGGCGTTCCAGGTGCGCGAGGTGCCGGCCTCGGCCGCGGTCGTCGGCGGGCGCCCCCTCTCGCTCTTCGTCGGCCAGCCCACGACCGCGGAGGTGCGTCAGGTGCTCGACCAGGTGCTCGAGGTCGCCGCCCAGAACGGGGTCACCGGACGGCTGGAGGTCACGCCACCGGAGCCGGGGGCCGAGTCCGCCGAGGAGCCGACGGAGCCGCCGCTGCCGCCCCTGCACCAGGACGCCTACGACGCCATCGAGCGCGGCGACTATCCGGCGGCGCAGGATGCGTACCGGGCGGCGATCGCGCAGAACCCGCGGGACGCGCTCGCGGTCGCCGGTCTCGCGCAGGTCTCGCTCCTCGCTCGGGTGGAGGGGGCGGATGCCGGGGCCGTCCGTGCGGCGGCCGCGCAGCATCCGCGGGACCTGGACGCGCAGCTCGCCGTCGCCGACCTCGACCTCAGCGGTGGACACCTGGAGGACGCCGCGGGGCGCCTGCTCGACCTGTTCCTGGACCTGGATCAGGCGGGCCGGGATCGCGTCCGCCAGCGCCTTCTCGAGTACTTCGAGATCGCGGGGGTCGACGACCCGCGCGTCGGCGCGGCCCGCCGCCGCCTCACGAACCTGCTCTACTGAGCCGGAGGGTCGGAGCCGCGAGGGAGGCTGCGCGGGGTTCGTGCCGACAACAGCTGTTGTCGGCGAGAACGCCCGGGATCTCCGCTGTCGTGGGAAATCGCAGCTGTTGCGGCGTCGAAGCGGGGGCGGACCCGCGGTCCGGGGCCGGAGCGGCGAGCCGCTTGCCCGTAGGTCGGAACCGCATCCGCTCGCGCGGGGAGTTCCCGCCTACCCGTGCTCCCGCGGGTGCGGAGGGTTCCGGCGTGCTGCTCCGCCGTGCTCCCGCGGGAGCGGAGGGTTCCGGCGAGCTACTCCGCCGGGCCCGCGTCCGCATCCGCCGCAGGCAGAGCCGCCGAGGACGAGGAGGCTACGGATGCGGACGGCACCGGCTCGTGCCGGAGCCACAGGCCGGCCAGCGGCGGGATGGTGAGCTCGACGGAGGCGGGCATCGCGTTCCACGGCACCTCCTCCGCCGTGACCGCACCGAAGTTCCCCACGCCCGAGCCGCCGTACTCCGCGGCGTCGGTGTTGAGCACCTCGCGCCAGGTCCCGGCCTCCGGCAGGCCGACCCGATAGGGACCGACCGGGTTGCCGCCGAAGTTCACCAGGCACGCGATCCGCGACCCGTCGGTGGCCACCCGGAGGAATCCGAGGACGTTGCTCTCCGGGTCGCTGGTGATCCACTCGAGTCCGCGGCCGTCGTTGTCGCGCTCCCAGAGCGCCGGGGTCTCGCGATAGATCCGGTTGAGGGTGCCGACGAGGGTCAGGAGTCCTTGATGGACCGGCTGGTCGAGGATCCACCAGTCGAGCCCGCGATCCTCGCTCCACTCGCTCGGCTGGCCGAACTCCTGGCCCATGAAGAGCAGCTGCTTGCCCGGGTGGGACCACATGTACGCGAGGTAGGCGCGCACATTGGCCAGCTTCTGCCACTGGTCGCCCGGCATCTTGCCGAGCAGCGAGCCCTTGCCGTGCACGACCTCGTCGTGGCTGATCGGCAGCACGAAGCTCTCGCTGAAGGCGTAGACGAAGCTGAAGGTGATCTCGCCCTGGTGGTGCGATCGCCACATCGGGTTCTGCGCCATGTAGCGCAACGAGTCGTTCATCCAGCCCATGTTCCACTTCAGCCCGAAGCCGAGACCGCCCTGGTCGGTGGGCCTGGTGACGCCGGGGAAGGAGGTGGACTCCTCGGCCACCATGACGATGCCCGGGTTGCGCTTGTAGGCGGTGGCGGTCACCTCCTGGAGGAAGCCGATCGCCTCGAGGTTCTCGCGGCCGCCGTACTGGTTCGGCAGCCACTCGCCCTCGTTCCGGGAGTAGTCGAGGTAGAGCATGCTCGCCACCGCGTCGACGCGGAGCCCGTCGATGTGGAACTCCTCCAGCCAGAACAGCGCGTTGGAGACGAGGAAGTTGCGCACCTGCGACCGGCCGTAGTCGAAGATCAGGGTGCCCCAGTCCTTGTGCTCGCCGCGGCGCGGGTCGCCGTGCTCGTACAGGGTCTCTCCGTCGAAGCGCGCGAGCGCGAAGGCGTCCTTCGGGAAGTGCCCGGGCACCCAGTCCATGATCACGCCGATGCCGGCGTTGTGGAGGCGGTCGATGAGGTACTTGAGGTCGTCCGGATGCCCGAATCGGCTGGTGGCGGCGTAGTAGCCGGTCACCTGGTACCCCCACGAGCCTCCGAACGGATGCTCCGCGAGCGGCAGGAACTCCACGTGCGTGAATCCGGTGTGCTCCAGGTATTCGATGAGCGGATCGGCGACCTCGCGGTAGCCGAGTCCGGGCTTCCACGAGCCGAGGTGCAGCTCGTAGACGCTCATCGGGGAGTTGTGCGGGTCGCGCGCGGCGCGCTCGCGCAGCCACGCGTCGTCGCTCCAGGCGAATAGGGTGTCGCCGATCTTCGAGGCGGTGGCGGGCGGCACCTCGGTGTAGCGCGCCATCGGGTCGGCCTTCTGGATCCACTCGCCCCGCGGGGTGAGGATCTCGAACTTGTAGGTGTCGCCGGCCCCGAGCCCCGGCACGAACAGCTCCCAGACGCCGCTGTCGCCGAGGGCGCGCATCGCGTGGGCCACCCCGGTCCAGGAGTTGAAGTCGCCGACGATCCGCACCCCCTGCGCGTTCGGCGCCCAGACCGAGAACGCGGTGCCGTCCACGTCCTCATGCGGGCGGTGGTGGGCGCCGAGCCAGTGCCAGAGGTTCTCGCTGCGTCCCTCTCCGAAGAGGTAGAGGTCGATGTCGCCGACGGAGGGCACGAAGCGGTAAGGGTCGTCGGCCGTCCACGACGGCGCATCCGCATAGTCCGTCTCGACCGTGTAGGCCTGCCCTTCGCCGGGGAGGAACCCGTGCCAGAGTCCGTCCTGCACATGCTCCAGCTGCACGCGCGACCCATCGGCCCTGATCACCGTCACCCCGGCTGCGAGGGGGCGGAGCACCCGCACCACCCAGCCCTCGCCGGCCGGATGCTGCCCGAGGGCGTCGTGCGGATGCGGGTGGCGGCCGAGCGCGAGGGCGCGTACGTGGTCGGGGTGCAGGCCCGGCAGAGCGGCGGTGGTCACGAGACGGTCTCCCTCGGATACTCGATCGCCAGCACGTGGGCCGGCTCGGTGAACGCGTCCAGGCGCACGTAGTTCGAGGCGCCCCAGGTCCAGCGCTGCCCCGTGATCGTGTCGACGACGCCGTACTCGGCGCCCTCGGGCAGGCCGAGGACCGCGAGGTCGAGGTGCACCGTCGTGGCGCGCACCGAGTGCGGGTCGAGGTTGACCACGATGATGAGCCCGTCGGGGCGCCCCGTGCCCGTGAATTCCGCGCCGAGCGTCTTCGAGTAGACGAGCACGGCGGGGTCGTCGCTCCAGTGCACCCGGAGGTTGCGCAGCTGCGCCAGCGCGGGGTGCTCGGAGCGGATGCGGTTCAACAGAGTCAGGTAGGGCGCCAGCGAGCGCCCCTCCGCCTCCGCAGCGGACCAGTCGCGCGCGGTGAACTCGTACTTCTCGTTGTCGATGTTCTCCTCGCTGCCGGGGCGCGCGACGTTCTCGTAGAGCTCGTAGCCGGAGTACACGCCCCAGGACGGCGACGCGGTCGCGGCGAGGACGGCGCGGATCCGATACGCCGGCGGTCCGCCGAACTGGAGGAACTCGGTGAGGATGTCGTGGGTGTTCACGAACAGGTTCGGCCGCAGGTAGGACGGCGTCCGAGTGGCGAGATCGGTGAAGAACTCGGCCAGCTCGTCCTTCCCGTTGCGCCAGGTGAAATAGGTGTAGCTCTGCTGGAAACCGGCCCCGGCGAGCGACTCGAGCATGGCCGGACGGGTGAACGCCTCGGCGAGGAACACCACCTCCGGGTGCGCGGCGTAGATCTCTCCCAGCAGCCGCTCCCAGAACGACAGGGGCTTGGTGTGCGGGTTGTCGACGCGGAAGATCCTCACGCCCCGCTCGATCCACAGCTCCATGACCTCGAGCCAGGCCCGGTAGATGCCCTCCGGGTCGTTGTCGAAGTTGAAGTTGTAGATGTCCTGGTACTTCTTCGGCGGGTTCTCGGCGTAGGCGATCGAACCGTCCGGTCGCGTCGTGAACCACTCGGGGTGCTCGCGCACCCACGGGTGGTCGGGCGAGGCGTTCAGGGCGATGTCGATCGCGAGCTCCATGCCCGCCGCCTCCACCTGGCGCACGAACCACCGGAAATCCGCCACGGTGCCGAGCTCGGGGTGGACCGCCTCGTGGCCGCCCTCGGGGGAGCCGATCGCGTAGGGCGAGCCCGGGTCGCCCGGCTCGGAGACGATGGCGTTGTTCCGACCCTTGCGGTACGTGGTGCCGATCGGGTGGACCGGCGGGATGTAGACCACGTCGAAACCCATCGCCGCCACCGCGGGAAGACGCTGGGCGGCGGTGCGGAACGTGCCGCTCTTCCACGTGCCGTCCTTCCTCCGCGTGGCGCCTTCGGATCTCGGGAAGAACTCGTACCAGGCCCCCACCGCGGCCCGCGCCCGCTCCACCCGCAGCGCGTGCGTCGCCGACTCGGTCGTGAGGGAGGCCACCGGCTTCTCGGCCAGGAGCGCGCCGAGGCGCGCATCATGAGCCGCCCTGAGACGATCGGGGCCGGTCGCAGAGCTGTCGAGGAACGCCTTCCGCGCGTCCGTGTAGGGGCGCTGACGCCGCCCCTGGAGAAGCTCCGCGCCCATCGCGAAGGTGAGGTCGATGTCCTGACCGGCGGCGACCTTGCCGTCGGCGTAGTGCAGCCAGGTGGCCCACTCGTCCGCCCAGGCGCGGACGGTGAACGACCACTCGCCTGCACGGGGCAGCTGCACCTCCGCGAGCCACCGGTCGGTGCCGGGCAGGATCGGTCGCATCCGGTGCCGGGACTCGGATCCGGACGGATCGACGAGCACGACCTCCGCGCCGAGGAGCCCATGGCCCTCGCGGAAGATCACCGCCTCGAAGGGCACCACCTCGCCCGCGTAGGACTTGGCCGGCCACCGGTCCTCCGGCTGCACGGGGGAGAGCATGCGGATCGGAATCCGGCCGATGAGCGCGTTGACGACCACGCTCCCGACCGTAGCGCGGCGGCGCGACGGGCGGCGAGGGCGTCCGGGCTCCGTCCAGCCGGTCGAGCCGGACGCGTCCGGGTCCACGACGGGCGGACCGGGCGATGTACCCCGAACCCCGAGACCTGTCCCCATCCCCGAACGGGGGAACACCAGGGTCGAAATGCCTGATCGCGGCGCTTTTATGCGCTGTGCATCAGGCGCCGCCGCACCCCCTCGCACTGGGGCCGGTGTCGCTCTTGTCCGCACTATGGCGGACCTCTAGCGTTGTCGTCGGGGGAAGAACATCTTCCTGCGCCTGTCGGCCCAGCCGGCGGCGCATCAGCACTACCAACCCGACATCACCGCGAGAACCCGAAGCTCGCGTCGATCTCGGCTGGCGGCCGGGGGGCCACGCCCCTCGATGTCCGCGCGCCGCAATCGCGCTCGCACCGGGAACTCCCATCCGGTATCCGACTCGGATGCCGCGAAAGGAATACCCGACATGAACAAGATCGCCAAGGCCTCGATCGCCGGCGCCGCGGGCGTCGTCCTCCTCATGGGAGGGGCCGGATCGCTCGCCTACTGGAACAACAGCCAGAACCTCGGCTCGAACGGCACGACCATCACCGCGGGCACGCTCAGCGCCTCGCCCGCCTCGGCCGGCACCTGGACCACCTCGTTCAACAACGGCACGTCCACGCCCGGCATCCCGACCGCCATCGTCCCGGGCGACAAGCTCACCTTCACCCAGACCTTCACCGTCACCGCCTCCGGCAGCGACCTGATCTTCTCGGTCGGCGTCACCAACCCGACGCTCGACTCGGCGAACAAGCTGGCGGCGAAGCTCGTTCCCGCCGGCGCGGCCGTCGTGCAGAAGTCGGACGGCACCACCGCCGCCGCGAACGGCAACGGCAACTACACCGTGGCGGCCGGCGTCTCGAAGATCGTCGTCACCCAGACCTTCACCTGGGGCTTCGGCTCGGCGCCCGCGTCGAACACGACCGGCGACAACGACGCCCAGGGCGTCTCGTACACGCTGCCCTCCACGGGCGTCGTGACGCTGACCCAGACCGGGTCCTGAACCGGATGAGCGGGGCCACAACCCGGCCCCGCTCATCCCCTCCGGCTCCATCACCTTCCTGACACACCGCGACCCGAACGGCGGAGACGATGTCCAGCAGCACCCGCGCCCGGCGCGCACGACCCTGGGGCGGCGCCCCTCGGTCGGCCGCCGTGCCCACGGTGCTGCTGCTGATCGCCCCGCTGCTCGTCCTGATCGTCGCCGCGGTGCTTTTCGGGACGGGCGCACGGCCTCGGTCGCGCGCCCGTGCCGCGGCGGACGTCGCCGCGGTCCCCGCCTCCGCCTCCGGGCGGACCGCCCCCGTCGTCGACTCGCTCCGCCGCACGCCTCGCGTGCCGCGGGCGACCCGCCGCGCCCTCGTGGCGCTGCGGCCGACGTCGGGGCGCGCGCTGGCGGGGGCCGCGGCGATCGCCGTGGGCGTGCTCGTGGCGAGCACCTCCGCTCTCGGCAGCTTCGCGCTGCTGAACTCGCGGTCGACGATCGGCTCCGGCATCACCCTCACGGCGGGCACGCTGGGGCTCGCGATCAACGGGTCCTCGTCGGCCACCGCGATCCCGCTGCCGGCGGGCTTCGCGAAGCTCCTCCCCGGCACCTACTTCTCGCAGCCCATCACCGTCGCGAACTCGGGCAACACCCCCGGTACCGTCTCGGCGGTCCTCGCCGCGGTGCCGGCGCCCTACGAGGTGCGGCTCGCGGCGTCGCCCTGCCCCTCGACGGGCTACGGCACCAGCACCCTCTCGGCACCGACGCTCTCCACGGCCGCCACCTCCTACGGCACCCTCCCCGCGAGCAGCACGGTCACCGGATGCCTGCAGATCGGGCTCGCCGCCGCGGCACCCGCCGCGGGGAACGGCACCGGCTCGGTCACCGCTCAGACCTCCAGCGCGAGCTTCGCGCTGACCTTCACCGCCACGGAGCCCTCGGCATGACCACCCGCGTGCACCGCATCCCGCAGACCGCGCTCGGCGCGCTCCGCGGTCTCCGCGTGTTCCGGGGAGCGCCGGCGCGTCTGGGCGTCGTCGCCGGGCTGGTGGTGTTCGCCGTGCTCGCCGGAACCAGCGCCTCCTACGCCTACTTCCAGGCGACGCAGGCGGCCACCGCCTCCGCCGGCGCGGGCACCCTCAGCGTCACGACCGCCAACCTGAGCTCGCTCGCCTACACGTTCCGCAACGACCAGCTCGACACCGCGGGCAGCGTGACGGTGACCAACGCCTCCGACACCGCCGACGGGATCGCCCGGACGGCCACCGTCGCCCTCTCCGCCACCGGAGACAGCGTCGCCCTGAACGCGATCAAATTCGTCTACTGGGCCAAGGGCGCCACCGAGACCTGCACGATCGGCCGCGCCAAGACCGGCGCCGTCAGCTGGGCCACAGGGGCGAGCGTGACCGCGACCCTGGCGCCAGGAGCGTCGGCCACCTGGTGCGTCGAGAGCTACGTCACCGCCGCATCCGATCTCGCCGCCGCCGACGGGTCGCTCTCGATCACCCCCAAGGTCGCTGCGTCGCTGCCCGCGGGGGGTTGGAGTGCGGCCGCGAACTCCACCACGACGCAGTCGAGCATCGGCATCTACCCGGGCTTCACCGGCATGACCACCGACTGGTCCTACATCCGCCCGGCGAACGTCGGCGGCACGAAGTACTGCCTGGACGTCTCCGGAGGCGCGGACGCGAACGGCACCCGGGTCATCAGCTGGCCCTGCAAGACCGCGGGCACGACCAACCAGCTCTGGAAGTTCGTGGCCGACGGCGCGTTCTACGGACTGCAGTCCAACAACGCGCAGACCCGACGCGCGGAGCAGAACGGCACCGGTGCCGGATCGCTGATCTTCACCAATGCCTCCTCGACGGCGACGACGCAGGACTGGCAGGTGCAGCGCGTCTCGGCCGGGCTCTACCAGCTGGTCAACCGCTCGTCCGGGCTGTGCCTCAGCGCCACCACCGCGAGCGGCGACCTGACCACCCAGCCCTGCACCGATGCCGCGGCCACGCAGCGCTTCGTCGTCTCTCCCTACCTCGCCACCACCGCCTGCACGACGGCGACCACCGGCAACATGTTCGCGGGGTACCAGACCAGCGTCACTTACTCGTGGACGACCGCCAATCCCGGACCGTTCAAGGTCTACGTCGGATCCGCTCTGGTGGCCACGACGGCCGCGGATGCGAGTTCGGTCACCCTCGGGCCCTACACCGGCGGCGGCGCCCAGACGGTGACGATCACCGACAGCTCCGCGACGGCCTCCGCCGCCGCAGGCGACACCGTCGTCGGCACGGCCGCCTTCACCCCGCGCACCACGACCGCTGCGGCGTCGTGCTCGATCACGAACATGGTGAACTGAGTGCGCCCCGCAGCGACCCGCGCCGCCATCGGAGCCGGAGCCCTCGTCCTCGCGGCCGTCTCCATCGGGTTGACCGGCGTGGCCCCCGCGCGGGCTGCGGGCTCCGGGATCTCCGTCAGTCTCGACGGCGTCAGCTACGCCCCGTCCCTGTCCGCCCCGCTGTTCGGTGCGTCGCGCCTGGTGCCGAACGACGCGATCACCCGCTCCTTCTGGGTGCGCAACGACGCCCCGTCCGCGGGGTACCTCCGGCTCACCCTCCGCGACCCGACGACGACCAACGTCGACTTCGCCGACGCGCTCTCCCTGCGCGCGGACCTCGACGGTTGGCCGGGGGAGACGGTGGCGCTGCAGTCGGCTCGTCCGTGCTCCCGCCTGTCCGAGGGACCGGTCATCGCGGCCGGCACCGCGGCCCGCGTCGACCTCACGGCGGCGCTGGGAGACCTCGACGGACTGCACGGGCAGGGCGGCACCGCCGCGTTCACGGTGGTCGTCTCCCTGAGCGGTGAGCCGCAGGGGCTCGGCCGGAGCGGCTGCCCCACCCTGGGGTCGAGCATCGCCGGCTTCCCGGGCCTCGGGTCCGGCGAGGGGCGACGCGCGGCGCGCGGCACCGCGGTGTTCGGCACCTCGCCCAGTGGCTGGCTGCCCCTCTCCGATGGCGGCTCCACGATCACCGTCGAGGGCGGTTCGCCGACGACGACCCCGGCCCCGCTCCCGACCCGACGCCTCGTCGCGAGCGCCAACACGGGTCGCTTCTACCAGGAGTGGGACGTCGCGCTCTGGCTCGCCGCGCTCCTCCTCGGCGGATTCGGCACGCAGCTCCTCGGCCGCCGGCGGCGTGCCGCCGCCCGGCGCTGAACCACCACCTGACCACCCGACCCAACCGATCGACCGAAGATCCGACCCGAAACCGGAGACCCGACTATGAGCATCCTCACCGCCCCGCCAGCCCCACGCCCGGATCAGCCGCCCGCCGGCCAGACGCCGATCCTCGCGCCCGCGCCCACCACGAAGCCCGAGAAGCGGAAGGGGCTGCTGCACTACCTCGGTCTGGGGGCCAGCATGGGGCTGCTCGGGTTCGTGCTGCTGCTCGCCGCCCTGGTCATCGGCGTCCCCGCCGTCAGCGGATCCACGCCGTACACGATCGTCACCGCCTCCATGGAGCCCTCGCTGCCGCCGGGGACCCTCGTCGTCGTCAAGCCCGTCGCGACCGCGGACGTGCGCATCGGCGATGTCATGACCTACCAGCTCAAGTCCGGCCGACCCGAGGTGGTCACGCACCGCGTCATCGGCATCCAGCAGCCCGACCGGGCCGGGGGCAAGGTGAGCTTCGTCACGAAGGGCGACGCGAACGACACCGCCGACCCGGTGGTGCGGCCGGTGCAGGTGCGGGGGACCGTGTGGTACTCGATCCCGCTCATCGGCTGGGTCAACAACGTCGTGAACGGCGACATGCGCGCCACCGTGATCCCGATCGCCGCCGCGCTCCTCTTCCTCTACGCGGGCGGCATGGTGGTCTCCCACGCGGTCGGCACGGTGCGGGCACGTCGACGCGCCACGGCCGGCCCGGCGACCCTCGTCGAGTCCCCCTAGCGGGCCCGGACGGCGGTGCTCGGGGCGGCATCCGGCCCGTCCCTCACCCCCTAGGGTTGACGCCGTGAAGGCCATTCGACGTTTCACCGTCAGGACCGTCCTCCCTCCCGCGCTCTCCGCCCTCGACGAGCTGGCGACCAATCTCCGGTGGTCGTGGCACCAGCCGACGCAGTGGCTTTTCCGGGAGATCGACCCGGCGGTGTGGGACGCCAGCCGCGACCCGGTCGGCCTGCTCGGCGAGGTCTCCAACTCCCGTCTGGCCCAGTTGGCCGCCGACGAGGGGTTCGTGCGCCGCGCGAACGCGCTGTGCGACGAACTGCACACCTACCTCTCCGAGCCGCGCTGGTATCAGGGCCTCGGGGAGGACTCGGCGAAGACCATCGCGTACTTCTCCCCGGAGTTCGGCATCGCCGCGGCGCTCCCGCAGTACTCGGGAGGCCTGGGCATCCTGGCCGGTGATCACCTGGAGAGCGCATCCGACCTCGGCGTGCCGATCGTCGGTGTCGGACTGTTCTACCGTGCGGGCTACTTCCGGCAGTCGATCTCCCGGGACGGCTGGCAACAGGAGAGCTACCCGGTGCTCGATCCGGACGGGTTGCCGATGTCGGTGCTGCGCAACCCCGACGGCACCGCCGCGCAGGTCACCCTCGCCCTGCCGGAGGGTCGCGCGCTGGTCGCGCGGGTGTGGCGGCTGCAGGTCGGACGGGTGCCGCTGCTGCTGCTGGACACCGACATCCCGGAGAACGACGAGGCGCTGCGCGGCATCACCGATCGGCTCTACGGCGGCGGAGGCGAGCACCGACTGCTGCAGGAGATGCTGCTGGGCATCGGCGGAGCCCGCGCGGTGAAGCTGTTCACCGCGCAGGAGGGGCTGCCGGATGCGGAGGTGTTCCACACCAACGAGGGTCACGCCGGATTCCAGGGCCTTGACCGCATCTGCGACCTCGTCGCCACCGGACTGAGCTTCGCCGAGGCGCTGCGCGCGGTCCGCGCGAGCACGGTGTTCACCACGCATACCCCGGTGCCGGCGGGTATCGACCGCTTCGACGCGGCACTCGTGGAGCGCTACTTCTCCGGCGACCTGCTGCCCGGCATCGACGTCGGCGACGTGCTCGCCCTCGGTGCGGAGGACTACCCGGGGGGCAGCGCCGGCTATTTCAACATGGCGATCATGGGACTGCGTCTCGCGCAGCGCGCGAACGGCGTCTCCCGATTGCACGGCGAGGTCAGCCGGCAGATGTTCGGCGGGCTGTGGCCGGGCTTCGACACGGACGACGTGCCGATCACCTCGGTCACGAACGGCGTGCACGCTCCCACCTGGACGGACGAGCGGGTGCGTCGCCTCGCGGGGGACCGGCTCGGCGACGAGGACTCGACCCGCGCCGACTGGGCTTCCGGCGCAGTGAGCGACGGCGAGCTGTGGCAGTTACGCCGGCAGCTGCGGGAGCAGCTCGTCGGCGACGCCCGCGTCCGGGTCCGGTCGGCCTGGAACGAGGAGAACCCGGGCACTGTCGCGCCGTCCTGGTTCGGCAGCCTGCTCGACCCCGAGGTGCTGACGATCGGTTTCGCCCGTCGGGTGCCCACCTACAAGCGGCTCACGCTGATGCTGCACGACCCGGAGCGCCTGCGGGAGCTGCTGACGCATCCGGAGCGCCCCATCCAGCTCGTCATCGCCGGCAAGTCCCACCCGGCCGACGACGAGGGCAAGCGGCTGATCCAGCGGCTGGTGGAGTTCACGCAGGAGAAGGATGTGCGCGAGCGCATCGTCTTCCTCCCGAACTACGACATCGCGATGGCGCAGCGGCTCTACCCGGGCACCGACATCTGGCTGAACAATCCGCTGCGTCCGCTCGAGGCGTGCGGCACGTCGGGCATGAAGGCGGCCCTCAACGGCTCACTGAACCTGTCGATCCTCGACGGCTGGTGGAACGAGTACTTCGACGACGAGAACGGCTGGGCGATCCCCTCCGCGGACAGTGCGGGGGACTCGGCGGAGCGCGACGCCCTGGAGGCGGCGTCGCTCTACGACCTCATCGAGCACCAGATCGCCCCGCGCTTCTACGACCGGGGCGAGGACGGCGTGCCGACGCGCTGGGTGGAGAGCATCCGCCACACCCTCGCCACCCTCTCGCCCGAGCTCTCGGCCGACCGGATGGTGCGCGAGTACGTCGAGCGTCTCTACCTTCCCGCAGCGGCCGCGCAACGCCGGGTGTCGGCGCAGAAGTACCGGCCTGCCCGCGAGCTGGCGGCCTGGGTGCAACGGATGTCGGCGGCCTGGGGCGGCGTGCACGTCACCCACGTCGAGTCGGGTGGGGTGGATGCGACGCCCCAGGTGGGTGAGCACCTGCAGGTGCGCGCCTTCGTCGACCTCGGATCGCTCGAGCCGGACGACGTGGAGGTGGAGCTCGTGCACGGCCGCAGCCGCGAGGGCGACGAGCTGACCGACGTCACGCACGTGCCCTTGCAATTGGAGACGCACCCGGCCGGGTCGCCGGCGGTGTTCTCGGGCACGATCGAGTTCGCCCGCGCCGGCGGCTTCGGCTACACCGTGCGGGTCATCCCGAAGAACGCCCTGCTCGCCTCTCCGGCCGAGCTGGGCCTCGTCGCCATCGCCCACTAGCTTGGCCGCGAGCCGCGAGCCGCGAGCCGCGAGCCGCGAGCCGCGAGCCGCGCCCACGAGCCGCGAGCCGCGCCCACGAGCCGCGAGCCGCGAGCCGCGCCCAGGAGCCCCCTCGCGCTCATTCCCCCCAATTGGTTCACCTGACCGCGCGCGCCACCCCTTCTGCGCCATCTGAACGAGCGGGAGGGGCGGCGAGCGTCAGCGGGTGATGGCGGCGGTCGTCGCCCCGACCGCGCGGAGGAGATCCGCGGGGGCGATCTCGAGCTCGAGTCCGCGGCGGCCGCCGCTCACGAAGACGGTGTCCCAGAGCAGCGCCGATTCGTCGACCACCGTGCGGAGCGGATGCCGCTGGCCGACGGGTGAGATCCCGCCCCGCACGTAGCCGGTGCGGCGCTCGGCGACCACCGCATCCGCCATCGCCGCGTACGTGCCGCCCAGCGTCGCCGCGAAAACCCGGAGATCGAGCCTCCCGCGCACCGGGACCACCCCGACGGCGAGCACACCGTCGACCTGGGCGACGAGCGTCTTGAACACCCGGTCGGCAGCCACGCCGAGCGCCTCCACCGCCGCGATCCCGAAGCCGGCGGCGCGCGGGTCGTGGGCGTAGGAGTGCTCCAGGAAGGGGATCCCCGCGGTCCGCAGGGCGGTCGTGGCCGGGGTGCCCCTCACGATCAGTGGGCGACGAAGAGCTGCATCGAGGTCGACCCCACCCGGTACTCGTCGCCCGGGCGGAACTCGGCGGCGAGGCCGGAGATGTCGTCGTGCGAGGAGTCCCACTTGAGGGTGTAGCCCGCGACCCCCTCGTGCGCCGGCAGCGTCACGGTCACCGGGGTCTCGCGCCCGTGCACGACGAGCAGGATCCGGTTGAACTCCTCGAACTCCGGTGTCGAGGCGGCGAGGTACTGCAGGGTGCGCTCGGCGGGGGATTTCCAATCCGCCATCGACATCGCCTGGCCCTGGGTGTTGTACCAGTCCATCTGGGTCGCGCTGAGGGTGGTCTCGCCCCACCGCCCGAAGCGCACCGGGCGCAGCGCGGGGTTGTCGCGTCGCAGCCGGGTGAGGGTGCGGGTGACCTCCAGCAGATCCCGCTCCCAGCTGTCGAGCTCCCAGCTGAGCCAGACCAGTTCGCCGTCCTGGCAGTAGGCGTTGTTGTTGCCCTGCTGTGTCCGCCCGTACTCGTCACCGGCGGTGATCATCGGCACCCCGGCGCTCAGCAGCAGGGTGCCGAGCAGGTTGCGGATGGCCCTCCGCCGCGCGGCGAGGATCGCGCGATCGCGGGTGGGCCCCTCGGCACCGTGATTGTAGGAGCGGTTGTCGTCACTGCCGTCGCGGTTGCCCTCGCCGTTGCCCCGGTTGTGCTTGTGGTCGTAGGCGACGAGGTCGTGGGCGGTGAAGCCGTCGTGCGCGGTGACGTAGTCGACGGAGGCGAGGGGGCCCCGCTCGAGCGAGAACACGTCGCTCGAACCCGCGATCCGCTGCGCGAGCGGGCCGATTCCCTCCGCGGCGACGCCCGTAGCGCGTTGCTCGGCGACGTCGCGCAGCCAGAACGAACGGATGCGGTCGCGGAATCCGTCGTTCCACTCCGAGTAGCCGGCGGGGAAGCCCCCCACCTGCCAGCCGTCCGCCCCGAGGTCCCAAGGCTCGGCGATGAGCTTGGTCCGGGAGAGCACCGGATCGTCCAGGACGGCGCGCAGCAGCGGATGCTCGGGCGTGAAGCGGTCGTGCCCGTCCCGTCCGAGCGCGACCATGAGGTCGAAGCGGAAGCCGTCGATCTGCACCTCGTCGGCCCAGTAGCGCAACGAGTCGAGCACCAGACGCTGCACGGCGGCCTGGGCGGTGTCGAGCGTGTTGCCGCATCCGGTGGTGTCGAGGTAGGCGCCGGAGGCGTCGTGCCGGTAGTAGTGGGCGTCGTCGAGTCCGCGCAGGCTCGTCGTGGGGCCGTCGCGGCCCTCCTCGGCGGTGTGGTTGTACACCACGTCGAGGATCACCTCGAGTCCCGCCTCGTGCAGCAGGCGCACCATGCCCTTGAACTCCCGCAGCACCGCGCCCGTGCCGCCGAACTGGGCCTCCCGGGTGGCGTAGGCCGAGTGCGGGGTGAAGAAGTTCAGGGTGTTGTAACCCCAGTAGTTGACCTTGCCCATCTTCTGCAGGCGCCGCTCGGTGGTGAACTGCTGCACCGGCAGCAGCTCGACCGCGGTCACGCCGAGGGCGTGCAGGTACTCGATCGTCGACGGATGCGCGAGGCCCGCGTACGTGCCCCGCAGCGCCTCCGGCACGGCCGGATTTCGGCGGGTGAGCCCCTTCGTGTGCGCCTCGTAGAGGACCGTCCGGTCGAGCGGCGTGCCGGGCTTGGCCGATCCGCCCCAGTCGAACGCGTCCTCCTGCACGTACCCCCGCCACTGCCCCGATGGGGTGCGCACCAGACCGCGCGCGTAGGGGTCGAGCAGGATGCGGTCGGCGTCGAAGGCGTGCAGCGGGCCGCGCGGCCCCTCCGCGCGCAGTCCGTACCGCGCGCCCGGGCGCAGCCCGGGGGCCGAGCCGGACCAGACCCCCGCCTCGTCGCGGGTGAGCGGCACCGTCGCGGTGACCCAGTCGATGTCGCGGTCGTCGTACACCCGCAGCTCCAGCGCGGTGGCCGATCCGCTCCAGACGCGGATGGTGCCGCCCTCCTCACCGCTGCGCACGCCGAGATCGCGCAGCGGATCGGCGGTCATCCCTCGAGACTACCGACGCGCGCCGCCCGCCCCGGACGGCGCCGGCCAGCGCTCGCGCCCCCGCTTCACCCCGCGACAATGGAGCCGTGACCGTCTACCTCGACCACGCGGCGACGACGCCGCTGCGCACCGAGGTGCTGGAGGCGTACGCGCGGGCGCTGCGCTCGGTGGGCAACCCGTCTTCGAGCCACCGGGCGGGGCAGTCGGCGCGGGATCTCGTCGAAACCGGAAGGGAGCAGGTGGCGGCCGCGCTCGACGCGGACCCGGTCGAGGTGCTGCTCACCGCAGGCGGCACCGAGGCCGTGAACCTCGGGATCAAGGGGCTGTACTGGGCGCGGCGCGCGGCCGACCCCGCGCGGCGGCGCATCCTGGTGCCCCGCGGGGAGCACGCGGCGACGACGGAGAGCGTGGCGTGGCTCGCACGGCACGAGGCCGCCGAGGTGCAGTGGATCCCGCTGGACGCCCTCGGCCGGCTGGATCTCGCCGCCGCTGCGGCGGCGCTGGATGCGCATCCGCGCGAGGTGGCGCTGGTGAGCACGGTGTGGGCGAGCAACGAGGTCGGGACGGTGCAGCCGATCCGCGAGCTCGCCGCGCTCGCCGCGCGCCACGGGGTGCCGGTGCACGTCGACGGCATCGGGGCGGTCGGCCAGGTGCCGGTCGCGTTCCGGACGAGCGGCATCGCGGCGCTGAGCATCGCGGGACACAAGCTCGGCGCGCCGGTCAGCACCGGCGCCCTGATCCTGGGCCGGGAGTGGAGCGTCGAACCTCTGCTGCACGGAGGCGACCAGCAGCGCGGGCGCTCGGGCACGGAGGACGCGGCCGGCGCGGTGGCGCTCGGCCTCGCCGCCGAGCTGGCGGCTCGGGAGCTGCCGGAGACCGCCCCCCGGGTCGCGGCCCTCCGCGACCGCCTCCTCCGCGGCATCCGGGAGCGCGTGCCGGACGCGACCCTGCGCGGTGATCCCGATCCGGGAGGGCGCCTTCCCGGCAACGCGCACATCACCGTCGCGGGGGCCGACGGAGACGGGCTGCTGTACCTCCTCGACGCCGCCGGGTTCGCGGTGTCGACCGGCGCGGCGTGCCGCGCGGGCGTCACGAGCCCCTCCCCGGTGCTCATGGCGATGGGTCTGGATGAGACGACGGCGCGGGGCGCGCTGCGGATGACGCTGGGCGGCACGACGACGACCGCCGAGGTCGACGCGCTGCTCGAGGTGCTGCCGGCGGTCGTCGAGCGGGCCAGGGCCGCCGTCGCGGCTTCCCGTTCGCTGGGTTGAGTCCGCGATCCGGTGGCCCGCTCTCGTAGCGTGGGCGGATGACCTCATCCGCTGTCCCCGACATCACCCTGAACAACGGCGTCACCATCCCGCAGCTCGGCTTCGGCACCTGGGAGGTGAAGCCCGCCGAGACCGTCGAGACCGTCGCCGCCGCCCTCGAGGTGGGCTACCGCCACATCGATACCGCGCAGATGTACGGCAATGAGCGGGAGGTGGGCGAGGCGGTGCGGCGCTCCGGCATCCCGCGCGAGGAGATCTTCGTCACCAGCAAGCTGAACAACAACTCCCATCGCCCCGAGGACGTCGCCCGCACCTTCCAGGGCACCCTCGAGGCCCTCGATCTCGGGCACCTCGATCTGTTCCTGATCCACTGGCCGCTGCCGACCATCGACGTCGACTACGTGGACACCTGGAAGGCGATGACCGAACTCCTCGGCACCGGGCAGGTGCGAGCCGTGGGTGTCTCGAACTTCCAGGCGGCGCATCTGGATCGACTCGCGGCGGCATCGGATGTCGTCCCCGCGGTGAACCAGATCGAGGTGCACCCGTTCCTCACCCAGGATGCCCTGCGCGCGTACGACGCGGAGCACGGCATCGCGACCGAGGCCTGGTCGCCTCTCGCCAGCGGGCAGGTGGCCGAGGACGACACCATCCGCGCGGTCGCGGAGGAGCTCGGGCGGACCGCCGCGCAGGTCGGGCTGCGCTGGGCGCTGCAGCGGGGCGACATCGTCTTCCCCCGGTCGGTGCGCCGTGAGCGCATCGAGGAGAACTACGCCCTGTTCGACTTCGAGCTGAGCGAGGAGCAGGTGCAGCGGATCGCGGGACTGAACCGGGACGAGCGCACCGGCCCCGACCCGGACACCTTCGACTGGATCCCCTCCTGACCGGCTGAGCGAGCCGCCGGGAACTGCCGACGCGCGCTTGACCGCCGGCCCCGGACGGGCCACCGTAGACCATGGCTCAGTCAGCGCAGGCCGAATCCGGACCCCCCACCGCGGAGGGGCCGCTCAAGCGGGTGATGGGCCCCAAGCTGCTCCTCCTCTTCGTCGTCGGCGATATCCTCGGCACCGGCGTCTACGCCCTCACCGGGCAGGTTGCGGGGGAGGTGGGGGGTGCCGCGTGGCTGCCGTTCCTCGTCGCCTTCTCCGTGGCCCTGCTCACCGCGTGCTCCTACCTGGAGCTGGTGACGAAGTACCCGAGGGCCGCCGGGGCCGCGTTGTACGCGCACAAGGCCTTCGGCATCCACCTCGTGACCTTTTTGGTGATGTTCACGGTGATGAGTTCGGGGATCACCTCGGCATCCGCCGCCTCGAGCGCCTTCGCGGCGAACTTCACGCTCGGCTTCGGGCTGGCGCAGGATGCCGGCCTGCTGCTGGCCATCGCGCTGCTGTTCATGGGCGTGGTGGCGGCGGTGAACCTCCGAGGCGTGGCCGAGGGCGTCGGGCTCAACGTGGTGCTCACGCTGGTCGAGCTGTCGGGCCTCCTGCTGGTGATCCTGATCGGGATGTTCGCCATCCTCGGCGGCCAGGCCGACTTCTCGCGCGTGATCGTCTTCGAGAACTCGGAGGGCAAGAGCGCGCTGCTCGCGGTCAGCGCGGCGACCTCGCTGGCGTTCTTCGCGATGGTCGGCTTCGAGGACTCGGTCAACATGGCCGAGGAGGTGAAGGAGCCGCACCGGATCTTCCCGCGCGTGATGCTCACCGGGCTCATCATCACGGCGATCATCTACGTGCTGATCTCGATCATCGCCGTGGCGATCGTGCCGGTCGGGAAGCTCGCCGACTCGGCCACGCCGCTGGTCACCGTCGTCCAGACGGCAGCGCCGGGCTTCCCCATCGGGTCGCTGCTGCCGTTCATCTCGCTCTTCGCGGTGGGCAACTCCGCCCTCATCAACATGATGATGGCCAGCCGGCTGATCTACGGCATGAGCCGGCAGGGCGTCGTGCCCCCGGTGCTCTCGCGCGTGCTGCCGACCCGGCGCACACCGGTCGCCGCAATCGCGTTCACCACCCTGGTGTCCTTCGCGCTGATCATCTTCATCTCCCTCGACCCGAAGAACCCGGTGGTCGGCCTCCTGGGCGGGACGACCTCGCTGCTGCTGCTCGCGGTGTTCGCCGTCGTCAACGTCGCCGTGCTCGTCCTGCGCCGCGATCCGGTGGCGCACGAGCACTTCCGCACGCTCACGGTGCTGCCGGTCATCGGTGCGGTCGTGTGCGTCTACCTGGTGCTGCCCTGGACCTCGGGACGCGACCCGGGCCAGTACGCGATCGCCCTGCCGCTCCTCGGTCTGGGTCTGGTGCTCTGGCTGGCCACCTTCCTGCACCGGCGCGCGCGGGGCTACCACGAGGTGGACCTCGACACGACCACGATCGAGTCGGTGGAGTCCGGCCGCGATTGAGTCGCCCGGGCCGGTGTCCGCCTGCGCCGCTGACTGCGCCGCTGCCAGCCCGATGGTTCACCCCGATCGAGCCTCACGACGAGCTCGGATGGCCCGATCGGGCCACGTGAGGGTGCGGACGGGCTGCTCGAGCGCGCCGTACGCTGAAGGGATGAGGGTCCTCGCGGCGATGAGCGGCGGTGTCGACAGCGCGGTCGCCGCGGCACGCGCCGTGGACGCGGGTCACGAGGTGGTCGGAGTGCACCTGGCGCTGTCCCGCCAGCGGAGCTCCCTGCGCACGGGCAGCCGCGGCTGCTGCACCGTCGAGGATGCGATGGACGCGCGTCGCGCGGCCACCCGGCTCGGCATCCCGTTCTATGTGTGGGACTTCTCCGAGCGGTTCCGCGACGACGTGATCGAGGACTTCGTCGCCGAGTACGCCGCCGGCCGCACGCCCAACCCGTGCATGCGCTGCAACGAGCGCATCAAGTTCGCGGCGGTGCTCGAGCGGGCCCTCGCGCTCGGCTTCGACGCGGTCGCCACCGGACACTACGCCTCCCTCGTCATCGGGCCGGAAGGGGAGCGGGAGCTGCACCGCGCCGCGGAGGACGCGAAGGACCAGTCCTACGTGCTCGGCGTCCTCACCGCCGAGCAGCTGGCGCACGCGTACTTCCCGCTCGGGTCGACGCCGTCGAAGGCGCTGGTGCGCGCCGAGGCCGAGCGGCGCGGTCTCACGGTGGCGCACAAGCCCGACAGCTACGACATCTGCTTCATCCCGGATGGCGACACCCGGGGCTTCCTCGCCGAACGGCTCGGCGCCGACGACGGCCCGATCCTCGACCGCACCGGCGCTCGCGTGGGCACCCACCGCGGCGCTGCGGCCTTCACGGTGGGCCAGCGCAAGGGGCTGGAGCTGGGCGTCCCCGCCTCCGACGGGAGGCCGCGCTTCGTGCTCTCGATCCATCCGAAGCGCAACGAGGTGGTGGTCGGACCGCGGGAGGCGCTCGAGGTCGCCGAGTTGGCGGGGCAGCGCGTCACCTGGACGGGCCGGGTGCCGGCGGACGCGGATGCGGGCTTCCCCTGCGACGTGCAGGTGCGCGCGCACGGCGACGCGGTGCCGGCGCGCGCGGCCGTGCGCGGCGGCGAGCTCGTGATCCACCCCGTCGCTCCGCTCGGCGGCGCCGCCCCCGGGCAGACCGCCGTGCTCTACGCGGGCACCCGGGTGCTCGGCCAGTGCACGATCGACCGGACGGTGAGCGCAGCACCGGTCTGAGCGCCGCCTCCGGCACCCTGGCGGGCCGCGGGACCTCCGGTCCGCAACCCGCCCCGGACCGCATCCTCGATGGGGGCTCGCCGGCGAGGGCGGCGCCGTCGGGGGTCGACCATAGGCTGAGGAGGTGGCGAGAGCACGCAGGGCCCCCGGGTCCGCATCGACCGAGCCCGACGCCGTCGCCGAGCAGACGCCGGCGGATCTCGCTCGCGCCTCCACCGAGGTCGACGCGCTCCGCGAGCGCATCCAGGAGCTGCGCGACGCGTACTACGAACGCGACGAGACCCTCGAGAGCGACGAGCAGTACGACGCGCGGATGCGGCGCCTCGAGCTGCTCGAGCGGATGTTCCCGGAGCTGCAGAGTCAGGACAGCCCCACCCGGACGGTCGGTGGCCGCGCCGAGACGACGCTGTTCGCTCCGGTCACGCACGCCGAGCGGATGCTGTCCCTCGACAACGTGTTCTCGCTGCAGGAGTTCCGGGAGTGGGCGGCGCGGGTCGCGCGCAACACCGGCCGGCACGTCGACTGGTTGTGCGAACTGAAGATCGACGGGCTCGCGATCAATCTCCGCTACGAGGACGGCCTGCTGGTCACCGCCGCGACCCGCGGCGACGGCGTCGTCGGCGAGGACGTCACCGAGAACGTGCAGTACATCCCCTCCATCCCCCCGCGCCTGGCGGGGGAGGGGCATCCGCCTCTCGTGGAGGTGCGCGGCGAGGTGTTCTTCACCGTCGAGGCGTTCGAGGGGCTGAACGCGCGGCAGGTGGAGGCGGGGGACCGCGTCTTCGCGAACCCGCGCAACGCCGCATCCGGGTCGCTCCGGCAGAAGCGGGAGGGCAAGACCGAGGCGCAGTTCGAGCGGATGCGCGACCGGCTCGGTCGGCTGAGCATGTACGTGCACGGCGTGGGCGCGTGGCCCGATCCGCCCGTCGAGAGCCAGAGCGGCGTGTACGCCCTCCTGCGCGGCTGGGGCCTGCCGACCAGCCCGTTCTTCGAGGTGCGCGCCTCCGTCGACGGCGCGGCGGAGTTCATCGCCCACTACGGCGAGCACCGCCACTCCGTCGAGCACGAGATCGACGGGGTGGTCGTCAAGGTCGACGAGCTGGCCCTGCACGACGAGCTGGGCGCAACCAGTCGTGCACCGCGGTGGGCCATCGCCTACAAGTACCCGCCGGAGCAGGTGAACACCCGACTCCGGGACATCGTCGTCTCCATCGGGCGCACGGGCCGCGCGACTCCGTTCGCGGTGATGGAGCCGGTGCGCGTCGCCGGGTCGGTGGTGCGCCAGGCCACGCTGCACAATCGGGACGTGGTGCGCCAGAAGGGTGTCCTGATCGGTGACACGGTCGTGCTGCGCAAGGCCGGCGACGTCATCCCCGAGGTGCTCGGTCCCGTCGTGGAGCTGCGCGAGGGCGACGAGCGCGAATTCGTGATGCCCACCGACTGCCCGGTCTGCGGCACTCCTCTCGCGCCGGCGAAGGAGGGCGACGTCGACCTCCGCTGCCCCAACGCGCGGGCCTGTCCCGCGCAGGTGCGCGGCCGGGTCGAGCACATCGGATCCCGCGGCGCGCTCGACATCGAGGGCCTCGGCGAGGTCGGGGCCGCGGCACTGACCCAGCCCTCGGTGCCGGAGAAGCCGCCGCTGGTCACCGAAGCTGGCCTGTTCGAGCTCACCATCGAGGATCTCGTGCCGATCCAGGTGCGTGTCCGCGACGCCGAGACCGGGCTGGTGAAACTCGACGACGACGGCACCCCCCGCACCGAGACCCCGTACCGGCGCCGCCGTCAGAAGAAGGATGGTCCCTGGACGGCGGGGGAGGCGGGCGGCCCGGACGAGGTGCCCTCCAGCGCCGGCCGGAAGCTCATCGCCGAGCTGGAGCGGGCCAAGACCGCGGAGCTGTGGCGGATCCTGGTGGCGCTGAGCATCCGCCACGTCGGGCCGGTCGCGGCGCGCGCGCTCGCGCAGTGGTTCGGGTCGATCGAGGCGATCCGCGCGGCCAGCACGGAGGAGCTCGCCGCGGTCGACGGCGTCGGGGGCGTCATCGCGGAGGCGCTCGTCGACTGGTTCGCGGTCGACTGGCACCGCGAGATCATCGACCGCTGGAGCGCCGCGGGCGTGCAGACCGCGACCCCAGGGCATCCGGGTCCGGGACACGCCGTTCGAGCCGACGGGCCGCTGTCCGGATTGACCGTCGTCGCCACCGGATCGCTCGAGGGCTTCACCCGCGAGGGAGCCCTGGAGGCGATCGTCGCGGCGGGCGGCAGGGCCGCGTCCAGCGTCAGCAAGAAGACCGATTTCGTCGCGGCCGGACCGGGTGCCGGCTCGAAGCTGCAGAGGGCTGAAGAGCTCGGCGTGCGCATCATCGGCGCGGATCAGTTCGCGTTGCTGCTGCGGGAGGGTCCCGCCGGCCTCGGCTGAGCCGGCGACGCCGACGCGGCCCGGTGCGCCTGCCTGATGAGCACCGCCGTGTCGGAATCGGTCCCCCCCTCGCTCGGGGGTAGACACTCGGGTAGAATCCGCCCACAGCGGGACTCGGCCGGGACGGGCCGTCGATCGCTCTCAAGGGGTGGGACGCCCGAACGTGATCCTCGACGTCACGATGCTAGTGACCTCGGCGCAGCTGGGAAACGCGACCGAGGCCTTCGGCGTGCTCGCGGGAGGAGGGGTCGCCGCTCCGTCGACCTCGATCTCCGCCCCGGCGACCGCGAGTGCCGAGCAGCTCGCCTGGAGCGCGCTGCTGCAACCCTCGCCCGACGCCGGGATCGGCGGCGGGGAGCGGCCCCGACCATCGATGCAGCGGGTTGCACTCGATCAGGTGGAGCAGCTGGCGGGGGCCGAGCTCTTCGCGCAGCTGGGGCTGCGCAGCACCGCCGAGCTGGACCGGCTCTCCCGCGACCCCCGCATCGTCTCCGCCCTCCTGGCCGATCCCCCTTCCGCGTCCGCCACCGCGACGACCTGGCGGCTGATGCCCGGATCCAGCCGGAAGGCGCTCGTCGAGAAGATGCCCCGGCTCGTGGGGAACCTGGAGGGGATCCCATACCGCACCCGCGATGAGGCGAACCGCGCCGACCTTTCGGGGCAGATCGCCGGCATCCGCAAGCGACTCGACTCCGGGGCCGGTCGCGCCGCCTCGGATGAACTCCGCGCCGAGTTGCACATGCTGCAGCAGGTGCAGAAGGCTCTCGAGCCGACGCGGGGCATCCCGCGCGAGCTGATCGCCCTGAACACGGCCGGCGAGGGCACCGCCGTCATCTCGATCGGAGAGCTGGACACCGCCGACTACGTCAGCTACCTGGTGCCCGGGATGTTCTACGGCGTGGACAGCCGTCTCGTCCCGTGGACGGGGATCGCCGCCGACCTCGCCGCCGACCAGCGGAGCTGGCTGAACCGACTCGGTCGCGGGGATCAGCGTGCCGCGGTGCTGTCCTGGATCGGATACCAGACCCCATCGCTGGTCGACGTCGCCTCCATGAGCGATGCCCGGGAGGGAAGTGCCGCCCTCTCGGCCTCGCTGCGTGGGCTCACGACGGCGCGCAGCGCCCGGCCGCCCTACGTATCCGTCCTCGCGCACAGCTATGGCGCCACGGCCGCCCTGCTCGCCCTCGAGTCCGGGAGGGCGGGCCCACGGGTGGACGCGCTGGCGATGGTCGGGTCGCCGGGGAGCCCCGCTCAGGATGTCGGAGAACTCGCGGTGACCGAAGGGAACGTCTGGGTCGGGGCCGCGCGCTGGGATCCGATCAGTCAAAGCGGCGTCTTCGGCAGCCAACCGACCTCGTCCGCCTACGGGGCACGGCGGATGGGCGTGGACGGGGGCACCGACCCGGTGACCTCCGAGCGACTGGCGGGCACGGTGAGCCACAACGACTACTTCACCCCGGGCAGCGAGACGCTCCGCAACTTCGCCCTGATCGGGATCGACGCGAACGAGTACGTGCTGCAACCGGGCGGACGGATGCTCGCCGCCGGCTGAGCGCGTCCGGTGGCGTCACGGGCTGTTCGGCTGCACCGGCTGGATCGTGGCCATCCGGTCGAGGCCGAAGATGAGGGCGGCATCCCCGGCGCGAAGGGCGAGTCGGGTGCCGGCGAGGGTGAGCCGGTCGGCGTCCTGCAGGATGCGCAGGTACCGGCTCTCGATCCCGTTGGCCTCGGCGCAGGCGCGTGTCGTCGACACCAGGTCGGCGATGGCGATTCCGACACCGGCCCCACTCGACGCGTCGGCCCGGGGGGCGTTGGTGGGCTCGAGCCGTCCGGTGAAGCCCACGCAGCCGTCCGAGCCCCGCACGCGCGTCGGATCGAGCAGGTCGAGGGTCGGGACGGGCGTCGGGTTCTGGATGCGGCCCTGCGCATCCTGCAACGTCACCAGCACCCACCGCCGCGCCGCGCCCGGCGGCAGGGCGCTGGCCGCGCCCGCCTCGGGGGTCGCGACTGCCGTCGGGGCAGGTCGCGACGTCGGCACCGGGACCGAGGGGGCAGCGTCCCCGCCGGGACGGGCGGTTCCGGCGGCGCACCCGGTGAGGGTGAGCACGGCCGCGCAGGCTCCGGCCGCCAGTCTCAGCCGCACCGCCGCGCTGCGCGGAAGCCCGCGTCCTCCACGAGATCCCCGCGTGCCGGAGAGTCGCCTCAGAGCCCGAGCCACCATCATCCGTCTCATCTTCCCCCTCCACCCTCCAGGACGAGGGCCTCCCCGGGAACGTTGGGGGCGGGCGTCCGTCGAGCGGGCGGAACCGGCCGCCCTAGACTGGCCGGGCCCTGTTCCCCCTTCGGAGACGCATGTCTGAGATCACCCCCGACCTCGTCCGCCACCTCGCAGGACTGGCCCGCATCGCCCTGTCCGACGCGGAGATCCAGCGTCTGACCGGGGAACTCGGCCAGATCGTCGACTCGGTCGCCAAGGTGAGCGAGGTCGCGACCGCCGACGTGCCGGCGACGAGCCACCCGATCCCGTTGACGAACGTGTTCCGCGACGATGTGCCCGGTCCCACCCTGAGCCCCGCCGCGGCGCTCGCCGGGGCGCCCGAGGCCGAGTCCGACCGGTTCAAGGTCAGCGCGATCCTGGGGGAGGAGCAGTGAGCACCGCGTCCGAGCTCACCCGCGCATCCGCGGCCGATCTCGCCGCGGCCATCGCCGCCCGCGAGGTGTCGAGCGCGGAGGTCACGCGAGCGCATCTGGAGCGGATCGGCGCCGTCGACGGGGATGTGCACGCCTTCCTGCATGTGAGCGAGGCCGCGATCGCGACCGCCGAGGAGGTGGACCGTCGCCTCGCCGCGGGGGAGCGCCTCGGTCCACTGGCGGGCGTGCCGGTGGCGATCAAGGACGTGCTCTGCACGATCTACATGCCCTCGACCGCCGGCAGCCGTATCCTCGAGGGCTGGGTGCCGCCCTACGACGCGACTCCGGTCGCCCGGCTGCGGGCCGCGGGTCTCGTGCCGCTCGGCAAGACCAACATGGACGAGTTCGCGATGGGCTCCTCGACCGAGTACTCCGCCTACGGCGCCACCCGCAACCCGTGGGATCTGACGCGGATCCCGGGCGGCTCGGGCGGCGGGTCGGCCGCGGCGCTCGCGGCATTCGAGGCACCGCTCGCGCTCGGCTCGGACACCGGCGGGTCGATCCGGCAGCCGGCCGCGGTCACCGGGACGGTCGGAGTGAAGCCGACCTACGGCGGCGTGTCGCGCTACGGCGCCATCGCGCTGGCGTCGTCGCTGGATCAGGTGGGTCCTGTGAGCCGTTCGGTGCTCGATGCCGCGCTGCTGCACGACGTGATCGGCGGGCACGATCCGCGCGACTCGACCTCGCTCCGGGATGCCTGGCCGAGCTTCGCCGACGCCGCGCGTCGCGGCGCCGAAGAAGGCACGCTGCGGGGCCTGCGGGTCGGCGTCGTGCGCGAGCTGACGGCCGACGGACCGACCGGCGACGGGTTCCAGGCTGGCGTCACGCAGCGTTTCCGCGAGGCGCTCGGGATTCTGGCGGATGCCGGCGCCGAGATCGTGGAGGTGGACGCGCCGAGCTTCGACTACGGCATCGCCGCCTACTACCTGATCCTGCCGGCGGAGGCATCCTCGAACCTCGCGAAGTTCGACTCCGTCCGGTTCGGTCTCCGCGTCACGCCTCCGGGCGGGGGGACGGTGGAACAGGTCATGGCCGCGACCCGGGAGGCGGGGTTCGGACCCGAGGTGAAGCGCCGCGTCATCCTGGGCACCTACGCCCTGTCGGCCGGCTACTACGACGCCTATTACGGCAGCGCTCAGAAGGTGCGCACCCTCATCCAGCGTGACTTCGCGGCGGCGTTCGAGACAGCGGATGTGCTGGTCTCCCCCGCCGCTCCCACGACGGCGTTCCCGCTCGGGGCGAAGGTGGACGACCCGCTCGCCATGTACCTGAACGACCTGACGACGATCCCGGCGAACCTCGCCGGGGTGCCCGGCATCGCCCTGCCCGTGGGTCTCGCCCCCGAGGACGGCCTCCCCGTCGGCATCCAGTTCATGGCCCCGGCCCGGGCGGACGACCGTCTCTACCACGTGGGAGCGGCCCTCGAGCGTCTGCTCCAGGAGCGCTGGGGCGGCCCCCTCCACGCGCAGGCGCCGGCGCTGGGCTGAGCGCGCCAGCCCACCCGACGCCCGCCTCCGCCCGCATCCGTAGAATCGAGGCATGCCCCGCGACGCACTGATGGACTTCGACGCCGCCCTCGAGAAGTACGAGCCGGTGCTCGGATTCGAGGTGCACGTGGAGCTCTCCACGGCGACGAAGATGTTCTCCGACGCCCCGAATCCCGCGACCGGCGACGACGCCGAGGCGGCCGGTCCGAACACCGCCATCACCCCCGTCGACCTCGGCCTGCCGGGCAGCCTCCCGGTGGTGAACGAGACGGCGGTGCGCTACTCGATCTCCCTCGGGCTGGCTCTCGGCTGCCGGATCGCGGAGTCCAGCCGCTTCGCCCGGAAGAACTACTTCTACCCCGACCTGGCGAAGAACTACCAGATCAGCCAGTACGACGAGCCGATCGCCTTCGAGGGCGAGGTGGAGGTCGAACTCGAGGACGGCACCGTCGTGCGGGTGCCGATCGAGCGGGCGCACATGGAGGAGGACGCCGGCAAGCTCACCCACGTCGGCGGCGCGACGGGACGTATTCACGGAGCGGAATACTCGCTCGTCGACTACAACCGCGCCGGCGTCCCCCTGGTCGAGATCGTCACGAAGCCGATCTACGGCACGGCCGAACGGGCCCCAGAGGTCGGGCGCGCCTACGTCGGGGCGATCCGGGAGATCGTGCGCGGGCTCGGGATCTCGCAGGCGCGGATGGAGCGCGGCAATCTCCGCTGCGACGCGAACGTCTCCCTGCGCCCGCGCGGCGCGGAGAAGCTCGGCACCCGCACGGAGACCAAGAACGTGAACTCGCTGCGCAGCGTGGAGCGGGCGGTGCGCTACGAGATCCGGCGTCAGGCGGCGATCCTCGACGGGGGCGGCACCATCACGCAGGAGACGCGGCACTGGCACGAGGACCGCGGCGAGACCTCCGCGGGGCGCCCGAAGAGCGACGCCGACGACTACCGCTACTTCCCCGAGCCCGACCTGCTGCCGGTGGAGCCCTCCGCGGAGCTGATCGAGGAGCTCCGCGCCGCGCTGCCGGAGGCGCCCGCGGTGCGCCGCCGTCGGCTGAAGGCCGACTGGGGCTTCACCGACGAGGAGTTCCGCGACGTCGCGAACTCGGGGCTGCTGGTCGAGGTCGCCGAGACCGTGGCAGCAGGGGCGGCGCCGGCGCAGGCCCGCAAGTGGTGGACGGGCGAGATCGCCCGCATCGCCAACGCGCGGACCACGGATCCCGCGGGTCTCATCTCCCCGGTGCACGTCTCGGAGATCGTCGCGATGGTCGAGAACGGCGAACTGACCGACCGGCTCGCGCGCCAGGTGGTCGAGGCCGTCATCGACGGGGAGGGGTCGCCCGCCGAGGTCGTCACGACGCGCGGCCTGCAGGTGGTCTCCGACGATTCGGCTCTCACCGCCGCGATCGACGCCGCGCTCGCCGAGCAGCCCGACGTGCTCGCGAAGATCCGCGACGGGAAGGTGCAGGCCGCGGGCGCGATCATCGGCGCGGTGATGAAGCAGATGCGCGGTCAGGCCGATGCCGCCCGCGTCCGCGAGCTGATCCTCGAGCGCGCGCAGTCCTGAGCCGGCCCGCACACGCACGCGGGTCGTCCGCCGCCGCGGGGCGTCAGACCACTCCGACCCAGAGCCCGTCCCGGGCGCGCGTCGCCGCGACGTACACGGCGCGCCGTTCCAGCATCCGCCGCTCCGAGCCGTCCGGCTCGTCCAGAACCCGTCCCGGCACGCGCAGCAGCGCCACCTGCGCGAACTCGAGCCCCTTCGCGCGGTACGTCGTGCCCACCTTGACCGCGTCGATCCTCGCCCCGTCCCAGCGCGTCAGCAGAACCGTGGGGATGCCCATCCGCTTGAGGTATTCGGCCGCGTTCTCCGCGTCCCGGTTGGTACGGGTCAGCACGCCGATGTCGCCGGCCCGGATGCCGCGCTCGACGAGGGAGTGCAGGTGCGCGGCGAAGGCCCGGTCATGGGCGGTGCGCGAGGCGAAGCGCTCGAGCGCGGGAACCGGCCCGTGGCGCATCAGCTCGGCGACGTCCGCCGAGCCGCGCCCGCCCTCGATGTCGGCGAACTCGTCGCCGCGCAGCAACTCCCGGGCGAAATCGGCGATCTCGACCGTGTTGCGGTAGTTGCGGGTCATCACGACCCCCCGGCCGGCCAGGGAGATGCCGAGCTCGCCGAGCGTGTAACCGCCGGGGTAGATGCTCTGCTGCCCGTCGCCGATGAGGGTGAGCCCGTCGGGCGCGTCGCCGACCAGATCGTGCAGCAGCCCCACCATCGCGGCGCTGAGGTCCTGCGCCTCGTCGACGACGACCGAACTCCACCGGTGGTCCTGCGCCTCGGTGAGGCAGGCGCGGGCGCCCGCGACGACATCGGGGAAGTCCCACACCTGACGCCTCCGCAGCTCGCGGTCGTAGTCCTCGAAGAGGCCCCAGACGGCGCCGCGCTGGGACTGCGTGAGCGCTCGTCGGCGCCCCGTCCTGGCGCAGTCCTCGTACTCGGCCAGGGCGGTGATGCCGCGTCCCTTGATCACCAGACGGACCTCGTCGCGCCAGTACTCGTGGTCGGATTCGAGTGCGGCCAGCTCCGGATGCGCGGGCGACTCCCGCCACGCGGTCGCCCAGGCGCGGTCCGCCTCCTCCGGGTCGACCCGGTACCGGACGCCGTGGCCGACGAGGACGGTCTTGGCGACCTCGTGCACCCCGAGAAAGTCCACCCGGTCGACCACGTCGGGCGCCAACCGTCTCAGCAGCGCGCGGAGCACGTCCGGCAGGGTCCGCACGAAGGTCGTCACCAGCACCCGACCCGGGCGGGTGCGGGCGAGGTACGCGGCGCGGTGCAGGCCGACCACCGTCTTCCCGGTGCCGGCGGCGCCGCGGATGCGCGACGGACCGGAGTACGAGCGGCGCACCACCGCCACCTGCTCCGGATGCAGGAACGTCATCCACTCCTCGATGGGCTCTGCCAGATGCGCGGCGAGGAAGCCCGCCTCGACCTCCTCCCTCGAGAGGAGCTCGACGGGCGCATCCTCGACGGGGCTGAGGTGACGCACGGGCGTCGGCAGGACGACGGCGACCGGGCGCGGGCCCGTGCTGTGCTCGGGCATCACCAGACGCGCGGCGGCGTCGAGCCGGTCGACGAGGCGATGCGAGAGCACCGTCGGGGCGTTCAGCATGCGCCGCACGGCATCCGACTCCGACAGCAGCTCGACCGTGTGCACCCGTCCGGAGATGCCCGCATTCCGAGAGAAGACCGCAAGGGGGTGGATGACGCTCGGCGCCACGCCGTGCTCCGCCAGCCGCGCCTCGATGGTGTCGGCCAGGTCGGCGAGTCGGGCCAGCTCGTCGGTGACGTCCTCCTGCCCGCGGTAGACCCGGGTGGCGCCGTCGGCTCCGACCACCTCGACCTCGGCCCAGTTCTTCGCGTCGACGACGAACAGCCCGCCCCGTCCGATGACGACGAGGTCGACGTTGGCGCGGGACGAGCCCGGCCACTGCCGGTCCTCCAGGATGCGGTACCCCACCGACTCGAGCGGACGCAGCGCCTCCCGCACCCGACGCTCGCCGAGGCTTCCGGCGTTGAAGCGCCGCACCAGCTCTCGCGCCGCCGCGGCCGCACGGTCGTGCTCCTCGGCGAGCTCGCGCTGATACGCGGCCTCCCGCGCCGCTGATCCGCCCGCGGCCATCGCGTCCCCCCGACCCCCGAGCACACCGGCCGGTGCCCACCTGCCAGTCTGCGGGGGTCGCCGCGGGGGACGGGAGGGCCACTTCGGGGGACAGCGGCGGAGGGTGGCGGCAGGACATCCCCGGCCCGAAGCGCGTTCCGTTGCGTCGTGTGACGAGGCCCAGGACAGCGGTGCGCGGACTTCCTAGGCTCGCGCTCATGACTCTGACCGACACTCCCGCCGCGCTCGTCCCCGAGGTCGGTCCCGACGTCCGCTCCGACCGTCTCGACGCAGCCGGCTCCGCCTGGACCGACCGCATCGCGGCCACTCCGTCCAGCGCTCAGCTCACCTACCGGGTAACCGCCCTGTCCGCGGGATCCGTGGCGAGCGTGATCCGCGCCGGCAAGCACGAATTCGTGGTGGACGAGCCGGCCGCCCTGGCCGGGGACGACGTCGCCGCCAGCCCGGTCGAGTATGCGCTCGGAGCGTTGATCTCATGCCAGATCGTGGTCTACCGCCTATTCGCCCAGCAGCTCGGTGTGCGCGTCGATGACATCGTCATCTCCGCCGAGGGCGATCTGGACGCTCGCAAGCTGTTCGGGATCGACGAGAGCGTGCGGGCCGGGTTCAGCCAGGTGCGCCTGGACGTGCGGATCGAGGGGCCGGAGAGCCAGGAGCGATACGACGAGCTGCGCGCGGCCGTCGATGCGCACTGCCCCGTCCTGGACCTCTTCACGAACCCGACCCCGGTCGCGGTGACCGTCTCGTCCTCGTGACCGGCCCGGTCGAGCTGTTCCGCTAGCTGAGCACGTCCTTGGTCAGGAAGCGCCAGACCGCCGCGCCGCCGAACACCGTGACGTAGCCGAGCTGCAGCAGCGCGTTCTGCCCGTAGGAGTCCCAAGAGATCGGCTGGCGGAGCAGGTCGCCGAAGCCGAGCCAGAGGTGGCTGAACAGGTAGGGCTGGATCGCCTCGAGCTGGGGGAGGTTGTCGAGGATCTGCGACACCGCCGACAGCACGATGGTGGCGGCCATCGCGCCCACCGGCACCGAGGTCAGGGTGGAGATGAACAGGCCGATCGCCGAGAGCCCGAGCAGCGAGAGCACGACGTAGCCGGCCAGCAGCACGCACCGGATGGCGAAGTCGCCCGGGCCGATGGTGTCGCCGGAGAGCAGGGTCACGTCGCGCACCGGGAAGAGGAGGGCGCCGACGATCACCCCCGAGACCACGACCACGCTCGTCGCGGCGAGGCAGAACGCGGCGGCGCCTGCGTACTTGACGGCGAGCAGGCGCAGCCGACCCGAGGGGGCGACGAGAAGGTAGCGGAGAGTGCCGTGGCTCGCCTCCCCGGCTATCGTGTCGCCCGCCACCACGCCCACCGTCATCGGCAGGAACAGCGGGATCGAGACGACCAGTGCGGTGAAGGCGACGAACAGGCCGTTCTGGGTGATCTGGTCGAGGAACGCCGGCCCGCGGCCCGAGTCGCCCGCGGTGGTCACCTTCACCGCGACGGCGATGAGGATCGGCACCAGCGCGAGGGCGCCGAGCATCGCGATGGTGCGCACGCGGCGGAACAGCGTGCCCAGTTCGCTAGCCAGCAACATCGAAGCCCTCCCCGGTGAGGGCGACGAAGCGCTCCTCGAGCGTCTCGCCGGCCACGGCGATCCCGCGCACCCGCACGCCGGCCTCGACGAGCGCGCGCGTGGCGTTCTCCGCAAGCATGGTCGGGTCCGGCAGTTCCGCGGTGAGCTCCGCGCCCCCATCCGGACAAACCCGCACCGACGGCGCGAGTCCGAGTCCCGCGAGCACGCGCCGCGCCGCGTCGGGGTCGGGGCTGAGCACGACGAGACGCCGGATGCTCTGGGCACGCAGTTCCTGAAGGGTGCCCTGCGCGACCAGCCGTCCGCGGCTCATCACGGCGACATGGGAGCACAGCTGCTCGATCTCGCTGAGCAGGTGCGAGGAGACGAACACCGTCGCTCCCTCGTCGGCGACCGAGCGGATGATCGCGCGCACCTCGCGGGTGCCTTGCGGGTCAAGCCCGTTGGTCGGCTCGTCCAGGATCAGCAGGTCGCGCGGAGCCAGCAGCGCGTTCGCGAGCCCCAGCCGCTGCTTCATGCCGAGGGAGTAGGCGTGCGCGCGTTTGCGCGCCGCCGCGGTCAACCCGACCCTCTCGAGCGCGGCGTCCACCCGTGCCCGACGCGTGCCGAGCGGCGAGCGGCGGTCGGCAGCGTCGAGCCGCAACAGGTTCGCCCGTCCGGAGAGGAACGGGTAGAACGCGGGTCCCTCCACGAGCGCGCCGACGCGGGGGAGCACCGATTCGATCGCCGACGGCATCGCCTCCTCGAGCATCCGGATCTCCCCGTCGGTCGAGGAGGCGAGCCCGAGCAGCATCCGGATGGTCGTGGTCTTGCCCGAGCCGTTGGGCCCGAGGAATCCGAACACGGTGCCCGCTGGCACCGCGAGGTCGAGTCCATCGACGGCGAGCTGCGCGCCGAAGCGCTTGGTCAGCCCGTGCGTCTCGATCGCGAGCTGGGGCACCGCGTTCGCCGGTCAGCCGGCCGCGGCCTGCAGCGCGCTGACCGGCACGGCGCCGACGAGCACGCGTCCGTCGTCCGCGAACAGCACCGAGACGAGGGAGGTCTGCACGGCACTGCCGCCGGCGACCTTCTGCGTCAGCTGGCCGAACAGCTTCTGGCTCTGCAGCCCGCGGGAGCGGTCGTCGGATGCCGCGGGCAGCACGGCGATCGTCGACCAGCCGGTGCCGACGGTCGACGGGCGCGCGGCATCCGCACCCTGCGGCACCGCACCGTGGTTCCCCTCGGGCCGCTTCGCCTGCGAGAGGTCCTTCGTGGTGACTTTCGCACCGCTCGGTGCGGAGAAGTCGAAGAGCTTCGCGTCGGGCTTGCCGTAGTCGATCGCCGTGAAGCCGACCGTGACCGCGGCGGCCTTCTGGCCTGTCGCATCCACCCGCACCTGGAGCGGAAGGCCGGTCTTCGCGTCGACGGACAGCACGACATCCCGCACGAGCGTGCCGGCCGTCTTCGGCGTCATCGTCAGCTGGTACGCGTCGCGCCCGGCGATGCTCGCGGTGCTCGACACGCTCAGCTGGGTGGCGGGCTGCACCGCCGCGATCAGCTTCGCCGCGAGGCTGGCGGGCGTGACCGTGCTGTCGGACTTCGTCGCGGCGCCCTTCGACGGCAGGGTCACCTTCGTGGCCTTCCTGCCCTTCGAGTCCCAGGTCCACACCGTCGAGCCGTTGCGGACCACGTCGCGCTCGGCGAGGTCGTCGAGCACCTGCACCCGCTGCTTCGTCTCCCCGTCCACGTAGACGCGGATGCGGTTGGTGCGGCTGAGCAGCTGCAGCAGGTCGGCCGCGGTGGAGTCCGAGGCCGCCGCGTGAGGGGATGCTGCCGAAGCCGGCAGCTGCGGCAGTCCGAGGTTCGAGCTCTGCTCTAGGGTGCCGGAGTAGGAGACACCCTTCGCGTCGGCGACCATCGCCAGCACCTGGGCCGGGCTCTTCTCGGGCAGCGTCGGGGCGGCGCTCGCGACCGCCGGGACGGCGATCGCGCCGGCGACGACGAGCGCGGGGACGGCCACCGCGGGGATCCAGCGGGCGTATCGGTTCATGGTGTCACCTCGATGCGGCGGGACGGCGGGCCGCAGGACCACGGTACGTGCGCACCCTCGGCGCTCGCTGTGCCCGGGCGTACTCCGCCGGGATGATTTCAGCCGCGCTCGCGCAGACGCACCCGGCGCTCGTTCGCCTGGGTGCCGTTGCGGATCTCGGCGACCCGCTTCTGACCCTCGAGGAACTCGGTGAAGGTGCGGAAACCGAGCGGCTTCTCCTTGAAGGCGGGGTTGAGTCGCAGCATCTGCTGCTTCAGGTCGCCCTGGAACTGCCAGTCCTCGTCGTTCTTGTCCTCGACGAGGCGCAGGGCGCGCACGAGCAGCTCGGTCGCCGCGTCGCGGTCCCGCTTCGAGGGCTCTCGAGCGGCCGAGGTCTCCGGAGCGGCGGGTGCCGGCGCCGCATCCGCTTCGCCGCCCGTGACCGCCGGCTCCTGCAGGTCGGGCAGGTCGTCGTAGAGGGTGAACACGTCGCACGCGGAGATGAGCGCGGAGCTGGTGGATCCGGAGACGCCGATGCCGACGACGAGACGCCCGAGCCGCTTCGCCCGCTGCGCGAGGGCGATGTAGTCGGAGTCTCCGGCGACGATCACGACGTGGGTGACGTCGGGCAGGCGGAACAGGTCCTCGACGATGTCGACGGAGAGGCGGATGTCGGCGCCGTTCTTCAGCCCCGAGGTGACGGTGAACAGCTGGGTCAAATCGATCGCGCGGTCGACCACGTCGCGGCGGTAACCCGCGTTCGCCGGCACCGACCAGTCGGCGTAGGCCCGGGAGATGACGATCGAGCCGAATGAGGAGGCGTAGTCGAGGATCGCGCCGATGTCGACGCGGGCACGCCACAGCTTCTGCTCGATGTCGGCCCCGTGCTCGTTCTTCTCCGAGTTGCGGGCATCGTCGTTGCGCCACGGGGTATCACGCCGGCCGGTGCGGTGCACCTGGTCGTAGCGCGACATGACGATGTTGTCGAAGTCGATGTAGACCGCGACGCGCGCAGTGGAGGCATCCGGCATGGCGCGAGCCTATCGGGGGGCACCGGTGCCCTCCGGACTGCGCCTGTGGACAACTCCCGCGGTGGGATCGCGGATCGGAGCAGGATGCGGGCATGCGCGCGCGTCTGAACTCCCTCTACGTCCGGCTGGCGATCCTCTTGCGGGAGGAGCGCGGCGACGTGCCCGGCTGGGTGCTCATCACCCTGATGACGGCCGGACTGGTGATCGTCATCTGGGCCCTCGCCGGTCCGGCGCTCGGGAACCTCTTCCAGCAGGCGATCGCCCGGGTGTCCGGGCTGTGAGCGGGCTCGGGGCGGAGAGCGGATGAGCGCCCGACCCGACGCGATCCTGTGCCGGCTCTGGCGAGAGGATCGCGGGTCGGCGCCGGCGGAGTTCGCGATGGTGTCGGTGCTGCTCGTCTTCCTCGTGCTCGGGGTCGTGCAGTTCGCGCTCGCGGTGTTCGTGCGCAATACCGCCCTGGATGCGGCCGCCGAAGGGGCCAGGCAGGCGGCGCTCGCGGACAGCACTCTCGACGCCGGCGCGGAGCGTACCCGCGAGCTTATCTCGACGACGCTCGGCGCCGAGTACGCGACCGATGTCCGCGCGTCCTACGCCGACTGGAACGGCAGCCGTGTCGCGCAGGTCACCGTGCGGGCGCCCCTGCCGGTGATCGGTCTGCTCGGGCCCGAGGGGTCGATGGAGGTGGCAGGGCATGCCGCGCTCGAGACGATCGGCTGATACCCTCCGGCGCGTCGGCCGAGCGCTCGGCCGTGAGGACGGCAACGCGGCTCTCGAGTTCATCGGCGCGGGCGTGCTCCTCCTCGTCCCGATCCTCTACCTCGTCGTCGCGGTGGGCGCGGTGCAGGCCGGGGCCCTCGGAGTGGAGGGCGCCGCGCGGCAGTCCGCGCGCATGGTGGCGACCGCCGCCTCCGCCGACGCCGCGGCCCGGGACGCCGAGGCGGCTGTCGCCGTGACGCTCGCCGACTACGGGCTCGACGCCGGAGCCGCCACGGTCTCGCTGTCCTGCGCGCCGACGCCCGCGAACTGCCTCAGCCGCAACGGGCGCGTGAGCGTCACCGTCTCGAGCATCGTGCCGCTGCCGCTCTTCCCCGTCTTCCTCGGCATGAGCGCGCCGCCGGGCATCCCGGTGTCCTCGACGGCGACGCAGCCCGTCTCCCGTTTCCACCCGGCGGCGCCGCAGCCGTGAGCGTCCGTGCCGCCGTGAGCGTCCACGACGAGGAGGGCTCCATCCTGCCGCTGATCGCCGTGTTCACCGCCCTCGCCGTCGCGCTCGTGCTGGTCGTCAGCGCCGCGACCTCCCTCTACCTCGAGCGCAAGCGCCTCTATTCGATCGCCGACGGCGCCGCGCTCGCCGGAGCGGAGTCCTTCCCGATCGAGGGGGGGCTCGCGGCCGGCGAGGTTCCGCGTCCGCGACTGACCGATGCGTCGGTCGCCGCCGCGGCGCGCGGCTACCTCGACATCGCGTCGACGAGCCGGGTCGAGCAGTTGCGGCTCGAGGGTGCCGGGACGGACGACGGCCGCACCGCTCGCGTCAGCCTCAGCGGATGGTGGCGACCGCCGGTGGTGACTCTGTTCGTGCCCGACGGCATCCGCCTTCAGGTCACGACCACCGCCCGCAGCGTGTTCCGCTAACCCCTGCCCGCTACTGTCGGGCTCGCTCGGCGCACACCTCGTACGCCGCGGTGCCGACCGGGTTGGCGAGTTCGCAGTCGCGGAGCCGCTGGTTCACCTGGGCGCTGCGGATGCCGTTGATCGTGAGGACCACGGCGAGCACCGCGGCGACGGCGATGCCGACGATCCAGGCGAGGCGCCGCGAGGTCACGTCGCGACCCTAGCGCGCGCTCAGCGGTGCGGGGAGTAGCGCGGCACGAACACCCGCAGCACGACGGCGCCGCCGATGCCGAGCACCCCCAGCACCGCCGCGGCTACCGGGAGCGAGGCGAGCGCCGTGACCGCCGCGATGAGGAGAGGCGCCGCGGCCCCGCCGGTGTCGTTGCAGAAACGCCACGCCCCGAGGAACGGCGCCGGATGCGTTGGGTCGGCTAGGTCCGCCCCGAGCGTCATGAGGATGCCCGCGCCGATGCCGTTCGCGAGGGAGAGGAGCATCGCGATGGTGACGAACCACAGCACCGGCGTGGGGAGGCCGGAGGTGAGCGCGAGCAGGAGATGGCCCACGCCGAGCCCGACCATCGAGGGCACCGCCGTCCAGAGCCGGCCGAAGCGGTCCATGATCTGCCCGCCCGCGTAGAACAGGGCGAAGTCCACCGCCCCGGCGACACCGAGGACGATCGAGGCGGTGCTCTCGTGCATTCCGATGCTCACCGCCCAGAGCGGCAGGATCACCTGGCGGCTGCCCCGGAGCGCCGCGACCAGCGCCGAGCCCACCCCGAGGGTCCCGAGCACGCGGGCGTTCTCGCGGATCGTGCGGAACAGCCCGACCGGCGCGGACTGCGTCCGCGAGGGCCGCGCTTCGCCGACGGTGGTCGCCGGATCCGGCAGCACCAGCAGCACCACGGCGGTGGCGAGGCAGCACGCGAGGTCGAACCAGAACACGGACGCCGCTGACGCGGTGAGCGCGATGATGCCCGCGCCGAGGAACGGGCCGATCAGATAGCCGAGGCGGAAGGTGCCACCCAGGGTCGACAGCGCCCGCGCACGGTGAGCGATCGGCACGAAGGTCGTGAGAAACGCGTGCCGGGCGAGGCCGAAGGAGGCCGTGGCGACGCCGACCAGCAGGATGCCGAGCGCGAGCACCCACGGCGTGCGGGCCAGGAGCGCCAGACCGAGTCCCCCGGAGGCGATGATCGCCGCGGCGATCATCGCCTGGCGCTCGCCGATCCGAGCGACGACGACCCCGCTCGGGATGTCGCCGAGCAGGGTGCCGACCAGCAGCATCGCCGCGACGATGCCGGCCGCGGCGAGGGTTCCACCCAGTTGGACGGCGACCTGCGGGATGACGGGGATGATCGCCCCCTCGCCGGTCGCGAAGAGGAGGCTCGGCAGCAGCGCCGACGCGATGACCGGGCGCCAGCGGAAGGCGGGTTCGGCGCGGGTCACCGTCTCGACGGTAGACCCGCCGCGGAAGCCGCGCCGACCGCGCCGGTAGGCTTGCCGGGCCATGCTCCCCGTCGACTTCCCCGAGCGGCTCGCCGCCCTCCGCTCGACCTTCGCCGACATCCGCGCGGTGACGGACGTCGAGTCACTGCGGCGACAGATCGCCGAGCTGAGCGAGCAGGCGACGGCGCCGAACCTCTGGGACGACACCGACAAGGCGCAGCAGATCACGAGCGCCCTGAGCCACCGGCAGTCGGAACTCGAGCGGCTGGAGCGGGTCGCGGCGCGTCTGGACGACCTTGAGGTGGCCGCCGAGCTGGCCGTCGACGACGAGGAGATGGCCCGGGAGGCCGAGCAGGAGCTCAGCGCCCTCACCCAGACCATCGGCGACCTCGAGGTGCAGACCCTGCTCGACGGCGAGTACGACGGACGCCCCGCGGTCGTGACGATCCGTGCGGGGGCCGGGGGAGTGGATGCGGCGGACTTCGCCGAGATGCTGCTGCGCATGTACCTGCGCTGGGCCGAGCAGCACGGCTACTCGACGAGCGTCATGGACACCTCCTACGCGGAGGAGGCCGGCATCAAGTCGGCCACCTTCGAGGTGGATGCGCCGTACGCGTTCGGCACCCTCGCCGTCGAGGCGGGAACACACCGGCTGGTGCGGATGAGCCCGTTCGGCGCGGCGGGAAAGCGCCAGACGAGCTTCGCGGCGGTGGAGGTCATCCCCCTCATGGCGGAGACGGCGCACGTCGAGGTGCCGGAGTCCGACATCCGCGTCGACGTCTTCCGCTCATCCGGGCCAGGGGGGCAGAGCGTGAACACGACCGACTCCGCCGTCCGCCTTACCCACCTGCCGACGGGGATCGTCGTCTCCATGCAGAACGAGAAGTCCCAGATCCAGAACCGCGCCGCCGCGATGCGGGTGCTGCAGTCGCGCCTGCTCCTGCTGCAGAAGGAGCAGGAGGCGGCGACGAAGAAGGAGCTGGCCGGCAGCATCACCGCCAGCTGGGGAGATCAGATGCGCAGCTATGTGCTCGCGCCGTACCAGATGGTGAAGGACCTCCGCACCGAGCACGAGGTGAACAACCCGACGGCGGTGTTCGATGGCGACCTCGACGGGTTCATCGCGGCCGGCATCCGCTGGCGCAAACGCAAGGACCAGTAGTCCCGAGCGCGGATCGCGTCGCGATCTCCGAGAGGCGAGGGCGCAGCACCCGCATTCCCCCGGCTCCCCGCGATGCCGATGGAGTCCGTCCGCGGGTTTCTCCGGCTGGCGGGGCGGTCTGTGCCGGGGAACCGCGGGCGGCGCCGGGTGTACCGGAGAGGCCCGCGCCGTAGCATGTCGGACATGCGCGAGATCACGGTGGACGAGCTGGCCGGTCATGACGACGTGACCCTGATCGACGTGCGTGAGCCGGATGAGTTCGCAGCGGGTCACGTGCCGGGCGCGCTCAACATCCCTCTGGGCCAGCTGTCCGCCCGGGTCGACGAGGTGCCCGCCGGTCCGGTCGATGTGATCTGCCACCTCGGCGCGCGGTCGCTCCGGGGCGCGAAGATCCTCGAGGACGCCGGGCGCAGCGACGTCGTCAGCGTCGCCGGCGGCACGAGCGCGTGGATCGAGTCCGGTCGAGCCGTCGACCGCTGACGGGCGGGACGAGCCCCCGCCGCACCGCCGCCACACGGCGGCGCGGCGTCACTCGCGTGGGGTTGACCGAGGATGTCGAGCCGCCCCGACCGGGGCGGCGTTCCCATGCCCAGGCTTCCCTCGGCGGTGGATGCGATGACGCCCTTCAGCGCGCGCTCACGCGCCTGCGCCCTGCGCGAGCGCCGACACCTCGCTCCACGCGTTCCAGGTGGAGAGCCGCGACTCGTAGTCGGCCGTCGCGATCTGAAGCGGCGCGGTGCCGAAGAAGACCCGGAGCGGCGGCTCGGACGCATCGACGATCTCGAGGATCGCGGCCGCGGACGCCGCGGGGTCGCCCGGATTCTGTGCCGAGCGCCGCCCGCGCATCCGCTCGCGTACCTCGTCGTACGCCGCGATCGGTGTCGAGTGCTTTGCGGATGCCCCGCTCCAGTCGGTCGAGAACCCGCCGGGCTCGATCAGGGTGACATGGATGCCGAAGCCGGCGACCTCCTGAGCGAGCGACTGGCTGAACCCCTCGAGCGCCCACTTCGAGGCGTGATAGGCGCCGATGCCGGGGAAGGCCGAGATGCCCCCGATGGAGGAGACCTGGATGATGTGCCCGGCTCCTTGCGCGCGCAGGAACGGGAGGGCCGCCTGGGTCACCCACAGCGCGCCGAAGACGTTGGTCTCCAACTGGGCGCGGAACTCGTCCTCGGCGAGTTCCTCGATCATGCCGAAGTGGCCGTAGCCAGCGTTGTTGACGACCACGTCGAGTCGACCGAAGTGCTGGTGCGCTTGGGCGACGGCCTCGAAGTCCGCCTGCCGATCGGTCACGTCGAGCGGGAGTGGCAGCAGCCGGTCGCCGTAGCGCTCGACGAGGTCGGAGAGCGTGGCGGTGTCGCGCGCGGTGGCGGCGACGCGGTCGCCTCGATCCAGCGCGGCAGCGGCCCACTCCCGCCCGAACCCGCGGGACGCGCCGGTGATGAACCAGGTTTTCTCGTGGTGATCGTGAGAGTCGGACATGCTTTGCACGCTACGACCATCGGGGGTCGCTGCGCTGGCAGTCAGTCCTGGGGCGGAGCGGATGCCGGCGTCGTATCCGCCAGCAGCGCGGCGGCGAGCTCGTCGCCGTCCGCCCCCGGGAACAGCTCCGCGTCGAGCTCGCGCAGCCGAGCGTCGATCGCCCCGAGCACGCGGCCGCCCTTCTCGGTGGCGGTCAGGCTCGGCGCGTGGCCGCCGGCGGGGACCCGCTCGCGCACGAGGTCGGCTTCGACCAGCGCCCGTACGAGAGTGCCGACGCCGTGGACGTCCACGCCCACCCGACGGGCGAGTTCGCCGTGCGAGAGCCCCGGTGTCGCATGGATCGCGCGCAGGACATCGTGCTTGCGGATGGTCAGCCCGTGCGGATCGAAGGCGGCGGCGAGCGCGAGCTCCGCCCGCCGGGCCCGCCGCAGCAGGGCGAGCGTCGGGCTGGGGCGGGCATCCGTCACCCCTCGATCCTCTCGCAGCCGGACCCGCACCCGGAGAACGCCGATCCTCCAGGCAGGAGCCGTGAACCCCGTCCGCTGGGCCGGACCCTGCGCATCCCTCCGGAATGATCGGCATCGACATCGACATCGACATCGACATCGACGCGTTCACGCGATCTCGCTGATCCGCCGCTGTCGGGTGTCGCAACCGCCCCGCGCGCGGCGCGTGCCTAGCCTGGTCGGGCCATGATTCGTTTCGATCAGGTCACCAAGACCTACCGCGGTACCCAGCGCCCCGCCCTCGACGACATCAGCCTCGAGATCCTCACGGGCGAGTTCGTCTTCCTCGTGGGCCAGTCGGGCTCCGGCAAGTCGAGCTTCCTGCGGCTCGTGCTCAAGGAGGAGAGGCCCTCCCGCGGCCGCATCCACGTGCTCGGCCAGAACCTCACGACGCTCTCCACCCGGAAGGTGCCCTACTTCCGGCGCAGCCTCGGTGTCGTCTTCCAGGATTTCCGGTTGCTGACCAACAAGAACGTGTTCGACAACGTGGCCTTCACGTTGCAGGTGATCGGGAAGAGCCGGGCGTTCATCCAGCAGGCGGTGCCCGATGTGCTGAAGCTCGTCGGTCTCGCGGGTAAGCAGCACCGGATGCCCCACGAGCTCTCCGGCGGAGAGCAGCAGCGCGTGGCGATCGCTCGCGCGGTCGTGAACAAGCCCGCGGTGCTGCTGGCTGATGAGCCCACCGGCAACCTCGACCCGGCCACCAGTGTGGGGATCATGGCGCTGCTGTCCTCCATCAACGCGAATGGCACCACGGTCGTCATGGCCACCCACGACGCGACCATCGTCGACCAGATGCAGCGGCGCGTGATCGAGCTGGTGGCGGGCCGCATCGTCCGCGACGAGCGCGGCGGCGGCTATCAGACTCAGGCCGTGCCGATCCAGCGGGTCGAGGAGCAGCTGGCCGCGACCGGGCGGGTGCCGGATGCGGAGGCCGCCGCCGAGGACCTCCAACTCGCGGTCCTGCAGGGGCGCCGCCCCACGCGCGAGGGTGCGGCGGCCAGTGCCTTCGAGACCGGGGCGGTCGGGGTAATCCCGACGATCGCCGCCGTCCCCCCTCCGGCGCACCCGCGAACGCCCGCATCCGAGCCCCAGCCGACACGCTCGGCATCCGAGGCGCTGGCGCAGGCGGTGTCGCGCGCGACCTCCGCCCTGCCGGTGCAGCAGCTGGAGCGCGAGCGGCCCGAGCTGAACGACCCGTCCCGCGATGCGGCCGGCGAGGGGGACCGGCGATGAGGGTCGGCCTGGTGTTCGGGGAGGCGGCGCAGGGACTGCGGCGCAACTTCTCCATGGTCGTCTCGGTGGTCCTCGTCACCTTCATCTCGCTCACCTTCGTCGGCGCTGCGATCCTCATGCAGATGCAGATCGGGCAGATGAAGGGGTACTGGTACGACCGCGCCCAGGTCGCGGTCTACCTCTGCACCGGGGTGTCGACCACCCCCAACTGCTCGGGGCAGGAGGCGACGGCGGAGCAGATCGCCTCGGTCAAGCAGAAGCTCGAGAGCGACACGCTGAAGCCCTACCTGAAGACGCTCACCTTCGAGGACCACCAGCAGGCGTACGCGAACTTCACCCAGCAGTTCAAGGACTCGAACATCACCTCGCTCGTCACCCCGGAGATCCTGCCGCAGGCCTTCTGGATCAACCTGCGCGACCCGGATCAGTCCGGCGTCATCCGCGACAGCCTCAGTGCTCAGGCCGGCGTCGAGGAGGTCGCCGATCAACGCGCCTACCTCGAGCCGATCTTCGCGATCCTCAACGCGGCCAGCTACTCCGCGATCGGCATCGCGGCGCTGATGCTCGTCGCGGCCGTGCTCCTGGTCTCGACCACCATCCGCCTGAGCGCCTTCTCGCGGCGCCGGGAACTCGGCATCATGCGGCTGGTGGGCGCGTCCAACCGCTTCATCGAGACGCCGTTCGTGATCGAAGGGGTGATCTCCGCCTTCATCGGATCGGTTCTGGCCGGAGGGGCGGTGTGGATGCTCGTGCGCCTCTTCGTGCAGGGCTACCTGCAGCAGCGGCTGCCGCGCACCGCGTTCATCGGCAACGAGCAGGTGATGCTCGTGCTGCCGATTCTCGTGGTGGTGGGTGTGCTCCTCGCGGCGACCTCGGCGAGCTTCGCCATCCGCCGCTACCTCAAGGTCTGAGCCAGCCCGCGCCGGGCTATGCTGATGGGCTGCTCCGGCGTCCGTCGGCGGCACGGCGGATCCGAGGAGGTGCGGGATGCCGAAGGAGAAGGGCAACCGCGTCGTCGCGACGAACCGGCGCGCCCGCCACGACTACGCCATCGACGACACCTATGAGGCGGGCCTGGTGCTCACCGGCACGGAGGTGAAGTCCCTGCGCGAGGGCCGTGCCTCCCTCGTCGACGGCTACGCGTTCATCGACCGCGACGAAGCGTGGCTGGACGCGGTGTACATCCCCGAGTACACCGAGGGCACCTGGAACAACCACGCCCCCCGACGCAAGCGCAAGCTCCTGCTCCACAAGGAGCAGATCATCAAGATCAGCCACAAGGTGAAGGAGGGCGGGTTCACCCTCATCCCGCTCTCGATCTACTTCCTCGACGGCCGCGCCAAGGTGGAGCTGGCGGTGGCGAAGGGCAAGCGCGAGTACGACAAGCGCCAGGCGCTGCGCGAACGGCAGGATCGCCGGGAGGCGGAGCGAGCGATGTCGACCCGTTCGCAGCTCGGGGAGTAGCCGGCGTCTCAGCCGTCCGCGGGCAGCGCATCGAGCAGGCCCCGCATCGCCTCGAGCTGCTCGAGCCGGGCCGCGGGTGTGGTGCCCACGGGCTGCACCGTCAGGGTGTGCACGCCGCGGTCGGCGTAGGCCCGGACGCGCGCGCGCACCTCGGCCTCGGTGCCCACCAGGGCCGTCGCGCGCACCAGCTCCTCCGGCAGGGCCGCCGCCGCCTCCTCCTTGCGTCCCGAGAGGTAGAGCTCCTGCGCCAGGGCGGCCTGATCGGCGTAGCCGTAGGCGACTGCGAGGTCGTTGTAGAAGTTCGCTCCGGGGGCTCCCATCCCGCCCACGTACAGGGCGAGCATGCCGCGGTGGTGGACGAGGGCCTCCTCCGTCGACTCGCCGATGAGCAGCGGCGCCTGGACGCTGACCCGCAGCGGCCCGAGGGCCGGCTCCCGCCGGGCGAGGCCCGCGTCGAGCGATGCGCCCCACGCGGCATCCGCGCGCTCGGGCCAGTAGAACAGCGGGAGCCAGCCCTCCGCGATCTCCGCCGCCTGCGCCACGCCCTTCGGCGCCAGGGCCGCGATCGAGATCGGGATGCGGGCGCGCGGGGGGCGATTGATGAGCTTCAGCGGCTTCCCCAGCCCGCGCCCGCGGTCCGCGGGAAGCGGCAGGGGGTACTCGCGCCCGGTGTTGACGACCGGCTCGCGGCGCCACACGACGCGGCAGATGTTCACCGTCTCCCGCATCTTCGCCAGCGGCCGCTCGTAGGGCACCCCGTGGAAGCCCTCGATGACCTGGGCCCCCGACGCACCGAGCCCGAGTTCGAAACGACCGCCCGAGACCTCGTCGAGGCCCGCCGCCGTCATCGCGAGCAGGCTCGGCGTGCGCGAGAACAGGGGCAGGATGCCGGCGGCGAGCGCCATCCTCGAGGTCGCCGCGGCGAGGTAGCCGAGCCGGGAGACCGAGTCGACGGAGTACGCCTCCGTCGTGGTGACGACCTCGGCGCCGATCCGCTCGGCTTCGACCACCTCGGGGACGGCCTCGGCGAACGGGGCGGAGTAGTCGACGATGATCCCGAGCCGCGGCGCTGCCATGAGCCCACGGTATCCGGCGCGCACGGAACTGCCGCCCTGTCGTACACTGGAAGGCCGTCCCGGATGAATCCGGACGGCACCACCCACAATTCCACAGCGCGCGATGCGGCCCACACGGGGATGATCGGTTTCGACACTGCCTGATCAGCTACGAGAAGCGGGCCGAGGATGCAGGGTTATCTCGTCAACGCCCCCTGCAAACCAATAGGTGCCAATGCTAAGCGCACCGATTTCGCTCTCGCTGCCTAAGCCGGAGTAGAAATCCGTCAGACCGGGTACGTCTCCGCCCCGGATCCTGGCGTCATCTAGGGGACTCGCTGCGATGTCGTGTCTCAGGGCATCGCGGGACTCGAACTGGGACTGGGCTCGTCGATCCAGGTGCTCGCGTCAAGGATCGGAGCCGAGTAAAACGCCGCCGCGAGCTGCGCCCGGAGAAGGCGTGGTTCCTCAGCAGTGGACGGGGGTTCGATTCCCCCCATCTCCACATCCGGCCCTCGGGCCGCCGCATCGCGCGCTGTGCGCTTCCGGTCTCAGGCCCGACGGAACTGCGCCACGAGAGGGCAGAAGAACGGGTCGCCCGCGGCCAGTCCGACCCGGTGCATGTGCCGGACCACCGCGGCGTGCGCGCTGGCGAGCGAGGTCTCCGTGTAGGCGATGTCGTGGGTGCGGCAGTGCTCGCGCACGATCGCCCGCGCCCGCGCCAGATGGGGACGCGCCATGCTCGGGAACAGGTGGTGCTCGACCTGGTAGTTCAGGCCACCCAGCAGCGCGCTGGCCCAGAATCCGCCGGAGATGTTGCGGGAGGTCCGCACCTGCTTGGCGAAGAAGTCCAGTCGCGCATCGGCGGGGATCAGCGGCATGCCCGTGTGGTTGACCGCGAACGAGGTGCCCATGTACAGCCCGAAGACGGCGAGCTGGACACCGAGGAACGCGAACGCCATCCCGAGCGGCAGTGCCCAGAAGACCAGTCCGAGGTAGACGCCGAACCGCAGCGCGAGCAGCCCCAGCTCCAGCCAGCGGCCCTCCACCGTGCGGCGCTGCAGCAAGGAGACGATCGAGTGCCGATGCAGATTGAGGCCCTCGAGCAGGAGGAGGGGGTAGAAGAGCCAGCCCTGGTGGCGGGTCATCGTCGCGAAGACCCCGGTCTGCGCCGCGGCGGACTCGGGCGTGAACGCGACGACGTCCACGTCGATGTCCGGGTCCTTGCCCACCCGGTTGGGATTGCCGTGGTGGCGGGTGTGCTTCGTCATCCACCACTGGTAGCTCATGCCGACGACCAGCACCGCGAGCACCCGCCCCAGACGGTCGTTGGAGGGGCCGGATGCCAGCACCTGACGGTGCGAGGCCTCGTGTGCGATGAAGGCCGCCTGGGTGAAGATCAGCCCGAGGGCTGCGGCGATGAGCAGCTGGAACCAGCTGTCGCCGAAGAGCACGAATCCGGTGGCCGCTCCTGCCAGCGCGAGCGCGAGACCCGCGCCGAGGGAGGCGTAGAACCACCGTGCCCGCCGCAGCAGCCCCGCCTCGCGCACCGTTCGCCCGACCTCGGTGAAGGACCGGGCCGGATCGATCGCGCCCGCGCTGCGCGGGCGGGTCGTGCGGAGGGCGCCGGGCGTGGCGGACGTCACGTCGATGGGGATGATGCCAGAGGAGATGGGGTATCCGTTCGATCGGCGGCTCTCAGAGCCGAAGCCGCAACAGGCGGGACGCCGATCGCGACTCCTACCGTATCCGGCGCCCGAGGGCTCCCCGCGCGGATCGATCGTTCTCCGAGAGGACGCGCAGGCACCACGCGGCGGATAAGGGAACCGCCTCGACTCCCGGGCGGCCGCCCGGGCCGTCGCCGCCTACGCTGAACCGGATGCCCGCCTCCGTCACCGGCTCGCGCTGGACCGCCTTCGCTGTCGCCGTCTCGGTCGCCGCGCTCACCATCCTCGACATCTCGAAGATCAACGTCGGGCTGCCCTCGATCGAGAAGGCGCTGGGGGCGGGCTCGACGTCGCTGCAGCTCATCGTCGCCGGCTACACCCTCGCCTTCGGGCTCGCCCTGGTGCCCGCCGGGCGGATCGGCGACCTGTTCTCCCGCCGGATCATGTTCCTCGTCGGGCTCGCCCTGTTCGGCCTGACGAGCCTCGGCTGCGCCCTCGCCCCCACCGACGAGGTGCTCATCGTGTTCCGGATCCTCCAGGGCGTGGCGGCTGGCATCCAGATGCCGCAGGTGCTCGGACTGGTGCAGCAGCTGTTCCAGGGCGCCGAGCGCGGCCGCGCCTTCGGACTGTTCGGCGCGATCATCGGTCTCTCCACCGCGTTCGGCCCGACGCTGGGCGGCCTGCTCATCCTCGTCGGCGGCCCCGAGGACGGCTGGCGGCTGCTGTTCTGGATGAACGTGCCCATCGCCGCGGTGCTGTGGGTGATCGCGTTCCGACTGCTGCCGCGGACGCAGCGGCACCGGCCGGGCGCACCCTCGCTCGATCCGGTCGGGGTGCTGATCCTCGCCGTCGCGATCTTCGCGCTGCTGTTCCCCTTCGTCAGCACCACCGGGCGAGGCGACCCGCCCGAGCGCTGGTTCGTGCTCGTCGGGTTCGCCGCCGCCGGTGCCGGGTTCGTGCTGTGGGAGCGCCGGTACCGCGCGCGCGGGAGGACGCCGATCGTCGACTTCGCCCTGTTCCGCGACGGCGGCTACCGCAATGGCATCCTGATCGCCACCAGCTACTTCGCCGCGATCCCTGCCACGTTCCTCTGCCTCACCCTCTTCCTGCAGGAAGGCCTGCGTCTCGAGCCCGTATTCGCCGGGATGGTGACCATCCCGTTCGCCCTCACCTCGGCGGCGTCGTCCCTGATCAGCGGTCGGCTGGTGAATCGCGTCGGGCGGCCGCTCGTGATCGGCGGTCTCCTCGTCGTCATCACCGGGCTCGGGCTGAACCTGCTCCTGGCCGAGATCCTCCCGCCCGCGTCGGCGCCGTGGGGGATGGCGGTGGGCATGCTCGTCGCCGGGATCGGCGGCGGCGCGATCATCTCGCCGAACCAGACGCTCACGCTCGCCGGCATCCGACCCGAGCAGGGCGGGGTCGCCGGCTCGATCGGCCAGCTGGGGCAGCGCGTGGGCACCGCCATCGGCCTGTCCGCGGCGACCGCGGCGTTCTACGCCGTCATCGGCTCCGGCGGAGGCGCGCGCCTCGACCTGTACCACGAGGCCTTCCGCAACGCCGCGCTGGTCTCGGCCTGCTTCCTCGCCCTCGCCGTGGTCTTCGCGCTGGCGGAACAGTTCGGGCGGGTGCGGGCACGTCGGTCCGACACGGTGCGGACCTGACGCGACCCGGCGCGCCGCCCGGGTTGCCGAGGAACGGGGGCTCGGCGAGGCTGAGCGGATGGCGGAGTTGCGGTCGGCGGTCGAAGTGGAGCGCAAGTACGACGTGGCTGCCGGGACGGTCGCCCCCACGCTGTCGGCCTTCTCGTCCGAGCCGTCCGAGCCGGTCGAGCTGCGCGCGGTCTACTACGACACCCGGCGGGGGGACCTCGCGCGGCGTCGCATCACGCTGCGGCGCCGTGAGGGCGGGCACGACAGCGGCTGGCACCTGAAGCTCCCGGGCGCGGAGGGGCGGACGGAGCTGACGGCGGCGCTCGCCGACGAGCTGCCTCCCGAGATCGCCGACCGCGTCCGCGTGATCCTGCGCGGCCGTCGCGTCTGGCCGACGGCCCGGATCTCCACCACCCGCACGCCCCGGATCGTCCGCGATGCGGGCGGGCGCGCCGTGGCGGAGTTCGTCGACGATCTCGTCGAGGCGGTGCAGGTGAGCGGGCGGGTGCTCCGGCGCTGGCGCGAGTGGGAGGTCGAGCTGCTCCCGGATGCCGCCGAGTCGCCCGAGGACCGCGGGCGGATCCTCGATGCGATCGAGGAGGAGCTGCTCCGCGCCGGCGCGGCGCCGGCCTCCGCCGCGTCGAAGTACGCCAGGGCCACCGGGCGCGACCGTCTCGGCAGGGCCGTGCCCGGGCCGACCCGCACGGCCCTCGGCGCTCTCCTCCCGCCGCTGACGGCACTCGTCGACTCCTGCGTGCGCCGGGACCCCGGCGCACGCGCGGACGAGCCGGATGCCGTGCACCGGTACCGGGTGGAGGTGCGCCGCATCCGCTCTCTCCTCGCCGCCACCCGCGACGTGCTCGACCCTGCGGTGACGGAGCCGCTGCGCCGGCGCCTGCACCGGCTGCAGACCGAGCTCGAGCCGGCGCGCGACTCGGAGGTGCGCAGGGTACGCGCCGCGGCGCTGCGCGACCGCGGCATCCCCGACCCGCACGATCTGTTCGGCCGCTACGTCCTCGCCCGCGCCGAGGCGGATCACGCCGTCGCCGTCGCGGCCCTCCGGACCTACCTGGACTCGCGCGGCTACTTCCGGCTGCTCGATGAGCTCGACCTGCTGATCGCGCGGCCGCCGCTCGGTCCGCGGGCCCTGCGTCGATCCACGACGGTGCTGCGGAGGGATCTCGCCCGTCAGGCGCGTCGCGCGGCACGGCGGCTCGATGCCGCGGCGCAGGACGACCTCGACGCGCTGCACGAGGGTCGGAAGGCGGTGCGCCGGGTGCGCTACCTCGCCGAGGCCCTGACCAGCGGGGCGGACGCGATCCTCGGCGACCCGGTGAGCCGGCTCGGCACGGCCGCGAAGGCGCTCCAGGACGACCTGGGAGACGCGCGGGACGCGGAGCTGCACGCCGAGCGGCTCGAGGAGCTCGCCGCCGAGGCGGAAGCCGACGGGCTCGACCCGACCGCGCTGCGCGACGCGGCGCGCGCCGAGCGGAAGACAGCGGTCGACCTCCTCGCCCGGGTCCCGGAGGCGCGGCGCGCGTTCGAGGCGGCGCGCGGGGAGCTCTGACCGGGCTACCGGATGAGCTCCAGCATCCGCTCGTGCAGCGTGCCGTTCGAGACCAGGATCGAGCCCGAGGTGATGTCGTCCTCGCCGTCGGCGCTCGTGAACCTCCCGCCCGCCTCCCGGATGATCGGCGCGATCGGGGCGATGTCCCAGGGCTTGACGTCGAACTCGGCGGCGGCGTCGAGGGCCCCCTCGGCCACGAGCATGTGCCCCCACACGTCGCCGTAGGCCCGGGTGCGCCACACCGCCCGGTTGAGGGCGGACAGCTGCTCCCCGCGGCCCTCCCGATCCCAGCCCTGGAAGGACTGGTAGCTGACGCTCGCCTCGGCCAGCTCGTCGACGCTGCTGACGCGCAGCCGACGAGGCGCAGGATGCCCCGCCTCGCGATCCGTCCCCTCCTGCAGCCACGCGCCGCCCCCGGTCGCGGCCCACCAGCGGCGTCCGAGGGCGGGGGCGCTGACGACGCCGACCAACGGCACGCCGTCGACGGCGAGCGCGATGAGGGTGCCCCAGTTCGGCACGCCGCGGAGGAAGTTCGCGGTGCCGTCGATCGGATCGAGGATCCACTGCCGGCGGGAGTCGCCGAGCGCGCCGAACTCCTCACCGAGGATCGCGTCGCCCGGCCGGACCCGCGCCAGGTGCTCGCGGAGGACGCTCTCCACGCGGCGGTCGGCGTCCGTCACGTGCGTGCGGTCGGCCTTCAGGCTCACGTCGAGGTCGGCCGCGCGGTAGCGGTCGAGGGAGACGAGGTCGGCTTCGGCGGCCAGGGTGAGAGCGACGGCGAGGTCGTCGGCGGGGGAGTGCTCCGTCATCCCCGCAGACTAGCGAGGGGCCGCCGCATCTCCCGTCACCAGGACGGTCCTCCCGCGGCCAGGGAGGCGAGCAGCCGGCGGAACGAGTCCACCCGGTCCGGGTTCAGCTCGCGCTCGGCGACCGCGTCGTCGAGCCCGCAGTCGGGCGAACCCAGCAGGTGCGTGCAGCCACGGGGGCAGGATGCCGCGACGGCGGCCAAGTCGGGGAAGCCCTCGAGGATGCTCTCCGCGCGCACGTGCCCGAGGCCGAAGGAGCGCACGCCAGGGGTGTCGATGATCCAGCCTCCCCCCGGCAGGCGCAACGAGACAGTCGACGAGGAGGTGTGCCGGCCGCGACCGGTCACGGTGTTGACGACACCCGTGGCCCGCCCGGCTCCCGGCACGAGCACGTTGACCAGAGTCGACTTCCCGACACCCGAGTGGCCCACGGCGACCGTCGTCCGGTCGCGCAGCAGGGGGACCAGCTCGTCGCGGGGGACCGCGCGCTGAGCGCTCGTCACCACCCGCAGCCCCAGTCCCGCGAAGTCCGCCAGGAACACCGACGGGTCGGCGAGGTCGGTCTTCGTCACGACCAGCAGCGGCTCGATCCCCGCGTCGTACGCGGCGACCAGATAGCGGTCGACCAGGCGCGGGCGAGGCTCAGGATCGGCGGCGGCCACCACGACCATCAGCTGGTCCGCGTTCGCGACGATCACGCGCTCGACCTCGTCCGAGTCGTCCGCGCTGCGGCGCAGGAGCGTGGCCCGCGGCTGGATCCGCACGATCCGCGCGAGCGTCCCCTCCTCGCCGCTCGCGTCGCCGACGACATCGACCCGGTCGCCGGCGACGATCGCGTCGCGACGCAGCTCCGCGGCGCGGGTCGCGGTCGCCTCGCGCTCGGTCGGCCCGCCCTCGTCGACCAGCACGGTGTAGCGGCCGCGGTCGACCGCGAGCACCCGGCCGACGAGGGCGTCGCGGTGCCCAGGACGCTGCTTCGTGCGCGGCCGGTTCCCCTTCGGATTCGGCCGCACCCGGGCATCCGACTCGTCCCAGGCGTCGAAGCCCTCGTCCTCCTCGTCGGGCGGCAGCCAGCTCATGCGCTCAGATCGCGGGCGGGATGGTGGTGGAGGGCTCGCGGCCGAGCATCCGGAGCCAGAGTCCGGGGAACTCCGGGAGCGTCTTCGCGGTCGTCGCGATGTCGTCCACCGCGACGCCGTCGACGGCCAGCCCGATCACGGCGCCCGCGGTTGCCATGCGGTGATCGCCGAAGGCGCCCCAGAGACCGCCGTGCAGCGGTCGCGGGTCGATGCGGATCCCGTCGGCCAGTTCCGTCGCCGCCCCGCCGAGGCCCGCGAGGTCGCGGCGGAGCGCGGCGAGCCGGTCGGTCTCATGCCCGCGCAGGTGGCCGACACCGGTGATCGTCGAGGGGCTCTCGCCGAAGGCGAGCAGTGCCGCGACCGTCGGGGTCAGCTCGCCGGCGTGAGCGAGGTCGAGGTCCCGACCGGGGATGCTCCGCGTGCCGGCGATCCCGTCGCCGCCGTCGACGGTGACCTCGCCGCCGCTTCGGGTGACAGCGGCTCCGAACTGCGGCAGGAGCTCCAGGAGTTCGTCGCCGACCTGCGTCGTGGCCTCCGGCCAGCGTTCGAGCGTCACCGTGCCGCCCGCGAGCAGGGGCGCGACGAGGAACGGACCCGCGTTGGACAGGTCCGGCTCGATGTCCACGTCCAGGCCGGCGAGGGGACCGGGCGCGACCACCCACACCCCGGGTTCCGGCGAGGCCACCTCGACGCCGCGGGCGGCCAGCGCGGCGACCGTCATCTCGATGTGGGGCAGGCTCGGGAGCCGCCGGCCGGTGTGGCGCAGCGTCAACCCGCGTTCGAAGCGCGGGGCCGCGAGCAGCAGGCCGGAGACGAACTGGCTCGACGCCGAGGCGTCGACCTCGACCTCACCTCCCGTGACCCGGCCCGTGCCGTGGAGCGTGAACGGCAGGGCACCCCGGCCGGCGTCGTCGACGTCGACCCCGAGCGCGCGCAGCGAGGCGATGGTCGTCCGCATCGGCCGGCGTCGGGCGGCCTCGTCGCCATCGACCACCACCGGCCCGAGCGCGAGCGCCGCGAGCGGCGGGATGAAGCGCATGACCGTGCCGGCCAGGCCGCACTCGATCGAGGTGCTGCCGATCAACTCGGAGGTGGGGGTGATCCGCAGATCGGGCCCGAACTCCCCGTCACCCGGCACCTCCTCGATCCGGGTGCCCAGCGCGCGAAGCGCGGCGACCATGAGCGCGGTGTCCCGGGAATGCAACGGGCGCCGGAGCAGCGAGGGCGCATCCGCCAGCGCTGCCAGGATCAGCTCGCGATTCGTGAGGCTCTTCGAGCCGGGAATCGTCAGTCGGGCGCGCAGCGGGCCGGATGCCGTCGGGGCGGACCACGGTCCGGGTTCGGTCGCGGCGGGCGCCCGGTCGCCGTACGGGTCGAAATCCGGCGCGGAATACCTGTGCAGCTGCATGGGTTCCCCAGAGTAGCGCCGAGCGGTTCGGTGCCGAGGGGAGCCACCGGTGACAGCACTGACCCTCGTCTCCCGGGTCGACTCCGCCGAGGAGGCCCGCATCCTGGGCGAACTAGACTTCGTCGCGATGTCCGACCTCCCCACGCCCGCAGACCCCGGCCCCGACGCCGAGGCGGAGCAGATCGGGCACGACGTCGAGTCGGAATACGACCTCGACGACACCCATCGCTCCGATCTCTCCCGCGCGGACCTGCGGACGCTGTTCGAAGAGCAGGCGCTGCCCTTCATGGACCAGCTGTACGCCGCGGCGATGAGAATGACGCGCAACCCCGCCGATGCCGGCGACCTCGTCCAGGACACGTACGCGAAGGCGTTCGCCGCGTTCTCCCAGTTCAAGCAGGGCACGAATCTCAAGGCCTGGCTCTACCGGATCCTGACCAACAGCTACATCAACAGCTATCGCAAGGCTCAGCGTCAGCCCTACCAGAACACGATCGACGACCTCGAGGACTGGCAGCTCGGCACGGCCGAGTCGCTGACGCTGCAGCGCACGACGAAATCGGCGGAGGCCGAGGCGATCGACCACCTGCCCGACTCGGACGTCAAGGAGGCGCTGCAGTCGATCCCCGAGGACTTCCGCCTCGCGGTGTACCTCGCCGACGTCGAGGGGTTCGCCTACCAGGAGATCGCCGACATCATGAAGACCCCGGTCGGCACGGTCATGAGCCGACTGCACCGCGGGCGTCGCCTGCTGCGCGAGCGCCTCGCCGACTACGCCCGCGACCGCGGCATCACGGTCCCGGACACCCCATCCAGGAGCACGACATGAGCGACTGCGGCTGCGACAAGGCCAAGGCGGAGCTCGAGGAGTACCTGCATCGCGAACTCACCGACGAGGACTTCCGCGATGTGAAGGACCACCTCGACAACTGCGTCGACTGCGCGGACGAGGCCAATGTGGGCCTCGTCATCACCCGACGCGTGCAACGCGCGTGCATCGAGACGGCTCCGGACGAGCTCCGCGTCTCGATCCTGGAGATCCTGGACCGTCGCGCCGTCTAACGGGATGGTCGTCGGAGGCGGGTGGTCCGTCTGAGGCGAGTCGCCCCTCTGACACTCGTGACCTGTCTGACGCGGATGGCACCTCACACCCTCTCGTCCCCGTGCTCACTCTCCCCAATTGGGCCATGCGATCACGTCGTGTGGCCCAATTGGGGTGAATGAG
>JACRGJ010000101.1 GCA_016212425.1 Micrococcales bacterium | reverse complement strand
CGAACACCGCCGACCCGGGGGCGATCTCCGCGTCGCGGCCCAGGTGCGCGCCGGGCAGGAGGGTGCTGCGGGCCCCGACGGTGGCACCGGCGCCGATGTGGATCGCCCCGAGGCGCAGCACGTCGCCATCCACCCACCACCCGGAGAGGTCCACCTCCGGTTCGACCGCCGCGCCGCGGCCCATCGTGAGCATCCCGGTCACGGGCGGGAGGGCGTGCAGATCGACGTCGCGCGCGATCCGGGCGCCGAGTGCTCGGGCGTAGTAGCTGATCCACGGCGCGCCGGCCAGGCTCTGCGCGCCGACGAGGTGGGCGGCCCGCTCGGCGGCCCACAGCCGGAAGTGCACGGATCCGCCGCGCGGGTGATCGCCCGGCCGCACCCCGAGCAGCAGGAGGCGTGCGAGCACGACGGCGATCGCCATCCGCCCGAAGGGGGTGACGAAGAGCACCAGCCCGACGAGGAGGATCGGCAGCGGCGCCGAGGGCAGCGCGTCCCAGCCGCCGAGGGCGCGCAGCACCGAGCCGGCGGCGAGCACGATCGTTACCCAGCGCGCGGCGGCGAGCAGGTGCAGCGGCACCGCGGCGAGGGTCTGCGCCCACTGCATGCCGCGCGGGGTCGGGACGACGCGGTGGTCGCGCGATGCGGCGCCCGATGCCGGAGTGTCGCGGGTGCGCTCGGCTAGGGCCTCCGCCATCGCCCCGAGGCGCGGGTGCTCGTAGACCAGGGCGACGGTGAACTCGGGGTCGCGTTCGCGGATGCGGCCCACGAGCTGCGCGGCGGCGAGGGATCCGCCGCCCAGGTCGAAGAAGTTCGCATCCGGGTCGGCCACCGCCACCCCGAGCACCGCCTGCCACAGGGCGGCGAGCTCGCGGAGGCCCGGGGCGGCGCCCGGGTCGGTGTCGTCCGCGTCGGCCGGATCCGGGGTGCCGGGCAGCGGCCACGGCAGCGCCGCGCGGTCGACCTTCCCGGAGGTGCGCGTCGGCAGCTCCGGCAGCACCGCGAGGAGGGGGACCAGCGCGGCGGGCAGCTCCGCGCGGAGGCGGGCCAGCGCGGCACCGCGGCCGAAGGATGCCGCATCGGCCGGGGCCAGGTAGCCCACCAGCACGCTGGTACCCGCCTCGGTGCGCCGTACCGCGACCGCCGCCGCGGCGACCCCGTCCAGACCCAGCAGAGCGGCCTCCACCTCCCCCAGCTCGATGCGGCGCCCACCGATCTTCACCTGATCGTCGGCGCGGCCCTGGAACAGCAGACCGGCGCGCTCGAAGCGCACCAGGTCGCCGCTGCGGTAGGCGCGCTCCCAGCCGAGGGAGGGCATCGGCGCGTACTTCTCCGCGTCCTTCGCGGGATCGAGGTAGCGCGCCAGCCCGACCCCGCCGATGACGAGTTCGCCGACCTCCCCCTCCCCCACCGGAGCACCCGCCGCGTCGACGACCGCGAGCAGCCAGCCGTCGAGGGGCAGCCCGATGCGCACGGGCGGTGCGCCCTCGAGCAGCGCCGCGCACGCGACCACCGTCGCCTCGGTGGGGCCGTAGGTGTTCCACACCTCGCGCTCGCCGTCCACGAGCCGAGCGGCGAGCTCGGGCGGGCAGGCCTCGCCGCCGAAGATCAGCAGCCGCACGTCCTCGAGCGCATCGGCCGGCCAGAGCGCCGCGAGGGTCGGCACGGTCGAGACCGCGGTGATGCGCCGGGCGAGCAGCCAGGGCCCGAGATCCATCCCGGTGCGCACCAGCGCCCGCGGCGCCGGCACCAGGCACGCGCCCGATCGCCAGGCGAGCCACATCTCCTCGCACGACGCGTCGAAGGCGACCGAGAGCCCGGCGAGCACCCGATCGTCCGGGCCGAGAGGATCCTGCCGCAGGAACATCCGCGCCTCCGCGTCGACGAACGCCGCGGCCGAGCGGTGCGTGACCGCGACGCCCTTGGGCGTACCGGTGGAGCCCGAGGTGAAGATGATCCAGGCGTCATCGTCGGGGGTCGGCGGCTCCGGGGCGTGCCGATCGGGCTCGGGAGCCTCCCGGTCGGGCTGCGGCCCGCTCCGGCCAGGATCGGCCGGATGGTCGGTGGCCGGCCGGTACACCCCGTCCGCGCCGAGCACCCCGCGCACGCCCGCCTCGCGGAACACCAGGTCTGCGCGCTCCTGCGGGTCGTCCAGGTCGACCGGCACGTACGCCGCGCCGGCCCGCAGCACCGCGAGGATCGCGACGTAGAGCTCGAGTCGACCGGACGGCATCCGGATGCCCACCCGGTCGCCGCGTCGCACCCCGGCATCCGCCAGCGCCTGTGCGCGCGCCTCCGCGTGCGTCACCAGTTCGCGGTAACGCAGCGCCGTCGCCCCGTCATCCAGCGCCGAGGCGTCGGGCACGCGGTCGGCGGTGGCACGGAGCACATCCCAGAGGGTGCGCGGCGGAGGTGCGAGCCGGGCGTCGCCCAGGATGCCACCCGCGGCCATGCCAGGTCCCTGCACACGCCCTCCCGCCGAATCGCCTCACCCTAGGGGCAGCGAGGTGTCGCGGCGGTGAACGGGGGGCGTCGAGGAGGCGTCAGCCGACGATGCTGTGCGCTCCGGTGTTGAGCAGGTCGCCGTCCTCGTCGGTGATCTGCAACCCGAAGTTGGTGCCGGCGGATGCCGCCATCGCCTCGATCCAGTCGCGGCTCACCGTGGGGATCACACTGCCGTCGTACTCGAAGGCCATGTGCAATCCGTTGTCGATCCACAGCGACTGGCGACCGCCACCCTGGGCGAGCGGATTGCGCCAGCTGACGAAAAAGTTCTCGCCCCGCCGCAGCTTCATGGCCACGACGACCTGCAGGTGCGCGAGCACGCGGTCATCCAGCTGGTAGGTCGTGCCGCCGTAGACGAGCTTGCCCATCAGTCCCTTTCGGTGCGTGAATCCCGAGGAGATCATCCACGATGCTCGAGCCGGCCCGACCGGCCACCCCGATCGTGCGGCTGATGTCAAGGCTGTCGCCGGACGCGCCGGGCGGCACATAGCCTACCGGCACCCGAGTGATCCACGAGCCCAGAGGTGAGTCATGAAGAGATACGAGTTGACGGTCGCGACCCGGCGGCTGTTCCTCGAATCGGCGGAGGCCGCTGATCGCGCCCGGTCGGACATCGTCGACGCCCTGCGGCGAGGGGGGGATTTCATCGACGTGAGCCTCGTCGATCAACGGACGACGGCGGTGCTCATCACCGAGCGCACGGTGGCCTTCATCGACGCGTTCGATTTGGACGACGACGACCCGGAGGGCACTCCCCTCAACGTGTTCGATCCCGACTTCGACTTCTGAGGCCCGGCGACCCCGGGCGGTGCAGGTGACCCCAGCGGGATGTGGTTCCAGCGGTGTGGGGTTTCAGCGGGATTCGAATCCGCGTTACCGCCGTGAGAGGGCTCTTCAGCACGCCCGGAACGACGGGCTCTCTGTTGAGCTGGCCTGTGTTGTACGGTGATCCCGGGTGCATCGAGTGCGTCTGGAACGTTCCTACTGTCGGCGTTTGCAGCCACTCTGTAGGCACGCGGCAGCCTCATCGGTCCCCGTTACTCAGCGGTTCACGCGCGCGCGTCGCCGGTCGGCGGTTCAAGCAGTCGCCTGGCGAGGACGGCCCGGAAGTCGCGCCGGTGATCGACGACGAGCAAAACGAAGACGGTGTCATCGCGCAGCTCGTAGAGGAGGCGATTCCGGCCGACGGCCAGCTCGAGATACCGGTCGATGCCGAGCTCCTCGAGTTCCAGCGGCACGCTGCCGAGTCGCGGCTGGTCGGCCAGCAGCGCGACCCGATCGCGCAGCTCCGCGAGCGAGCGAGACCAGTCCGCAGCGTCGAAGCGGCCAATGACGTAGCGGCGGAGCTGAAGGAGATCGCTTCGCGCGCCAGCGGTGTAGCGGATCTTCACTCGGCAGCGAGCTCCGCGTACACCTCGTCCGCATCCAGATGCTGCCCGCGCTCGACCTCCCGGTCGCCGAGGGCGAGGAGCTTCAGCAGCGCGAGCGCCTGCTCGCGGCGCTCATACTCCGCGGCGTCCATCACGACGAGCCGCGCGACGCCGTTCTGCGTCACGACGAGCGGGTCGGCCCCGTCGGCAAGTTCCCGTGCGATCTGCGCGGCGTGCGATTTGAGGTAGCTGATGGGCTTGATCTGCGCGATCGACATCGGGGCCTCCTTTGACGGGATTGCTCTCACGGTACCTGATTCTGACTGGATTGTGACCGAATTCAGTCCCACTCGACGGACGGGTGGCGCGGGGAAACGTAGGAGCAACCTGAGCTTTCCGATGCGCAGGTCGTCCTTGAGCCAGTCGGAGACGAGGACGCGGACCGCCTCCTCGTCCGAAAGGTCGACCGACTTGTAGATCATCCCGATGAAGTCCGTGGGCATCTTCTCGATCGACCCGTCCTTGAGTATGGCGACGCGTCGACCGGTCATGAGCATCGCCCCGACTTCGGTTACCAGGTTGTCGTTCAGGCCGGCGCTCGACCCGGTCCTCGAAGACCCCGATGCCGTAACGCGATCCCCACATGTGCGCCATGACGTTCGCCCACACCTCGTCCACGATCGCGCGACCCGAGGCGAGGTGGAACTCGAGGCCGTGCGCCTTGCTGACTTCGCGCGCCACCGCGAGCGCACGACCAACAGGATCGGCGGTGCCCGCCTTCGCGTCCGGGAAGCGGGTCATGCCATCCAGCCCGACGAGACGATCAACGCGTCGGCCCCGCCAGCGTCGAAGCGAGCGAGGGCATCGGTGAGGCCGGACTATGGGCGTTGTCACCTGTCTCGCGTGGTCGGAGACCCACTCGACCTGCCAGCCTCGACGCGCCAGCCTCGACGCTCGGCCTCGCTACCTCGATCTCACGCGACACCTAGCCGGCATCGCTAGATCAAAAGCCCTGGCTGAACAGGGCTTTCTGCAGGTGACCCCAGCGGGATTCGAACCCGCGTTACCGCCGTGAGAGGGCGGCGTACTAGGCCTCTATACGATGGGGCCGTCACGACAACCCTCCGAGTATGCCACAGCGGCGGCGGGCTTCGCCTCACGGGCGGCGGTCTCCGCTGAGCACGCGAACAGCTCCGGACACGATCTCGACCTCGATCGGCAGGGGTGCCACACGCTCCCCGTCGGCGTAGGCCACCACCGTCGCCTCGATGCGCACCCGCGCGGCCCGGCGGATCTCGACCCGCGGATCGCGCACGTGAGTGCCCCGGTACACGGACGGGAACAGCCGCAGGAAGCCGGCCCGCGACATCGGCCGCACGATCGCCACCTCGAGCAGGCCGTCGTCGAGCAGCGCCTCCGGGGCCAGCCGCATCCCGCCGCCGAGCGACGGACCGTTGCCGACCGCCGCGAGCAGCGCATCCGTCTCCAGCACCTCGCCGTCCAGGGTCAGCCGGTAGTGGAGGGGGCGCATCCGAGCCAGCTCGGCCAGCATCGCGAGGATGTAGCGACCGGCCCCTTTCGGATGCCGCATGCGGTTGGCCCGCTCGTTGACGATCGCGTCGAAGCCGGCGCTGAGCATCGCGAGGTACCAGCGCTCCTCGGGCCGGCCGGTGTCGGCATCCATCCACCGCATCAGGGCCGCGTCGATCGTCCGGGGCGGATGCCAGAGCGCCTCGAGCAGGCGAGTCACCGCCTGCTCGGTGTTCTGGTGCGGGATGCCGAGAGCGCGTGCCGCGTCGTTGCCCGTGCCGGACGGCACGAGACCGAGCGGGATCCGGGTGCGCGCCACGAGGTTCACGCCGAGGTTCACCATGCCGTCACCGCCCACGACGACCAGCGCATCCGGACGACGCTCCAGAGCGCGTCGGGCGGAGGCGACGAGCGAGAGGAAATCCGGCTCGGTGAGCGAGACGACGTCATGGCCCGCCGCCCGCAGCGTCTGCACCACGGCCGGGCCGACCGCCGCCCGGGCTCCGAAGGACGCGGACGGGTTGATGGCGACGACGAGGCGCTGCGACGTCGGCATGCGGGCATCATCCCAGAGCAGTGGTGGCGCCGCGCTCCTGGAGCACCGCGTGCCGTCCGGGGCCTCTGCGGTGCGGGCGCCGCGGTCCGGGCCTTGCGGTCCGGGCGCCGCGGTCCGGGCGCCGCGGTCCGGGCGCCGCGATCCGGGCGCCGCGGTCCGGGCGCCGCGATCCGGGCGCCGCGATCCGCGTGCCGCGATCCGCTGCTGTTTCGTCGGGCATCTGACCGGATCGGCCCGGATCGAAGCTGTCTCGGCCAGAACCTCCGACGATGCGGCGCACGTAGGCTCCATCCCGTGCCCCCCGGACCGCGCGCGCCGACGGGGTCGCGCGAGCCTGCGGCGGACGGGCCCACCGGGCTCAGCCTCGTACGGCACCCCACCGACGAGACGCTCCTCGCCACGGCGGTGCGCCCCCACGAGCGCGTCGGGGTCGCGGGGCTCGGCACCGGGCGCGCCCGCCGGGGGCGGTGGGGCGTCCCGCCGGCGCCGCACGCCGTCGCCGGGTTCCGCTGGGATGCGATCGACGACCGGCACCCGCGGTGGTGGCCGCAGGGCATCGACGTGCTGCCGGGCGAGGGGGGCCGGCCCACGCTGATCGCGGTGAGCTGGTACTCGCAGCGCGGACGCGGCGCGCGGGTGAGCTTCGTCGACCCCCGCCCGGATGCACCGCGCTACCGCCACGTGACGCTCGCCGCGCCGGTAGAGGTGCCCGAAGGGGACTCCGCGGTGCCGGGCGGGGTGCGGCTCGCCCCCGTGGAGGTGCACGCCGGCGGCATCGCGATCGTCGACGACCGTCTCTATGTCGCGGCGACGCGCGGCGGGCTGCGCGAGTTCCGGCTCGCCGATCTGCTGCGCCTGCGGAATCGCGCGGGGCGGATCGACGGGCCGCTCGTGCTTCCGCAGTGCGCGCACCTGGTCGCCACCACCGCATCCGGGACCGAGCGCCTGCGCTACTCCTTCGTCTCCCTCGAGGGCGCGGGCGAGGGCGGAGGCGGGGGCGGGCGCGAGGGCGGGGGCGGGGGCGACACAGCGGACGCGCGGCCCGCGCTCGTGGTGGGCGAATACGGTGACGGGCCCGGCGGACGCCTCGCCCGGATCCCCCTCGACCCGCGGCAGCGCGGCATCCGAGCCCGGGCGGAGGTCGCCGAGGTGCACGACCCGGGCATCCCGAAGATGCAGGGCGCCCTCGTGCGGGACGGCACCTGGTTCGTCACCGCGAGCCGGGGCGCCCGGGCGGGCGGCGATCTCTGGGTCGGCGGACCGCGGGGCTTCACGCGGATGCCCGGCGAACTCGCACCGGGACCGGAGGACCTCGCGCTCTGGCCCGCCCGCGGGCAACTGTGGACCGTCGCCGAGTTCCCCGGCCGCCGCTGGGTCTACGCGCTCGATGCCGCCGCGACGCGGGCTCGGGCCCGCGCTCAGGGGTAGCGTCGGAGCATGAAGATCACGAAGCTCGAGCACGCCTGCCTCCTCCTCGAGAAGGGCGGCGAGCGGCTCGTCGTCGATCCGGGCAGCTTCACCGCCCCGGTGCCCGAGCTCGAGAACGTCGTCGGCGTCGTGATCACCCACGAGCACCCCGACCACTGGACGCCCGACCAGCTGACCCGCCTGCTCGAGGCGAATCCCGGCATCCCGGTCTACGCACCGCAGGGGGTGGCCGACGCCGCCGCCGAGGTGAAGGCGGAGGTCACCGTCGTGCGCGCCGGCGACACCGTGCGCGCGGGCGGGTTCGAGCTGCGCTTCTTCGGCGGACAGCACGCCCTCATCCACTCCTCGATCCCGGTCGTCGACAACCTCGGCGTGCTCGTCGACGGCGAGCTGTTCTACCCCGGTGACTCGTACACCGTTCCCGAGGGCGTCGAGGTGCAGGCGCTCGCCGTACCCTCCAGCGCGCCCTGGTTGAAGATCGGCGATGCCATGGACTACGTGCTGCAGGTGGCACCGCGGCACAGCTTCCCCACGCACGAGATGGTCAACTCCGAGGCGGGGAAGCAGATGGCGAACGGGCGGATCGCCTGGGCGACGGAGCAGAACGGCGGCGAGTTCCACGCGCTGACGCCGGGCGACGCGCTCGAGCTGTAGCCGCCGCGAAGCGGCTCCGTCCCCGAACTGGGGCGAGAGGATGTCCCCGGTTTTTGGCACCCTCGCACCAGGGGGTTGTGATGGGGGTTTCAGCCGGATCGACAGTGGACAGCGCGGTGCGCGGCGGGGTCGAGCGCGGGAGCGCGGTGCACGACTTCGACGCGATCGTCGGGGCGTCGATCGCGCGAGGCGCGGCTCCGGCGGCACCGGATGCGGACTTCGCCGGCGACGCCGCGCGGCGCTCCACATCCCGCTCGCCGCGACGCGCCGCCACCCGGGCCCGCGCCCTGGTCACCTTCGGGGTGCTGAGCGCCGCGGGCGTGGCGCTGGGAGCGTCGGTCATCGTGTCGGTCGAGGTGTCCCAGAACCCGCTCACGCGCGGCGCCCCCGTGCTGTCCGGCGAGAAGCTCGCCGCCTCGGCGAAGACCGCACCCGCGGACCCGAGGGTCCCGTTCGGCGCCACCACGGCTCTCGGCTCCGAGCTCGCCGTCGGCGTCAGCGACCCGATCGCCTACTCGCCGAGCCCCAAGGCGGTCGGGGTCGGGGGCGGAGTCGCCGTGGTCAGCACCGTCACCCTCACGAACCTCGGCTCCGGTCCTGTCCAGCCGGGCCTCGGCTTCGCAGTGGAGGACACCACCGGCACGCGGATCTTCGACGCCCCTGGCGGCATCCTTCTCGAGGCGACGCGGTCGCTGCAGCCCGGCGAGTCGGCGACCTATCGGGTGGCCTTCTCGGTGGCCGACCTGCCGAAGCTGGCCCTGCGAGTCAGCAGCGGCGACGACACGGTCGTCATCGGCCGTTGACTCACGCCGCCGGCGCCTCGCCGGCCGCGGCATCCGCCGATCCGGTCCGGGGGCGCCGGCGCGTGCGATGCTCGCGCACCGCCGCCAGCACCAGCTGCGCCGCCGACACCAGGATTAGGATCGCGAACAGCACGTTCGCGACGACCGGCGAGAGCAGGAAGGCGACGGCGACACCGCCGAACGACGCCCCCACCGCGGCGATGCCGACGACAAGCCCGTCCAGCGGTCGCACCAGCCGAGCGCGCGCGTTGAGGACCGACCCGGACAGCGCGGTGAGCACCATCGCCGCGAGCGAGGTGCCCTTCGCGAGCAGGTCGTCGGCGCCGAACACCGCGATGAGCACCGGCACCGCGAGCACCCCGCCGCCGATGCCGAACAGGCCCGACGCGATGCCCATGCCCAGCCCGAGCAGCACGAGGCCGCCGAGGGTCAGTGGGTCCAGGTGCAGGCCGGATCCGCGGAGCGGCACCTCGGTGAGCGTGCGCACGGCGACCGCCGCGAGGAGGGCGAGGAAGAGCCAGCGCAGCCAGGAGACGGGCAGCCGCCGCAGCAACCGCGTGCCGACCAGCGATCCGACGACGCCCCCCAGGCCCACGAGCAGGCCGGCGAGCAGATCGACGGCGCCGCCCGCCACGTACGACACCGAGCCGGCGACAGCGGTGGGCACGATCGCGGCGAGCGACGTCGCCGCAGCCTGACGATGATCGAGCCGCACGAGGGTGACGAGCAGAGGCACCATGACGATGCCGCCGCCGACCCCGAACAGTCCCGACAAGAAGCCGCCGACGAGGCCGACGAGGAGGAGCAGGAACCAGCGCATGGCCGGTTACCCGGGCCTGGAGCCGGTGTCCGGTCCGCCAGAGCCGGTGCGGCCCCGGCGCGGGACGGATGCGGCGTCGCGGGCTGATGCCATCCCGCCACGCTACCGAACGGTGCCCGCGGATCCTGTCGAATCGTCGATGGCCCGGGAGGACCAGGAGGCCACGACCAGGGCCCCGGCCGTGGCGAGCAGCACCCCGACAGCACCACTGCTCGCCGCCAGGAGACCCACGGCCGCGGGGACAGCGGACTGCCCGATCCGGTTGCCCGCCAGGCGCAGCGAGAGCGCCATCCCGCGTCGGCCCGGGGGTGCCAGGTCGGTGAGCCAGGACATCGTGATCGGCTGGCTCGCGCCGATGGCCAGGCCGTACACGGCCGCGACGACGACGAGCGCGACCGGCGGGACGGGGGCGCCGGTGAGCGCGAACGCCCCGGCGGCGCCGACCAGGCTCAGGGTCATCACCCGGCGCCGTCCGAGCCGGCGGGTAGCCGCTCCGAGACCGGCTCGCGAGAGCATCGTGCTGAAGGAGCGCGCGACGAGCATCGCGCTGATCACCCACGCGGGCAGAGCCCGTTCGTCTCCCAGCGCCGGCCAGTAGGCCAGAGTGATATCGACCGAGGCGAGCGAGAGGCTGCTGGCGAGCAGCGCCCGGACGACGCCCTTCTGGCGCAGCAGAGCCACGGGGGACGGCAGGGCGGCACCGTCCTCGGAGCGCACCGTCGGGACGCCGCGGAGGAGGGCCCCGGTGACGGTGACCGCGGCCGCCATCACCAGGCACGCGGAGAACACGACCACGAGTGCGGGACCCGCACCGTCCGAGTCGGGAATGGCGATGAAGAGCGGCCCGATCACCTGGCCGATCGACACGACCAGGGTGTACAGGCCGAACGCCGAATCCCGCGCTCCCTCCTGGGAGCGGTTGGCGACGAGCACCTGCTCGGACACGACCGAGAACAGGTGACCCAGGCCGAGGAGCAGTGTCGCCACGATCAGCGCCGGGATGGATCGGGTACCGGTGAGCGCGACGGCAGCGGAGGCGACAAGAAGCAGGCCCCCCACGACGGCGGTGCGCTTCTCCCCCCAGCTGTCGACCAGCCGTCCGGACGGCAGGGCGAGCGCGAGAGCGGGGACGGCGAAGACCGCGCCGATCACCCCGAGCACCGCCGGCGACGCATCCGCTTCCAGGAGGGCGTACGAGGTGCCCGGGCGGATCGCGTAGGTGAGCGCCTGCACCAGCACCGCGTGCGCCACCAGCGCCGGGATCCACCGCCGATGGGGGCTCATGCCGTCGACCGTCCGCTGAGGACGGATTCCGACGGCTCGGCTGCATGGGTCGGGGTGGCCGGCATGGTGCTCCGATCGATCGAGGACGAGGGAGGCGGCTCCGCCCGGCGATGCAGGCCGGGCGGAGCCGCTGCCGGCTACTTCGCGAGGAGCCCGTTCCAGCGGTCGGTGAACGCCGCGACCTGCTCCGGGGTCACCAGCTTGTAGCTGCCGATGATGATCTGGTCCTTGCCCACCGCCTTGGCCAGATCCTGGTAGGTGTGCAGGCCCGGCGCCGACTTGACGGAGTCGCGGTAGGAGGTCAGGCCCCCCTCGGCCACGGCGTTCTGGCCCTCCTTGGAGAGCACGAAGTCGACGAAGAGCTTCGCCGTCGCCGTGCGCTTGGCCTCGGGCACGATCCCGATCCCGCGCGGGAGCACGACCGTGCCGTCCTTCGGGAGCACCACCTTGTACAGGCCGCCGCTGGACTGCTCGAGCGGATACGACGGGGCGGTGCTAATCTGGAATCCGGCCACGTACTCGCCGGCGAGGATCTTCTCGCCCTGGGTCCCCGAGGAGGTCTCAGGGCGGGCGACCGGGAGGATCGTCTCGAACGCGCTCCACAGCTTCGGACGCGCCTCGGTGAGAGCACGGGTGACGGTGAAGCCGAAGCTGCCGCCGATGTCCCGCGTGGTGATCTTGTTCTCGAACGCCGCGGGATTCGCCTTGACCTGCTTCGCGAGGTCGGCGTACCCGGTGATCCCCTTCGGCAGGAGCGAGGTGTTGTAGGTGATGCCGGAGGGATCCAGCGACATCGCGTAGACCCCGGGAAGCGGCTGCGCGAAGTCGGGCAGCTGGCTGAGCTCCGGCGAGGTGTACGGAAGCACCGCATCCTTCTTGCCCTGGGTGAACTTCGCCCAGCCCTGCGCCGCGCCGGTCACCATGATGTCGGCGGACGTGCCGCCCGTGGCCTGCTCGCTGAGCACGCGCTGGAACACCTCGTCGCTGTCGAGGTTGTTGGCGTTGATCGTCGTGACGAACGGGTACTTCTTCTTGAAGTCGCGGAAGATCGGGGCCCAGTTGGTCTGGTCGGTGTTCGAGTAGATGTTCAGCTCGCCCCCTTCCTTCTTGGCCGCGTCGACGAGCTTCTGGTAGTCCTTCGGGTAGTAGTCGGGGTACTTCCCGGCGGCGATGCTGTTGACCGGGGCGGCGGTCCCGCCGCCGGAGCATCCGGCGAGGACCGCGGCGGAGGCGAGGGCGATCCCGACAGGGACCATCCACCGGCGACCGGCTCTCCGGTTGGCATGCGTTGTCATTTCACTCCTTCGTGTCGAGGCGTTGCTGTCGCGTGGTGCGGGGTTCCGGCGGACGGTGTCCGGCGGGTCGCCGGACGGGATCCGGTGACGTCCGTTCTCTGCGCCGGCGAGCGGGGCTCGGCGCAGACGTCGTCGTGAGGGCGGGTTCAGACGGTGACGGCCATCAGCTCTTCGACCTCCTCGGGCACCGCGGCGCTGCGCGGATAGAGCCGCACGGCGTCCTCGGGGACCGCCACCTTCACCGTTCCGGCGAAGCCGCCGCGGTAGTGATCGACGAGAAGGGTGCGGGTGCCGAACCGGACCGAGTACTCGATGCGGGAGCCGACGTAGGCGGTCGTGAGCACCGACCCGGGAAGCAGCACGGAGGCATCCGGGTCGACCGCAGCCGAGTCGACGAGCGTCGCCCGCTCCGGCCGGAACGCGACCGTGACGAGGTCCCCTGCGGAGAATCCGCCATCGGCCGGCACCTCGAACTCGGCTGTCGCCTCGGGCACCGTCACCCGAGCCCTGCCTCCGGTCACGGTGCTGACCGTGCCCTCGATGAAGTTGGACCGGCCGATGAAGGCGGCGACCTCGGCGGTCGCCGGCCGCTCGTAGATGTCCTCGGGGCTGCCGACCTGGAGGAGATAGCCGGCCGACATCACCGCGATCCGGTCGCTCATCGCCAGCGCCTCCTCCTGGTCGTGCGTCACGTAGATCGTGGTGATGCCCAACTCGGATTGCAGACGCTTCAGCCACACCCGCGCCTGCTCCCGCAGCTTCGCGTCGAGGTTCGACAGCGGCTCGTCCAGCAGCAGGACGCGGGGCGAGTACACCAGCGCCCTGGCCAGGGCGACCCGCTGCTGCTGGCCGCCGGAGAGCTGGTGAGGATACCGGTCCTTCAGGTGGGCCAGACCGACCCGGTCGAGGGCGTCCCGGATCAGGGTCCGCTGTTCGGTCTTGGGCACCTTGCGCAGCTGGAGCGGCATGGCGAGGTTCTGCTCCAGCGTCATGTGCGGCCACAGCGCGTAGGACTGGAAGACCATCCCGAGGTTGCGCGCCTCGGGTGGGGTGAACCGGCCCGAGTCCCCGTCGAAGAACAGCTCCTCGCCGATGGAGATCCGGCCCGATGTGGGCTTCTCCAGTCCCGCGATGCAGGACAGGGTGGTGGATTTCCCGCATCCGCTGGGTCCGAGGAGGGTGAAGAACTCCCCGTCCCGGATGGTCAGGTCGACCTCGTGCAGCACCGTGGCGCCGGCGAAGTCCTTTTTCAGCTGCGTGACGACGACGTCGGGCATCAGCTCTTCCTTCCCTTCAGGAGCAGACCGGCGAGGCCGACGAACACGGCGGTGATCGCGATCTGGATGGTGGCGAGAGCGGCGACGGAGCCCGTGTTGCCTTGCGTCCAGAGCTCGAGCATCGTCGTGCCGATCACGTTGGTCTTGGCGGTGCCCAGGAAGATCGCGGGCGAGTACTCCTTGAGCATCGTCACGAACGAGAGCACCAGCGCGGCACCGAACGCCGGGGTCAGCAGGCGGGCGAGGATGCCGGTGAACATGCGCAGCCAGTCGGCGCCCGAGACGCGGGCCGCGTTGTCGAGCTCCTCCCCCAGCTGGAGGACGGCGGGGGAGATCGAGCCGAAGGCGCTGGGCAGGGCCCGCAGACCGAAGGCCAGGATGAGCGCGGCCAGGGTGCCCTGGATCAGAGCACCGGACCCGAACGGGGCCAGCGCGAACGCCCAGAACAGGCCGACCCCGATGACCAGGCTGGGCATCGCCTGCGGTGCGAGAGCGAGGTACTCGATCAGCCTCCGGTAGCGGAAGCTCGAGCGCCGGGCGACGACCACCGCGATCGTCGCGAACAGGCTCACCAGCACGGCGCCGACGCCGGCGACGATGAGGCTGTTGCGGATCGAGGCGGAGTAGACGGGGAACTCGACGATGCGCTGGTAGTTGGCGGCGGTCAGCGCGTTGAACGGATTCGCCAGAGGCGTGAAGAAGGTGGTGAACGAGCGGAAGACGAGCCCTCCGATGGGCAGGAGCGCCCCGAAGACGAGATAGATCACGATGAAGGCGACGGCGGGCCAGCGGAGCCGGCCGAGGTCGAGCAGCCGCGGCCGGGTCGCCTTGCCCCGCACGGAGACGAAGCGCTTGGCGTCGCGCAGCAGCTTCCCCTGCACGATGACCAGGAGGACGGTGACGACCAGGATCATGGTCGAGGCGGCGCCGAGGATGCCGTAGTCCGGGTCGATGGACTGCAGGCCGTTCTTATAGAGGAAGGTGGAAAACACGGTGATGCCCACCGGCTGCCCGTACAGCAGGGGCACGCTGAGGGTCTCGACGGACATCGAGAGCACGAGGATCGAGCTGTAGACGACCGGCGGCCGCAGCATCGGGATGACGACGTGTCGGAGGATGCGGAGGGGTCCGGCGCCGACGGTCTGCGCCGCGCCCTCGAGGCTGGCGTCGGCGTTGCGCAGCGCGTTCGCGCAGAACACATAGGCGATGGGGGCGAGGGCGACCGCCTCGGTCAGCGCCATCCCGGGGATCGAGTAGAGGTTCCAGGGGACGACGCCGATGGCGGTGCGCACCCAGGTGCTGACGAAGCCGGCCGGGCCGTACATCGTGATCCAGCCGAAGCCGAGGATCAGGGAGGAGATGAAGAAGGGCCACTGCATCCCGGCTCCGAACATCCGGCGCCCGGGGATGTCGGTGCGGACCACGACGATCGCCATCGGCACCGCGATGAGGATGGTGAGGACCGTCGTCAGCGCCGCGAAGGCGAGCGTCGTGAGGGCGACCACGCCGAAGTTCGCCTCGGTGAACAGCCGCACGAAGTTTGTCAGCGTGAAGACCCCGCCCGCCTCGTAGAGGGGGCGGTCGCTGCGCGCCTGCACCAGGGTGGGCACCACGGGGGCGAGCACCAGCAGGGCCAGGACGACCAGGGTCGCCCAGTAGATCCAGGTGCTGCGGTCGGCGCCGAGCAGCCGCCGGTAGCGCGGAGCCGGGTACTGCTCGACGCTGCGCTCCGCCGCCGCGCCCGAGGGCGGGGACAGGACGCCGGTCACGACCGGGACCTCTCTGCCGTGCTTCGCGTGTTCACGCTGATCTCTCCTTCGAGTGCGATGGGGGGTGGGGCGGATGCGTCAGGTCAGGCCCAGCTGGGTGAGCACGCTCGCGACACGGCGGTTCTGACTGCGGATGAACGTCCCGAACTCCGCTCCGGGCAGGAAGGAGTCGGTCCAGCCGTTCCCGGCCAGGACCTTCTTCCACTCCGGACTGCCGCGCATCGTCTCGAGCACGGCGATGAGCTGCTTCACGTCGGCCGCGGACGCACGTGGCGGAGCGACGACGCCACGCCAGTTCGTGAAGACCAGGTCGATGCCGGATTCGCGGAGGGTCGGAGCGTCCAGCCCGGGGATGCGCCGGGTGCCGGTGACCGCCAAGACCCGTAGCTGCCCGGCTTCCACCTGCTGCTGGAACTCGCCGTATCCCGAGACGGCGAAGGCGAGTCGCCCGTCGAGCACCGCCGGCAGCAGTTCTCCGCCGCCGGCGAAGGAGCGGTAGTCGACCTGCTTCGGCGGGATGCCGACCGCCTGCGCGAGCTGCACCGGCAGGAGCTGGTCGGGACCGCCGACGGTGGACCCGCCGCCGACCGGGAGCGCCGACGGAGCCGCGCGCCACGCGGCGACGAACTGAGCCAGGTCCCCGTACGGCGAGTCGGCGGGGACGACGATCGCCATCGACTCCTCGACGAGGCGTGCGACCGGTGTCGGTTCCGTGATGGCCGCGGTGGACCGGTTGGTGTAGGCGGCCCCCACCAGCCCCAGGCCCATGACGAGCAGGAAGCGCCCGTTGTCGCTCTCCCCGACGGTGCGGGCGAGGGCCACGGTGCCGGAGGCGCCGGGCAGGTTGGTCACCTCGGGAGCGGTGGCCAGGTCCAGATCGTCCAAGGTCTTCGCCACCGCCCGCGCGGTGACGTCGAATCCGGAGCCGGGGCCCTGCGGAACGAGCACCTGCAGATCGGTGACGGGACCGCGGCCGGAGGAGGAGGCGCATCCGGTGAGCACGGCTGCGGTGAGGGCGAGCACCGAGGCGACGGCGACGATACGGCTCGGCATCCTCACCTCGATCTCCTTCGATCAGGTCGGGCCACGAAGCGCCGACGTGGTCATCATCGAGGTGTCGGGTGCGGACCGTGCGCTTTCGTGGGCAAAGAACGTTTCGTAGCTTGTGTAGCCGACTCGGCGCTACCTCCACCGGGGCCGATACGCCACGATGAGTCGCAGCGACGACGCGGGAGGACGGGATGGGTGCGAGACGGTCGGCGCGACGGCGCATCACCCTCGTCCGGCAGCTGCTGATCTTCCAGCTCACGCTCCTCGGCGTGATCCTCCTCGTCGTCACGGGCGCCTCGATCGAGCAGGCGCGCATCAGCTTCGATGCCCAGCAGGAGCGGCGGATGCAGACGGTGGCCGAGTATGCGGCGGCGGTCCCGCTGATCCGCTCCCGCCTCGTGCCCGACCTGAACACCCAGCAGTACGCCACCGCCGTGGACGAGCTGCGGACCAATCTCGACGCAGATCTCCTGCTGGTCACCGATCCGCGGGGGAAGGTGCTCTCCTCCCCCGCCGACCCGCGCCTGCTGGGAAGCGACGTGCGAGTCGGGGAGGGTTCGCCCGGACGCGGGTGGAGCGGGATCGCCGCGATCGGCGCCACCGAGTACGCCGCCGCGCGGGCGCCGATCCTGAGCGACAGCGGGACGCTCGAAGGCGTCATGATCGCCGCCAGGGAACGTCCCTCGCTCTCCGCGGTCGCGCTCAGCGCGGCGCCGGACCCGCTCACCTTCCTCGCGGTGGCGGGGCTGCTGGGTGTGCTCGGCAGCGTCTGGCTGGCGTCTCGGATGAAACGGCAGACGCTCGGCCTGGAGCCGGACGAGATCGCCTCGCTGGTGGAGCATCGGGAGGCGATGGTCCACGGCCTGCTGGAAGGCATCGTGGCGGTGGACTCGTCGGGCACCATCACGCTGGCCAACGACAGCGCGCGCCGGCTGCTCGGGCTGCCCGCGGATGCGCAGGGACGCCCGATCGCCGAGGTCGGGCTGGACGAGGACACCGTCGCCGCGATCCGCGAATGGCACGACGACGTGGATCGGCTGCTCATCAACCGCGGAACGCTGCTGGCGCTGAATCAGACGGTCATCGCACCCGCCGGGCCGAACCGGGAGGTGATCACGACCCTTCGCGACCGCACGCAGCTGGTCGCTCTGCAGCACGAACTCGGCACCAGCCGGCAGGCGACCGACACCCTGCGAGCGCAGACGCACGAGTTCGCCAACCGCTTGCACACCATCTCGATGCTCATCCAGCTCGGGAACACCGACGCGGCGGCCGACTACATCGAGACGGTCTCGAAGGAGAGCATCACCGAGATCGCCGCGGTGCGGGAGCGGATCGCCGACCCGGCGGTCTCCGCCGTGATCCTCGGCAAGATGTCCCTCGCCCGGGAGCGGGGGGCGACGCTGACGCTCAGTCCGGCCGCCGACCTCCCGCGACTGGAGGATCAGCTGTCGGCCGACGTCGTCACCCTGATCGGGAACCTGGTCGACAACGCACTGGACGCGGTGGCCGAATCCGCCGTGCGGCGGGTCGACCTGGACCTCGGGATCCTCGAGGGGGCGTCGCTGCGGATCCAGGTACGCGACTCCGGCCCGGGAATCGCCCCGCAGGTGGCCGACCTCATCTTCCGGCGCGGATTCAGCTCGAAGAGCGACGACTCCGGCCGGCCCCGCGGCTTCGGTCTGGCCGTGGTGCAGCTCGTGGTGACCCGCAGGGACGGCACGATCGCCGTGCGCAACGACGGTGGGGCGCTGTTCGAGGTCATGATGCCCGTCGCGGAGCCGGCCCGTGTATGACGTGCTCGTCGTGGACGACGACTTCATGGTCGCGCGGGCGCACGCCCGGGTCATCGAGCTGACCGACGGCTTCCAGGTGACCGGGGTCGCGCACAGCGGTGGCCAGGCGCTGACGATGCTGCAGCGGTTGAGTCCGCAGCTCGTGCTCCTCGACATCTACCTCCCGGACATGTCGGGTCTCGAGGTGATCAGCCGGGGTCGCGCGGCCGGCTCGACGGCCGACTTCCTGGTGCTCAGCGCAGCCCGCGAACCGGACACCGTCGGCGCGGCGCTGCAGGGCGGGATCGTGAGCTACCTCATCAAGCCGTTCAAGATCGAGGAGCTGCGCGAGCGGCTGCGGACCTACCTCGCCCGCCGGGAGACGCTGGAGGGGGAGGACCGCCTCGACCAGGCGGCACTGGACCGGATGCTGGGCGCCGCCCCGGCCGCGGCAGGGCCGGCCGCGCCACCGCCGAAGGGGATCAGCCCGGAGACGGCGGCGCTGGTGGCCTCGGTGCTCCGTGAGGGCGCCGCGGACCTGTCGGCGGCGGAGTGCGCCCGGCTGCTCGGGCTCTCCCGCGTGGTCGCCCGCAAATACCTCGAGTACTTCGTGGAGACGGACCGTGCGACGGTGCACCTGCGCTACGGACAGGCGGGACGCCCGCAACGCCGATACGCCTGGATCGGCGGCAACTGAGGCCTCGGAGGTGAGGCGCGATGGCTGGGGTACCTGGACTCGAACCAAGAACAACTGAACCAGAATCAGCCGTGTTGCCAATTACACCATACCCCACCGGCCTCGCCGGGGCGGGCTGGCGGGCCCGTCGCGGCGGGCCGATCGCCCACTCTACCGCACGGGCCGCAGGCGCTCGGACCCGGCGACGGCCGGAGTGCAGCCGACTGGCCGGTAGCCTGAGCGGGTGACGGATGCGCGGCCGAAGCCCCGCGGTCGCGCTCTCGCCGCCCTCATCGTCGCGGCGCTCATCCTCGGGATCGCCGCCGTCGCGGTGGCGCGCGGGCTGCGGTCGACCGACGGCATCCGCTCGTTCCTCGACACCTATCCGGGCACCGCGACGCTGCCGGAGTGGGCACCCAGCGGCTTCCCCGCCTGGCTCTCGTGGCAGCACTTCCTCAGCGCCTTCCTGCTGCTGTTCGTCGTGCGCTCGGGCCTGCTGGTCCGCGGGAAGCAGCGACCGCCGGCGTTCTGGACCCGCGACCCGGCGCGATTCCCTCGGACCTCCCGCACGCCCCGTCGACTGTCGCTGCACGCCTGGTGGCACCTCGTGGTCGACACGCTGTGGCTGGCCAACGGTCTGGTCTACGTGGTGCTGCTGGTCGCGTCGGGGCGCTGGGTGCGCATCGTGCCGACCTCGTGGGACGTGATACCGAACGCGGCGTCGGCGGCCCTGCAGTACGTCTCACTCGACTGGCCGACCGAGAGTTCCTGGACCGCCTACAACGCGCTCCAGCTGCTGTCGTACTTCGCGACGGTGTTCGTGGCCGCGCCGCTGGCGGTGCTGACCGGTCTGCGGCTCTCCCCGTTCTGGATCGCACGTCCGTGGGCCGAGCGGAGATTCCCCGAGCGCCGGGCACGGCAGCTGCACTGGGCCGTCACGGTCTATTTCATCGCCTTCACGACGACCCACGTCTTCCTCGTGCTCACGACCGGCGCACGGCGCAACCTGAACTACATGTACGCCGGCCGGAACGACGACACCGCGTTCGGCGTCGCCGTGTTCCTGCTCTCGCTCGTCGTGACAGTGGTCGCTGCGGTGGTCTTCCGCCCGCCGACGCAGGCGGCGATCGCAGAGCGCACCGGCAGGGTTCGTCGGATGCCGCCGGTCTAGACCTTCGTGGCGCCCCGCCCTCACCGGGGTGAGCGCTGGAGTGTGGGTCAGCGCTACAGCTGAGATCAGCGCGCGGCCGGGACCAGCGCAGCGGGGTCAGCGCGCAGCCGGGGCCAGCGCAGCGGGGTCAGCGCTAGTTCGTGACTTCGTGCTTCAGCGGGACTCAGAGCTGCAGAGTGCCCCGGAAGCGGTCGAGGCGGCGCAAGGTCGACTCCTTGCCGAGGATCTCCATCGACTCGAACAGCGGGGGGCTGATGCGGCGTCCGCTGATCGCGGTGCGCAGCGGCCCGAACGCGGTCCGGGGCTTCAGCCCGGCGCCGCCGTCCTCGGACGGCGTCAGCAGCGCCGCCCGCAACGCGGTCTCGATCTCGTCGTGACCGAACTCGGTCAGCGGCTCGAGGGCCGCCACCGACGCTTCGAGCACCCGGCGACCTTCCGCCCGGTCCTTCGGCAGCGCGTCCTCTTCGTACGCGAGCTCGTCGTCCGACGTGAAGAGGAACGCCAGCATGCCGCGCGCCTCCGACAGCACCGAGATCCGCTCCTGGATCAGCGGAGCCGCCTCGCGCAGCACCGCCGCCTGCCCGGGTGTGGGCGGGTTCTCGACGACCCCGGCGAGGTAGGGCACGATCCGCTCGGCGAAGTCGTCCCGCTCCAGCAGCCGGATGTGGTCGCCGTTGATCGCGTCCGCCTTCTTCTGATCGAAGCGCGCAGGGTTCGGGTTCACGTCGGCGATGTCGAACGCGGTCACGAGCTCGGCGCGGGAGAACACGTCGCGGTCGGCGGCGATCGACCAGCCGAGCAGGGCGAGGTAGTTGACGAGCCCCTCGGGCACGAATCCGCGATCGCGATGGTGGAACAGGTTCGACTCGGGATCGCGCTTCGAGAGCTTGCGGCTGCCCTCCCCCAGCACCAGCGGCAGATGCGCGAAGCGCGGGATCGCGGTCGCTGCGCCGATGTCGATCAGAGCCAGGTAGAGGGCGATCTGCCGCGGGGTCGAGGAGAGGATGTCCTCCCCGCGTAGCACGTGAGTCACCCCCATCAGCGCGTCATCCACCGGATTCGTCAACGTGTACAGCGGAGCCCCGTTCGGACGTACCACCACGAAGTCACTCGTGCCGCCCGCGGGGAAAGAGATCGGCCCGCGGATGAGGTCGTCGAACGAGAGGTCCACCTCCGGCACCCGCAGCCGCAGGGACGGCACCCGTCCCTCGGTCCGGAAGGCGTCCCGCTGCTGGGCGGTGAGCTCGCGTTCGTGGCCGTCGTAGCCCTGCCGCGGGTCACGGCCGGCGGCGCGGTTCCGCTCCGCCATCTCCTCGGGGGTGACGTAGCTCTCGTAGAGGTGCCCGGCGTCCCGCAGCCGCTGCACGACATCGGCGTAGATCTCCGAGCGCTCCGACTGCCGATACGGCCCGTCCGGACCGCCCGTCTCCACGCCCTCGTCCCAGTCGAGCCCGAGCCAGCGGAGCGCATCCACCAGCTGCAGGTAGCTCTCCTCGCTGTCGCGCGCGGCATCCGTGTCCTCGACCCGGAACACCATGCGACCGCCCGTGTGGCGGGCATACGCCCAGTTGAACAGCGCCGTGCGCACCATCCCCACGTGGGGAGTGCCGGTGGGCGAGGGGCAGAAGCGCACCTTCGTGTCGGGCCCGGACGCGGTCGTGAAGGGGAGCTCGGACATCGGCCCCCAGCCTAGGGCGGGTGGCCTCGGCCGGCCGCCGGTCCGGCCAGGTCCTCCGGGCCGACCCAGCGCACCCCGTGAGTGTGGGCGAAGACGGGCCCGCGGAGCCGGATGCTCCTTCCGGCGCAGCCGGCCACGAGGGCGCCGAGCCACTCGCGGTCCGCCCACGTCAGCTTCGTCCGACCCGGCCGCTCGTAGACGAGCACCAGCTCGGCCGACTCGGTCTCCTGAACGAGGACGTCGAGCCGATCGGGCAGGACCCTCAGAAGGCGCGGATCAGGCCGCGCCGGGAGGTCGATCCTCGGCAGCACGGGCAGTTGGACGCCGTCGCCGTCGAGGAGCAAGAGCCAGAGTTGGCGCCGGAATGCGCGGTCGACGAGCAGCACGACCCGGTCGAGCACGTCCTCGTCGGTCAGCAGCGGTCCCGCATCGGTCGGGGAGGGGATGGTCATGCAGCCACGGTCCTCGCCAAGTGCCGCACCTCGGCCGGAATCCACGGATCCGTGGAGAACTCCGCGCCCGCACCGCCTGGGGAGGAGTCGGCATCCGGTCGCGTCGCCTCGGGTCACCCGGTCGACGCGTCCGAGCGGTCAGGAGGTCAGGAGGTCCTGCGGTCAGCGGTCGCCTCGGTTGTGCGCTCGACCGAAGGGTCACGCGGACACGCGGTCACGCGGTCGGCGGTCACGCGGTCGGCGGTCACGCGGACAGGCCGATCGTGATCGACCCGGCCAGGGCCAGCACGATGCCGATCCCCTGCACCGCCGTCAGACGCTCCCGCAGCACGATCATCGCCAGGGCCACGGTGCCGAGGGGATACAGGGAGTTGAGGACGCTCATCACCGCCAGATCGCCGAGTTGCAGCCCGAGGACGAGGAGGATGGTGCCGACGGCCATGAGCACACCGCATCCGAGGATCTGCATCAGCACGGATTGGGTGCGCAGCGCCCCGGTCACCGACCCGGGTGAGCGCATCTCCCGCGCCAGCACCAGCGGTACGAAGAGCAGCGCTCCCACGACGAGCTCGACGAGCAACGGGATCAGACCCGACGCGTCCGGAGCACGGTCGATCGCGATGATGTAGCCCGCGAAGCCGACGCCGGCGACCACCGCGAGAGCGAGCACCCGGGGGCGCACCCGCGCGCCACCCGTCTCCCGTGTGACGGCCAGCAGCATCCCCGCCACGAAGACCACCACGAGCGCGGCGTAGCCGAGCGGCGCGAGGCGTTCCCCGAGGGCGATCCCGACCGCCGCCGGGAGAAGGGCGTAGAGGGCCGCCACAGTGGGCGAGAGCACGCTCATCGGCCCGATCGCGAGCACCGCGTACAGGCCTGCCGTGCCGATCGCTCCGCCGACTCCCGCGACGATCCCCCAGAGCACCGCCGACGACGACCAGATCGGCCCGGTGGCCGCGACCGCGACGGCCACGACCGCTGCCGCGACGACGTTCGCCGACCCGGCGACTGCGATCGCCGGCGCCCTCTTGGCGGCGAGCCCGCCGAAGAAGTCCGATGCCCCGAACAGCACGGCGCTGACGAACCCGAGCACCGCGACCACGAGGCCATCCTGACAGCACGCGCAGACCTGGCGGGGCGCCTCAGCTCGCGACCAGCACCGTCACGTAGGCGAGGGCGAGGATCGCCGCCCACGACAGCGCACCCGCGGCGAGGGCGCGCCCGCCGGAGTGGACGATCCGCTCCAGGCGCAGCCCGGCCCCGATCGCGGCGAGCGCGGTCGCCAGCAGCGCGGACTGCACGACGGATGCCGTCGCCAGCACCGCGGCGGGAAGCGGCACTGCGGTGCGCAGCAGAACGAGCACGACGAAGCCGAGGATGAAGAGCGGCACCACGGGCGGACGGGCGTCCGAACCGCCCGCCCCCGCACCCGGGCGCATCCGCCGACGCGTCCGCACCGACGCGACCGCGACCATCGGGGCGAGCATCAGCACTCGCGTGAGCTTGACGAGCACGGCGACCGCGAGCGCAGCGGAGCCGGCGGAGCCCGCCGTGGCAACCACCTGGCCGACGTCGTGCACGCTCGCGCCGACCCAGCGGCCGTATTCCGGCCCGGCGAGCCCCAGGGGCGCGGCGAGCAGCGGCAGCACGACGATGGCGAGGGTGCCGTAGAGGGTCACGAGAGCGGTCGGCGCCGCGGCATCCGCGCTCGGGGAGCGCCGCGCCGCACCCATCGCGCCGATCGCCGAGACTCCGCAGATCGAGAATCCCGCGGCGAGGAGCACCGGCTCGTCTCCCGGCAACCGCAGCGCCCTCCCGATCGCCCAGGTGAGGCCGAACGCCACAGCCACGAGGACGACGAGGGCCAGGATGGTGCGCCAGCCGAGGGCGGCGATGTCGGTGAGGGAGAGCGCCAGCCCGAGAAGCACGATGCCCAGGCGGAGCACCCTCCGCGCGGCGATCCCGAGACCGGGCTTCAGCGTCCCGTCGAGGGCGGGACGGAGCGCGGGCACGCATCCCGCAGCGATCCCGAGCAGGAGAGCGGCGGTGAGCCACGGGACCGCGGGGACGACGGCGTGCAGGGTCCAGCCGAGCGCCGAACCGAGCGCCGCCACAGCGAGGCCCGGCACGACGGGCCTCACGCGCTCGGCCCCCCGCAAGGCACCTTCCGGCCGCTCGCGCGAGCGCGGTCACGCATCGCGAACGACGCACGCGCGGACGACGGGCGCGCTCACGCGTCGCGGTCGACGGCCGGATTGGAGAGGCGACCGATGCCCTCGATGTCGATGTCGACCGTGTCGCCCGCGTGGAATCCGCCCAGCCCGTCCGGGGTGCCGGTGATGATGACGTCGCCCGGCAGCAGCGTCCACACGTCGCTGATGTACTCGATCAGCTCGGGGAGCTTGTGCACCATGTCGCGGGTGTTGCCCTCACGGCGGGGCTCACCCGAGACGTAGGTGCGGATCTCGAGCGCATCGACGTCGAGGTCGGTCTCGATCCACGGGCCGAGCGGGCAGAAGCTGTCGAAGCCCTTCGCGCGCGCCCACTGCCCGTCCTTGAACATCTCGTCGCGGGCGGAGACGTCGTTCGCGATGGTGTAGCCGAAGACGATGGAGCGCCAGTCGGCGGCTTTCACCTGCTTGCCCACGCGCCCGATGACGATCGCCAGCTCGCCCTCGTGGGTGATGCGTCCCTCGACGGGCGGGATGCGGATCGGATCGCCCGGGCCCACCACGGCCGTGTTGGGCTTGAGGAAGATGAGCGGATCGGTCCGCTCGTCGTACCCCATCGTCGCGGCGTGCGCGGCGTAGTTCATGCCGACGCAGACCACCTTCGACCGCGGGATCACCGGCGCGAGCAGCCGCGCCTCCGCCAGGGGAACCCGCTCCCCGGTGGTGTCGTAGCCCGCGAAGATCGGATCGGCGCGCAGCACCACGAGGTCCTCGTCGTCCACGATCCCGAACCGGGGGTCGGCCCCGTCCACCGAGAAGCGTGCGACTCTCACGCCGTCGAGCCTACCCAGCGCGGAGGCGGTACCTCCGTGCCCGCGGCGAGAAGATCCGTCCCGTCAGCGTCGAGCAACGGGGCGGAAGGGGAGAAGCAGGACCGGCTTCGCGCGGTGCACACTGGGCCGATGACGCACGAGGCCGCCACGCGAAGATCCATCGCCGCGAGCCGTCTGGTCTACGGGGCGCTCGCGGCGGTGATCGCGCTCTCATTCGTCATCGAGTTCACCCTGCTGTTCAGCGGGAGTGCTGGCGCGAACGCGACGGATGCCGAATCGCTGAGCGTTGCCGTCCGACTTGAGCGGCTGGTCAGCTACTTCACGATCGACAGCAACCTGATCGTGCTCGTGGTCGCGATCCTCCTCATCGTGCGTCCGCTCCGGGACGGGCCGGTCTGGCAGGTGATCTGGCTGGATGCCCTGCTCAGCATCATCGTCACGGGCCTGGTGTACGCCATCGTGCTCGCCCCTTTGGTGCAGCGCACCGGCTGGACCCTGGTAGAGACCATCGGCTTCCACTACGTCTCCCCCTGGCTCACCCTGGCCGCCTGGCTGGTGTTCGGTCCGCGGCAGCAGCTGCGCTGGTCGACGCTCGCCTGGGTCTTCGTGTGGCCGGTTGCGTGGCTGGTGTACACCTTCGTGCACGGCGCGCTGCGCGGCTGGTACCCCTACCCCTTCCTCGATGTCACCCGTCTCGGCTACGGCCCGGCGATTCGCAACTCGCTGCTCGTGCTGGTGCTCGCCGCGGTGCTCGGGGTCATCGTGATCGTGCTCGACCGTCGCCTGCCCTCGCTGCTCGGGCCCGTTCGGCACGTGCCTGCCTCCCCCGCGCCGGGCCCTCTCGGGTCCGCCCCGCTCGGGTCCGCCCCGCTCGGGTCCGCCCCGCTCGCGCCGGACCCCCTCGGGTCCACTCCGCGGGAGCCTGCCCCGCGCCGCGGTGCGCGTGTCATCCGGTGAGGCGGCGGAGGAGGGGGTTCTTCGAGGGCAGGCGCTGAGGTCGTTGGATTGGGTCGATGTCGGGTGGAGGTAGGAGTCGGTAGCCGCCGCTGTCGCGGTCGATCCGCCGGCCGGTGTTGTGCAACCAGAGGTGGTGGAAGCGGCACAGCAGTACCCCGTCGTCGACGTCGGTACTCCCGCCCCGGGACCATTCCCGGATGTGGTGCGCCTCGCACCAGGAGGGCGGGGAGGGGCATCCGGGGATGAGGCAGCCCCCGTCGCGGGCGGTGATCGCTCGGCGCTGGTGGGTGCTGAACAGCCGTTGGGTGCGGCCGAGGTTGAGCACCCTCCGGCCGGACGGGTCGAGCAGGATCGGGGTGATTCCGTCGGCGCAGGCGCGGCGGCGGGCGGTGTCGATGCTCACTGCGGCGGTCTGCCCCTCGATGCGGGCGGGCCCGGCACCGGCGATCAGGTCACGCTCGGTCACGAGCACCTGCACCGGCGCTCCGACGGGACCCAGCACGCCGGGGTCGGCGGTGGTCCCGGCGTGCAGCACCGCGAGCACCGTGTCCAGGGCAAGCTGGTCGGTACTGCGCGGGTCCTCGATGATCCGCTCCGCCCGGGCGGTGCCCTCGACGGTGGTGACCCGGGGTCCGCCGCGGCGGGGGGAGGTGCCGGCATCCACCGCCGCTTGCACCAGCGCCGCCGACTCGGGGTCCAACAGCCCGACCAGGCGGGTCATCCCATCCTCGTGCGGGTACAGGTGCAGATAGCGTCGCTCCCGCAGCTCCGCCTCCCGGTCCACGATTCCCGCCGCGTCCAGCTCGTCGCGCAGCTCCCGCGCCCGGGCGCGCAACTCTTCAACACTCACCGTGGCTGCCAGCGGGATCAGGGCCTTCGAGGCGGTGGCGAGCTGCTCCGCGGTGACCCGCCCGGAGGGCTCACCCAACCCGGCGCGGATCGCTGAGGCCTGCGCCACCGTCAGCTCGCCCTCCCGGACGCTCGCGCCCACGGGGGAGGTCTGCTCGAGCCCGCCGACCACGACCAGCTGCCGGGCATCCCGCGCCGAGACGCCGGTGAGTTGCTGCACGAGCCGCTCAGGGGTCCGGGCCCACAGACCCAGCGCGAGCCCGGCCTGGCCGGCCTACCGGCACGAGCGGCCGGCGATCTCCGCCGCGACCTCCGCAACCAGCGCATCCGCGACCCGCTTCAACCGCCCCGCCGCGGACTGGACCCGCAGCAACTCCTCATCCCCGACCCCGCCCCACACCGGGAGCCGCACCGCCGCCGCGGACGCGGCCAGCGCGGCCAAGTCCGGGGTGCTCGACATGTCCCGATTCTACACGAATCATCGAACATATGTTCGACAGCGGTGAATCTGTGGACAACTGATTTCGTGCCCTGCCCGGGGAGGGGTCAAACGCCACGAGGTTACGCCCACCTCGCAGCGGAAGAACATGTTCAGCCCTCCACCACGTCCAGTGGCGGGAGCGCGCCCACGATGCGTACGGTCTCGACGCTGACGGTGACGATGCGGGCCAGCAGGTCGAGGATGTAGCGCGGGTCGCCGTGCTCCTCGGCCCAGTCGTTCGGGTCGTTGCAGATGCCGGAGACGGTGTCGGTCTTCACCTGGTAGCGCTCCAGGATCCAGTCGATGCCCGACCGGGCGCCCAGCCGGTACTCGTGCGCCTCGGGCGGGATGCCCGAGACGGTGATGCCGCTGTTGTAGACCACGGTGCTGCGGTCAGTGACCCCACCGGTGCGGGCGTAGCGCATCTTCTCGACCCGGTGGCCCGCGGCGGCGGCGCGCTCGACGTGCAGCGGGTACGGGTCGGCGCTCTCGTAGCCCAGGTGCAGATCGGCGAGGGCGCGACCGGCGTCGGCGAACGCCCGGAAGTCCCGCACCGCCGGGATGCGCAGCAGCATCTTCCTCAGGTCGGCCGCGTAGCGCTCGCGGTACTCCGGGCTGTGCAGGATGCCGTACAGCGAGACGAACACCTCGTCGGGGTGGCGTCGGCGCCGTAGCGGTTGCCGTGCTCCGCCAGCGCCTCGTCGGTCACGTTGTCGATGCGGCGCAACCCCGTGCCGTCGTCGTCGGGACGCGGGAGCTCCCGTCGGCGGTCTGCCCGAACGAGTACCGCGGAAAGAACTGGCCGCCGCTGCCTGCACCGGTGAGGTGGACGAGGTCGGCGGCCGACCCGAGTTCGCCGAGTTGGGTATCGCCCGGATCTGGCGTCGCGCGATCCTGCCGCTCCCGTCGCAGCCACCCTCGGTGCGGCCACCGTGACGCTCGCCTGCTATGCCACTCAGACGAGCTGGACCTCGCAGCCGAGGCGCGGCGCACGGGCGATCCGGGCGTCCGCCGTCAGCAACGGGATGCCCAGCTCGCTGGCCAGAGCGACGTACAGGGCGTCGTAGAAGGACAGGTTGCGCCGGTGGGCCCAAGCCCCGGTCACGAGAGTGCGGGTGTGCGCGTACCGCTCATCGACAAGAGCACGGCCCGATGCCAGTGCGGCAGCCGCTTCCCTGTCGTCGATCAGCCCCTGCTGCTCCAGCCGCCGAAGGGCGCTGCCGAGCTCGGCGTCGATCAGGTGAGGGGCGTGCCGACCCAGGGAGGGCATCCGCTCACGAACGGCGTCCGCTCGTGCGGAGCGCTCGATCAGTATCGCCACGAGCGCCGAGGCGTCCAGGACGATGTCAGTCGTCATCGTCGATCGGCGTCGAGTGCCGACAGGATCTCTTCACGGCTCGGCCCGGGGCCCGGCCCCCGCCGCGACGCCATGTAGGCGAGCGCCTCGGTGGCCGAGGGCCGCGCGGCGAAGTCCATAACGAGCTCCCGCATGTAGGACTGAATCGAACGCCCGGCCGCACGGGAACGCGTGCGGATGACCTCGTAGGACTCGTCGGGGATGTCCCGGATCTGAATCGTCGCCATGGCGCGATATTAGCGCTGTAGCGCTGCTCTCGCGCTCTTGCATTGCTGTCGCGTCGCGCGCGCTACGCGTCGAGGCGGGTGAGCCAGCCGTGCCGGTCCTCGACCCGGCCGTACTGGATGCCGGTGAGCTCCTCGCGCAGTGACAGCGCCACCGACTCCTGCGCCGCCGGCATCTCCAGCCGCATCGTGTGGTTGCGCAGAACGCCGATCGGCGTGATCACGGCGGCGGTGCCGCAGGCGAAGGCCTCGACCACCTCGCCGGACTCCACCCCGTCGATCCACTCCTGCACCGGGACCGGTCGCTGCTCGGTGCGATACCCGCGATCCCGCGCGAGCTGCAGCACCGATTTCAGGGTGATCCCCTCGAGGATCGAGTCCGAGTCCGGGGTGATCAGGCGCCGATCGCGGGTGACGAGCACGACGTTCATGCCGCCGAGCTCCTCGAGGTAGCGGCCCTCCTGGGCGTCCAGGAACAGCACCTGCTGGCATCCCTCGGCGTACGCCTCCGTCTGCGGCAGCAGCGACGCCGCGTAGTTGCCGCCGGTCTTCGCGTAGCCCATCCCGCCGTGCCCGGCCCGGGTCCAGTGGTCGCTCAGCCAGATCTGAAGCGGCGTGATGCCGCCCGGGAAGTAGGCGCCCGCGGGACTGGCGATCACGTAGTAGTTGACCTTCTTCGCGGCACGGACGCCGAGGAAGGCCTCCTTCGCGAACATGAAGGGCCGCAGGTACAGGCTCGTCTCCGGCGCCGACGGCACCCAGTCGGCATCGATCGCGATCAGCCGTCGCAGTGAGTCGATGAAGTACTCGGCGGGCAGCTCGGGCAGCGCCAGACGCTTCGCGGAGCGCTGCAGCCGGGCGGCATTCTGATCGGGGCGGAACGTCCAGATCGAGCCGTCGGCGTGCCGGTACGCCTTCAGGCCCTCGAACACCTCCTGGGCGTAGTGCAGCACCGCGGCGGCCGGGTCGAGCTGGATCGGGCCGTACGGCTGCACACGCGGACGGTGCCAGCCGCCGCGCTCGGACCAGCACACGTCGACCATGTGGTCGGTGAACTGCTGCCCGAAGGCCGGGGCGGCGAGCAGACCCTCTCGCTCCTCGGCCGACTTCGCGCTTTCGTTGCGGGTCACCTGCCAGGTCAGGTCCTGGCGGGCCAGCTGCAGCTCGATGGTCATGGCGCCTTCTTCCCGGATGCTCCCTCTAGTGTGCCGCGATCCGCGCCGCGATGGCGCCGCCCACCTCCGAGGTGGAGCGGGTCGCTCCTCGCTCGCGCAGGTCGGCCGCCACGGCGCGCTCGATGCGCGCCGCGGCATCCGCTCTGCCGAGGGAGTCCAGCAGCAGCGCGGCGGAGAGGATCGCGGCGGTCGGGTCGGCGCGCCCGGTGCCGGCGATGTCCGGTGCTGAGCCGTGCACCGGCTCGAACATCGACGGGAACGCGCCGGAGGGATTGAGGTTGGCGGATGCGGCGAGCCCGATTCCGCCCGAGATCGCGCCCGCCAGGTCGGTGAGGATGTCGCCGAACAGGTTGTCGGTGACGATCACGTCGAAGCGCGCCGGGTCGGCGACCAGGAAGATCGTCGCCGCGTCGACGTGCAGGTAGTCCCACTCGACGCCCGGATGCTGCTCGGCTTCCTCCCCGACCAGGCGCGACCACAGCGCACCCGCGTGGCTGAGCACGTTCGTCTTGTGCACGAGGGTCAGCCGCGAGCGCCGGCGTTCGGCCAGCTCGAAGGCGAAGCGCACGACCCGCTCCACCCCGAACGCGGTGTTGACGCTCAGTTCGTTCGCGACCTCCTGCGGCGTGCCCTGCCTGATGACCCCCCCGTTGCCGACGTACGGGCCCTCGGTGCCCTCGCGGACGACGACGAAGTCGACCTCGCCCGGGTCGCGCAGCGGGCTTCCCACGCCCGGGTGCACCCGCGTCGGGCGCAGGTTGACGTAGTGATCCAGCGCGAAGCGCAGCCGCAGCAGCAGTCCGCGCTCGATGATGCCGCCGGCCAGCCGCGGATCGCGCGGGTCGCCGCCCACCGCGCCGAGCAGGATCGCGTCGTGCCGCGCGAGAGCGACCAGGTCGGCGTCGTCGAGGATGTGGCCGGTCGCGAGGTAGTGCCCGGCGCCGAAGGGAAACGCGGTGACCTCGACCGGCTCCTCGCCCACCGCCGCCCGCAGCGCCCGCAACGCCTCCGCTACCACCTCCGGTCCGATTCCATCGCCGGGGATGGTCGCCAGGCGCACGGTCATCCGGTCAGGCTATCGGCCGCCCGGGTCTGGGACGCGCCTGGGCGTATCCGGAGGTCGGGCCCCTCTTCCCGCTACGGTCGGGAGCAGTGTCCGGCGTCGTGTCGGACCTGCACGGAAGGACCAGCAATGATCGTTGGCGGCGTCATCCTCTTCGTCATCGGGGCGATCCTCGCGTTCGGTGTCAGCTTCGCGGTTCCCGGTATCGCGTTCCCCACCATCGGCGGGATCCTGATGGCCGCAGGGGCAGTCCTGTTCATCGTGGGCCTCGTGCTGCGGCTCCGCGGCACCACCACCACCGAGCGCACGAGCGTCGACCCGAACTCGGGCACCGCGGTCCGGCGCACCACGCGCGCCGAAGACGACCGCCCGTAACCCGGTCGAGACCCCTCAGACGGCGCTCGCGATCAGTCCGGCGAGCGGGCTGATGAGCAGTGCCAGCAGCGCGTTCGCCCCGATCGCGAGCCCGGCGGCGGCGGCCTCTCTCGGCGATGCGGGGCGCGTCAGCCCCAAGATGCCCAGGATCACCGCCGCAACGCCGAGCAGGCCGACCGCGATGCCTCCCGGCGCGAGCAGTAGGCCGTAGGCGCTGATGCTCAGTCCCTGTCGCGCGAGGATCACGGGCGCCAGGACCGCGAGCACCTGCTGCGCCGATCCGACGGTCACCAGCACGAGCGCGACGATCAGCGCGGCGCGGCCGACCGGGTTGCGCGCGCGGTCGGGCGTGGCGGCGGGCGTCGCGGCTCGCGGCGCATCATCCGGCGTCGACATCGATCTCGCGCACCAGCCGTGCCTCGATGGCGACCCGCACGGTCTCCAGCAGTGTTGCGGGCACTTCGGAGTCGACGGTGAGCACGCTCAACGCCTCCCCGCCCGGCTCCCTGCGGGCGATCTGCATACCGGCGATGTTGATGCCGGCATCCCCGAACTCGCGCCCGTACACCGCGACGATGCCGGGGCGGTCGCGGTAGAGCATGACGACGAAGTGGTCCGACATCGGCAGCTCCACGTCGTAGCCGTGGATCTCGACGATCTTCTGCACCTGCTTCGGCCCGGTGAGGGTGCCGGAGACCGACACGGCGCGACCGTCGCCGAGCGTGCCGCGGATCGTGATGACGTTCCGGTACTCCTCGCTCACCGCATCCGTGACCAGACGCACCGCGACGCCGCGCTGCTCGGCCAGCAGCGGCGCGTTCACGTAGCTGACCTGCTCGCCGACGATGCGGGAGAAGATCCCCTTCAGCGCGGCGAGCTTGTAGACGGCGACGTCGTAGCCGGCGAGCTCACCGTGCACCTCGACGTCGATCCGGGCGAGAGCGCCGTCGGCCAGGCCGGAGAACACCTGCCCCAGCTTCTCGACGAGCGGGATGCCGGGCCGCACGTACGGGTCGATCACCCCGCCGGCGACGTTCACCGCATCCGGCACCAGTTCGCCCTCGAGCGCGAGCCGCACCGAGCGGGCCACCGACACGCCCGCCTTCTCCTGCGCCTCGTCGGTGGAGGCGCCCAGGTGCGGGGTGACGACGACATTCGGGAGACTCGTCAGAGCATCGTCGGTCGGCGGCTCGCTGGTGAACACGTCGATCCCGGCGCCGGCGATCGTTCCGGAGCGCAGCGCGTCCGCGAGCGCGCGCTCGTCGATGAGTCCCCCGCGGGCGACGTTGACGACGTAGGCCGTGCGCTTCATCCGCTGCAGCTGCGCGGCGCCGATCATCCCCGTCGTCTCGGGGGTCTTCGGCATGTGGATGGTGAGGAAGTCCGCCTCGGCGAGGAGGTCGTCCAATGCCAGCAGCTGCACGCCGAGCTGCTGCGCACGCGACGCCGTGACGTAGGGGTCGTAGGCGACGACCCGGACGCCGAAGGCCTGCAGCCGGGCGGTGATGAGCGCCCCGATCCGGCCGAGGCCGACGATGCCGACCGTCTTCTCGTAGAGCTCCGTGCCGGTGTAGGAGGAGCGCTTCCACTCCCCGCGGGCCAGGCTCGCGTGCGCGGCGGGGATGTGCCGCGCCAGGCTCAGGATGTGCCCGATGGTCAGCTCGGCGGCGCTGATGATGTTCGAGGTGGGGGCGTTGACGACCATCACCCCCGCCTCGGTCGCGGCGGGCAGGTCGACGTTGTCCAGCCCCACGCCGGCGCGGGCGATGACCCGGAGGTGCGCCGCGGAGGCGATCGCCTCGGCATCCATCCGGGTCGCGGACCGGACGAGCACCGCATCCGCGTCGGCGAGGGCGGCCAGCAGCGCGGGGCGGTCGGTGCCGTCCACCGCGCGGATCTCGAAGTCGGGTCCGAGAGCGTCGACGGTGGCGGGTGAGAGTTCTTCGGCGATCAGCACGACCGGCTTGGCCACGGCAGGGGATCCTTCGGTGCGGGACTCGATGCGGAAGGTGCCAGCCTAGCGGCGGCGCGCTGCCCGCCCCGACGCGCACGGTGCCCGTCGAGAGCGTGACAGCATGGCCGGGTGACCGCCCTGGCCCTCGCCGCCGCCGTGCTGCGGGTGCTGCTGGGCGTCGCGTTCTTCGGCATGGGGGTGCTGCACTTCGTACCGGGCGTCGCACGCGGGATGCGGGCGATGATCCCGCCGTTCTTCCGCCGCCCGCCGTGGCCATCGCCGAGGGTGCTCGTGGTCGTGACCGGGCTGTGCGAGATCGCCGGCGCCATCGGGCTGCAGATCCCCTACCTCCGCTACGGCGTCGGGATCCTGCTCGTGCTCTTCCTGGCGGCGGTGTTCCCCGCGAACGCCTTCGCCGCCCGTGACCGCCGGCGTTTCGGCCCGCTCGCGGTGCCGTTCTGGCCCCGCCTCGGAGCGCAGGTGCTGGTGGCCGCCCTGGTGCTGCTCGCCGCCTTCGCCTGAGTCACGATTCCCGCTGGACGCTCGCGGCGCCTCCTGAGTGCCGGCGGATGGGCGCTGCGTCCCTGACGCGGCGGAGGGCTAGAAGGGGACCAGGGTGACGAAGTAGAGCGTGAGGCCGAGGGCGCTGTTGGCGGCGAGCGCGACGATGAGGATGAGCGTGCGCGCGAAGCTCGTGCGTCCGCGACCGAGCATCAGCGCACCGACGTAGAGCGCGATCGGCAGCGCGACCCCGGCGATCAGGGGCACCCAGGGCACCGGGATGCGCGCGGCCCCGAGCAGCTGCGGCAGCCCGATCAGGTTGCCGATGGCGCCGTAGACGGCGACCGCGAAGAGGAATCCGACGATGACCGCGACGACGACATCCGCCAGCCTGACCCGCGACCGGTCCTCGGCGGGCTGCTCGGCGCTCATCGGAGGAACCCCAGAAGGAGCGGCCACGGCGCCAGCAGTCCGGAGCCGAGCGCGAGCCAACCGATCCGGGCGAGCCGGCGCCGCCTGCGCGTGTCGCGCGTGAGCTGGATCGTCGCGACGAACCACAGGCCGCCCGCCACCAGGGCGAGGAATCGGGTGATGCCGCCGATGAAGTCGAGCACACCCGAACCCGTCGTCAGGGCATCTCCCGCCTGCACGGCCTGGACCACGAGGATCCAGCCCACCATCTCCGCGAGGAACACTCCCGCGAAGCCCGCACTCACCAGGGTCAGGAGGACATCGCGCGGGCCCGCTGCGGCCGCGGGCGGCTCCGCCACCACCTGCTCGCCCGGCGGAGCCGCCTCCGTGGCCGGCGCGTCGAGGCGCGGTTCGTCGAGCGAGGTCATCCGTCCGAGCTCGTCGTCGCCCTCCCAGCGGAGGGCCGCCTCGTCGTCCTCGGCCGGCTCGGCCCGATCGGGATCCGACACGCTCAGCGGTCTAGTCGCAACTGGAACACCTCGGCGAGCGAGGGGAACAGCGGATGCTCGGGCGCGATGCCGGTGATCGCGTTCGCGAGGTCTTCCGCGTTGCGTCCCGAATCGAGCATGCTCTGCAGTTCGGCGCTCTCGGCGTCCGCCGGCACGTCGAAGCGCAGGGCTGCGCCGACCGCATTGAGCAGGCCCCAGGCGGTGTGGCCGTGTTCGACGAGCTCGGCCGCGGGTGCGACGAAGCGCTCGCGCCGGGAGAGCTTGCGCAGCGGGCCGCGGCCGACCCGCTCGCACGTGTCGGGCAGCTCGGGGTTCGAGATCCGGCGCAGCGTCTTCTCGATGTAGGCCTGCTGCTCGTCCGCGCCGAAGCCGTGCTTCGCCACGAGCAGCGCCTTCGTCTCCCCCAGCACCGCACGCACCTCGGCCTCGATCTCAGGGCTGCCGAGGGCATCCCGGATCTGCGCGAAACCGCGGTCCGCGCCGTGGTACGCGGCGGTCGCGTGCGCGGTGTTGACGGTGAACAGCTTCCGCTCGATGAAGGGGGTGAGGTCGTCGACCCAGGTGATCCCGTGGATCGCCGGCGGCTCGGCGCCGGCCCGGAACGCGGTGCGATCCACCACCCACTCGTGGAAGGCCTCGATGGTGACGTCGAGCCCGCCGGACTGCGCGGTGCCCGACTGGTCCGGCACGATGCGGTCGATCGCGCAGTTGGCGAAGATCGCGCCCTCATCCGGTCCGAGCTCGCGCACGGCTGCGGCCAGGATGTCGGTGCCGCCGATCGCGTTCTCGCAGGCGATCACGACCAGCGGCGCGGCATCCGGGCTGCGCTCGATCAGCGCCCTGGAGATCGCCGGCGCGACGAAGGGCAGGATGCGGGCGCCGACGGCCGTGGTGACGATGTCGGCGCGGGCGATCTCGGCGACGAGCGCGGCCTCGTCGGTGCGGGAGTTCAGGGCCCGGTAGCCGTCGACGACGTGGTCGGATGCTCCGTCGCCGATCTCGTGGACGCGATAGCTCGGCTGCGCCTGCAGCGCGCCGATGAGCTCGTCGTTCACGTCGGCGAAGACGACCTCGTATCCCGACTCGTGGAGGAACTGCGCGACGAATCCGCGCCCGATGTTGCCGGCACCGAAGTGCACCGCCGTGGGGGTCACCCGTCCATTCTGCCGACAACAGCCGTTCTCGGCGTCCACGGCGGGGATCCCCGCTGTCGTGGGGGACAACAGCTGTTGTCGGCGGAAGGGTCGCCGGAGGGGGACCCCGCCCGGGAGGCGGTTAGCGGGCGGCGGAACCCTCGGTGTAGTCCGCGTCCTGCTGCTTCCACGCGAAGAGGGCGCGCAACTCCTTGCCGGTCGCCTCGATCGGGTGCTGGGCCTCCTGCTCGCGCAGGCGCAGGAACTCCGGGGCACCGGCATCCTGGTCGGCGATGAAGCGCTCGGCGAAGGCTCCCGAGCGGATGTCGGCGAGCACCGCCTGCATGTCCTCCTTCACCTGCGGGGAGATCACGCGCGGGCCGGAGACGTAGTCGCCGTACTCCGCCGTGTCGGAGATCGACCAGCGCTGCTTGGCGATCCCGCCCTCCCACATCAGGTCGACGATGAGCTTCAGCTCGTGCAGCACCTCGAAGTAGGCGATCTGCGGCTGGTAGCCCGCCTCGACGAGGGTCTCGAAGCCGTACTGGACCAGGTGCGACATGCCGCCGCAGAGCACCGCCTGCTCGCCGAACAGGTCGGTCTCGGTCTCCTCGGTGAAGGTGGTCTTGATGCCGCCGGCGCGGAGGCCGCCGATCGCCTTCGCGTACGACCAGCCGAGGTCCCACGCCGCACCCGAGGCATCCTACTCCACGGCGACGATCACGGGCACGCCGCGACCCGCCTCGTACTCGCGGCGCACGGTGTGACCGGGGCCCTTGGGCGCGACCATGATCACGTCCACGCCCTCGGGGGCCTGGATGTAGCCGAAGCGGATGTTGAAGCCATGCCCGAAGAGGATCGCGTCGCCCTCGTTCAGGTTCTCGCGGATGTCGTCCGCGTACAGCCCGCGCTGGTGCTGGTCCGGCGCGAGGATCACGATCAGGTCGGCCCACGCGGCTGCCTCGGACGGGGTGTGCACGGTGAAGCCGGCCTCCTCGGCCTTCGCCCGCGACGTCGACCCCTCCTTGAGTCCGACGCGGACGTCGACGCCGGAATCCCGGAGATTGAGCGCGTGGGCGTGGCCCTGCGAGCCGTAGCCGATGACGGCCACCTTGCGGCCCTGCACCAGGGCGAGGTCGGCATCCTTGTCGTAGAAGATCTCGGTCACGTGGGTTCCTTCTGTCCGGGGTGAGGGGGTTTAGCTCTTGAGGGCGCGTTCGCTGATGCTCTTGGGGCCGCGGCCGATGGCGAGGAGGCCGGACTGGGCGATCTCCTTGATGCCGTAGGGCTCGAGCACGCGGAGGAAGGCCTGCACCTTGCCGGAGTCGCCGGTGACCTCGATGACGAGGGCATCGGTGGCGACATCGACGACCCGCGCGCGGAACAGGGTGACCGCCTCGAGGATCTGCGAGCGGCTGGCGTTGTCCACCCGCACCTTGATCAGCAGATGCTCGCGCTGCACGGAGCCGACCGGGTCGAGCTCGACGATCTTGATCACGTTGATCAGCTTGTTCAACTGCTTGGTCACCTGCTCGAGCGGCAGCTGGTCGACGTCGATGACCGCGGTGATGCGGGAGAGCCCCGGCACCTCCGTCGTGCCCACGGCGAGGCTGTTAATGTTGAAGCCGCGACGGGCGAACAGGCCGGCGACGCGGGTGAGCAGTCCGGGTCGGTCTTCCACGAGCAGGCTCAGGACGTGCGTGGTCACGCCTGCACCTCGCCTCGGGTCGACATCGGGCTCATTCCTCGCCCCAGGTCGTCATCGGGCTCATTCCTCGCCCCAGGTGGGCGCGGCGGCGCGGGCGTACTGCACCTGCGAGTTGCCGACGCCCTGCGGCACCATCGGCCACACCATCGCGTCGCGGCTGACGACGAAGTCGATCACGACCGGCCGGTCGTTCGTCTCGATCGCCAGCTGGATCGCCGCGTCGACCTCCTCGGGCTTCGTGACCCGGATGCCGAGCGCGCCGTACGCCTCGGCCAGCTTGACGAAGTCGGGGATCATCCGCGAGACCCCCTCGGCGCCGAGGTGCCCGGTGTTCAGATCGGTGAACGAGTGGCGGCCGTCGTAGAACAGCGTCTGCCACTGCCGCACCATCCCGAGCGACGAGTTGTTGATGATCGCCACCTTGATCGGGATGTCGTTGATGGTGCAGGTGGCCAGCTCCTGGTTGGTCATCTGGAAGCAGCCGTCGCCGTCGATCGCCCACACGGTGCGATCGGGCTCGGCCACCTTGGCGCCCATCGCCGCGGGCACCGCGTAGCCCATCGTCCCGGCGCCGCCGGAGTTCAGCCAGGCGCGCGGACGCTCGTAGCCGATGAACTGCGCCGACCACATCTGGTGCTGGCCGACGCCGGCGACGTAGACCGCCTCAGGGCCCGACAGCTCGCCGATCCGCGCGATCACGGCCTGCGGCGAGAGCAGCCCGTCGTCGGGCTCGGTGTAGCCGAGCGGGAAGTCGGCGCGCAGCTGCTCGATCCGCTCCCACCACGCCCCCAGATCGGCGCTCGCCCCGCTCTCGCGGAGCACACCGATGAGGTCGCGGATGACGTCCTTCGCGTCGCCGACGATCGGCACGTCCGCCGCCCGGATCTTGCCGATCTCGGCGGGGTCGATGTCGACGTGCACCACCTTCGCGCCGGGCGCGAACTCGCTCACCTTGCCAGTGACGGGATCGTCGAAGCGGGCGCCCAGCGAGATGATGAGGTCCGACTCCTGCAGCGCGAGCACCGCAGGCACCGTGCCGTGCATTCCCGGCATGCCGAGGTTCGCCCGGTGCGAGTCGGGCAGCGCGCCGCGGGCCATCAGCGTCGTGACGACCGGGGCGCCGGTGAGCTCCACCAGCTCGAGCAGCTCCGGGCTGGCCCCCGCCTTGATCACCCCGCCGCCCACGTAGAGCACCGGCTTGCGGGCGCCGACGAGCAGCTCGGCGGCGGCCCGGATCTGCTTGCCGTGCGCCTTCGTCACCGGCCGGTAGCCGGGCAGCTCGACCTTCGGCGGCCAGAGGAAGGGCGCGGAGTTCTGCTGCGCATCCTTGGTCACGTCCACGAGCACCGGACCCGGGCGTCCCGAGGTGGCGATCTGGTACGCCGCCGCGAGCGTGGCGGGCACCTCGGCGGGGTCAGTGACGAGGAAGGAGTGCTTGGTGATCGGCATCGTGATGCCGACGATGTCGACCTCCTGGAAGGCGTCCGTGCCCATCACCGTCGAGAAGACCTGCCCCGTGATGACGATGATCGGCACCGAGTCCATGTAGGCATCCGCGATCGCGGTCACCAGGTTGGTCGCCCCCGGCCCGCTCGTCGCGATCGCGACGCCGACCCGGCCGGATGCCGTGGCGTAGCCCTCGGCGGCGTGCCCGGCCCCCTGCTCGTGGCGCACCAGGATGTGGCGCACCGCGGTGGAGGCCATCAGCTCGTCGTAAAACGGCATGATCGCCCCGCCGGGGAGGCCGAAGACGTCGGTGACGCCGAGCTTCTCCAGCGTGGCGAGGATCTGGCCCGAGCCGGTCAGGATGGGCGGGTCGGCCGGCGCCGGGGGGCGCGGCGCGAGGGCGGTGGGGACGGCATCCGCGGTCATGGCGGTGCTCTCCTTCGGAAGAGGTGGTGGTCTGGTGAGGCGGCCGCGACTCAGCCCGTGACGGCACCCTCGGAGGCGGAGTGCACGAGCTTGACGTACTTGGCCAGGACGCCACGGGTATAGCGCGGTGGAAGAGGAGCCCAGCCGGAACGGCGGCTCTCCAGCTCGGCCGGATCGACGAGTAGGTCGATCGACCGGGCTGCGATATCGACCCGTATCAGATCACCATCGCGCACGAACGCGATGGGACCTTCGTCCACCGCCTCCGGTGCGATGTGGCCGATGCACAGGCCGGTTGTGCCGCCTGAGAATCTGCCGTCGGACACTAGTAGGACATCGGCGCCGAGCCCGGCGCCCTTGATCGCGGCGGTGATGGCGAGCATCTCCCGCATGCCCGGGCCCCCCTTCGGGCCCTCGTAGCGGATGACGACGACGTCGCCGTGCCGGATCCGTCCCTCCGTCAGCGCATCCATCGCGGCGCGCTCGCGCTCGAACACCCGCGCCGGACCCTCGAACACCGCCGCGTCGAAGCCCGCCGTCTTCACCACGGCGCCGTCCGGCGCCATCGTTCCCCGCAGGATCGTCAGCCCGCCGGTGGGATGCAGCGGGTCCTCGAGGGTGCGCAGCACGGTGCCGTCGAGCTTCGGCGGGTCGATGTCGGCCAGGTTCTCGGCCATCGTCTTGCCGGTCACCGTGAGCACGTCGCCGTGCAGCAGCCCAGCATCCAGCAGCGCCTTCATCAGCACCGGGATGCCGCCGCGGCGGTCAACGTCGTTCATCACGAAACGGCCGAAGGGCTTCAGGTCGCCGACGTGCGGCACGCGGGAGCCGATCCGGGTGAAGTCGTCGAGGGTGAGCTCCACGTCGGCTTCGCGCGCGATCGCGAGCAGGTGCAGCACGATGTTGGTCGACCCGCCGAGCGCCATGCCCACCGCGATCGCGTTCTCGAACGCCTCCCGCGTGAGGATCTGCCGCGCGGTGATGCCGCGCCGGAGCAGCTCGACGACGGCCTCACCGGAGCGGCGGGCGTAGTAGTCGCGCCGGCCATCCGCCGAGGGCGGCGAGGCCGACCCTGGGATGCTGAGGCCCAGCGCCTCGGCGACGGAGGCCATCGTGTTCGCGGTGTACATGCCGCCGCAGGCACCCTGGCCTGGGGCGAACGCACACTCGATGGCGTGCGCATCCGCTTCGCTCATCAGCCCGGCGCGCACCGCGCCGACGGCGGCGAACGAGTCGATGATGGTGATGTCCTGCTCGCTGCCGTCCGAGAGCCGCACCCAGCCGGGCGCGATCGAGCCGGCGTAGACGAAGACCGAGGCGAGGTCCAGCCGGGCCGCCGCCATCAGCATCCCGGGGATCGACTTGTCGCAGCCCGCCAGCAGCACCGAGCCGTCGAGGCGCTCGGCCTGCATCACCGTCTCGACGCTGTCGGCGATGACCTCGCGGCTCACCAGCGAGAAGTGCATCCCCTCGTGGCCCATCGAGATGCCGTCCGAGACCGAGACGGTGCCGAACTGCAGCGGGTAGCCGCCGCCCGCGTGCACGCCCTCCTTCGCCGCCTGCGCCAGTCGGGCGAGGGAGAGGTTGCACGGGGTGATCTCGTTCCACGAGCTCGCGATGCCGACCTGGGGCTTCTCCCAGTCCCCGTCGCCCATGCCGACGGCGCGCAGCATCCCGCGGCTCGTCGTGGCCTCGAGACCGTCGGTGACGACCCGCGACCGGGGCTTGATATCGGGCGTTTCGGCGGGTCGGTCCGGCATGGGTCGAGGGTAGCCCTCGGCGGATGCGGGCGCCGACGCCGTCGCGGCTCGCACTACCCTGACCGCATGCGAGCACTCTCCCGCGCTCTCGCCGCGGTCGTCAGCGGGCGCCGCAGCGCGTGGGTGGTGCTGATCGGCTGTCTCGTCGCGGTCGGCGCCGTCTTCGCGCTGTCGCCGCAACCCGCGACCGACGGGGTCCCCACGACCGGGCTGCCGGCCTCCGCCGAGTCGCAGCGCGTCGCGGACCTCAGCGACGCGTTCCCCGGCACCCCGACGGTGCCCGCGGTGCTGGTCTGGTCGACCGATCGCTCCGTGGCGCTGACCGCGTCGGAGCAGAGGGCGGTCGCGTCGCGCGCGGCGTCCCTCGCCGCTCTGGGCAGCGGCGCGCCGGTGCGCCCCCTGCCTTCGACGAACGAGCGATCCATGGTCGCCACCGTGCTGATGGACGCGGACTCCGTCACCGCCGACTCCGGGAAGGTGGCGGATGCGCTGCGCACCGCGGCATCCGAGGGTCTGCCGGCCGGCATCCAGACCCGCCTCACCGGGCCGGTGGGCTTCACGGCCGACACCGTCAACGCGTTCGCCGGCACCGACATCCGCCTGCTGCTGATCACCGCGTCGGTGGTCGCCCTGCTCCTCATCCTCACCTACCGGAGCCCGGTGCTCTGGATCGTGCCGCTCGTCGTCATCGGCGCGGCCGACGGTCTGGCCCGCGTGGTCGCCGGCAATCTCGCCGCCGCCGCGGGGATCGAGGTGTCGGCGCAGGTCAGCGGCATCCTCTCGGTGCTGGTCTTCGGCGCGGGGACGGACTACGCGCTGCTGCTCGTCTCGCGCTACCGGGACGAGCTGCGCCGCACGCCGGATCGGCACGTCGCGATGGCCGCCGCCGTGCGCGGGGCCGGACCGGCGATCGCGGCGAGCGCGCTCACCGTGACGCTCGCGCTGTGCGCGCTGCTGCTCGCGGAGATCTCCGGCACCCGGGCGCTCGGCTTCGCCTGCGCCATCGGCGTGGTGCTCGCGTTCCTGTTCGCGATCATCATGCTCCCGGCGGCGCTCGTCGTCTTCGGGCGGGGGCTGTTCTGGCCGCTGGTGCCGCGGGTCGGCGACGCGGACTCGACGACCCGCGGTCTCTGGGCGCGGGTCGGTCGCGGGGTGCGCCGGCGTCCGGTGCTCGTCGCGGTGGCCGCCGTCGTGCTCCTCGGCGCGCTCGGCACCGGGCTCGTGGGCGCGCGGGTGGGGATCAGCCAGACGGAGCAGCTGCTCGGCACCCCGTCGTCGGTGCAGGCTCAGGGCATCCTGGACCGCGACTTCGGCCGCGGCTACGGCAACACCGCCGTGATGCTCGTGCCGGACGAGTTCGCCAGGGACAGCTCGATCGGTGCCCCGAACACCCTGGCGATGATGGTCGACGGCGTGCAGTCGGCCACGCCGACCGTCTCGCACGACGGCCGCACCCAGGTGCTCCTCCGGCTGAACGCCGACCCGCAGAGCGAGGACGCGTTCCGGATCATCCGCGACCTCCGCGCCTCCCTCGCCTCCCCCGATTCCGACGCGCCCGGCACGCTCGTCGGCGGACCGGACGCCACGGCGCTCGACGTGCAGGAGGCGACCCGGCGCGACGAGCTCGTCATCATCCCGATCATCGGGGTGATCGTGCTGCTGGTGCTGCTCGCGCTGCTGCGCTCGGTCGTCGCACCCCTGCTGCTGCTCGCCACCGTGGTGGGCACCCTGCTGGCCGCGCTCGGCCTCGCCTCGGTGATCTTCCTCACCCTCGGCGGGCAGTCCGGATTCGCGGCGCCCGTGCCGCTGTACGCGTTCCTCTTCCTCGTCGCGCTCGGGGTCGACTACAACATCTTCCTGTCCACCCGCGCGCGCGAAGAGGCCGCCGTGGTCGGGGTGCGGGACGGGATGCGGCGCGCCCTCGCCGCCACCGGCGGAGTGATCACCAGCGCGGGGCTCGTGCTCGCGGCGGTGTTCGTCGTGCTCGCGGTGCTGCCGGTGGTCGCCCTGCTGCAGGTGGGGGTCATCGTCTGCATCGGCGTCCTGCTGGACACCCTCGTGGTGCGGACGCTGCTCGTCCCGGCCCTCGCGTTCCTGAGCGGACGCGCCTTCTTCTGGCCCTCCCGCCTGCGCTCGTAGACCCGGCGGGGCGCTCCCGGCATCCGCGTCTCACATGTCGCATCCGGGGCGCACGAGTCGGTCATGTGAACCAATGGGGGAGGATGAGCGGATGGCTCGGGTCACCCGAGCCGCTACTGCTCGTGGACGTCGCCCTCGCGGAAGGTCGCGAGCGCGGCGAGTACCGCCGCCACCTCGGCAGGTCCCTCGACGCGGTAGGGGGCTGCCGTCCGGCCAGGCCCGCTCTTCAGCCCGAGGTCGTCGTTGCGCAGCGCGTCGAAGGCGTCCTCGTCGGTGACGTCGTCGCCGGAGTAGAACACCGCGTCCGCGTGGGTATACCGGCGCAGGTGCTCGATCGCCTCCCCCTTCGTCGTGGAGCGGACCGAGAACTCGAGCACGTTCTTCCCCTCGCGCACGGTGAGGCCCTCGACCTCCGCGGAGGCCTCTCCGAGGGCCACGAGGTGCGCGACCCTGGCGCCCCGCTCCGAGGCGAGCCGGGTGTGCAGAGCGAACCCGGCGGGCTTCTGCTCGAGCCACACGTCGGCGATGGCATCCGCCACCTCGCCGAGCACCTCCTGCAGCACCTCGAGCTGCTCCTGCTCGGCCGCATCGAGGGCGAGCACATCGTCCGGGGAGTCGAGGCGCAGCTCGATGCCGTTCGACCCGACGAGCAGCACGTCATCGCCGAAGCCGCTCACCTGCTCGAGGGAGGCGATGGCCCGTCCGCTGACGAGCGCGACCCGTGTCGCCGGCAGCGCCGCGAGGCGCAGCACCGCGTCCCGCGCCTCGGGCAGGGCGCGCGCCTTCTCGGGACTGTCGACCTCCGGTGCCACGGTGCCGTCGAAGTCGAGCGCGACCAGCAGCGTCGGGACGCGGGCCAGCTCACGCAACGCCCCCGTGAGTGCCTCGTCGAGCCGGATGCTCACGAGCGCCGCGTGCTCATCCGCCGGCCGTGCCGGTCATCCGCAGTGTCCGGTCATCTGCGCGCCCGGTCATCCTCGGGCCCTGGCCTCGCGCAGCGCGGCGAGGAACGTCGCCGACCAGTGCAGCACATCGTTGTCGCTCACCCGCTTGCGCATGGTCCGCATCCGCCGCCGTCGCTCGTTCCGCGGCATCCGCACCGCCTGCACGATCGCCTGCTTGAGGCCCCCGATGTCGTGCGGGTTGATGAGCAGCGCGGTCTTCAGCTCGTCGGAGGCCCCCGCGAACTCGCTGAGCACGAGGACGCCGTCCTCGTCGAAGCGGGCCGCGACGTACTCCTTCGCCACGAGGTTCATGCCGTCGCGGAGCGCCGTGACGAGCATCACGTCCGCCGCCAGGAAGAGCGCCGCCATCTCCTCCCGCGGGAAGCTGTGGTGCAGATAGCTGATCGCCTGGTGGCTGATCGTGCTGAAGTCGCCGTTGATGCGGCCGACGGTCAGCTCGACCTCGTCACGCAGCTGGCGGTAGGTCTCCACACGCTCGCGGCTCGGACTCGCGACCTGCACGAGCACGACATCGCCCACGCTCACCGCGCCATCGGCCAGCAGCTCGCCGAATGCCTTGAGGCGGTGCCCGATGCCCTTCGTGTAGTCGAGTCGATCGACGCCGAGCATCACCGTCTGCGGGTCCCCGAGGTCGGAGCGGATCTGCGCCGCCCGCGCCTGCACCTCGGGTCGGCGGGCGAGTTCCTCGAACGCCTCCGCGTCGATCGAGATCGGGAACGGGCGCGCGACCACCTCGCGGCTGCCGTCCCCGTCGGGCACGAGGATCGTGGTTCCCCGCGTGGAATAGGGGAGCAACCGGCGCACCGCCCGCGCGAAGTTGCCGGCATCCGCGGTGCGTTGGAAGCCGATCACGTCCGCGCCGAGCACCCCCTCGATGATCTGCGTGCGCCACGGCAGCTGCGAGTAGATGCCGTACGGCGGAAAGGGGATGTGGTTGAAGAACCCGATCGTCAGATCCGGACGCTGCTGGCGGAGCATCTTCGGCACGAGCTGCAGCTGATAGTCCTGCACCCACACCGTCGCGTTCGGCGCCGCGATGGCGGCCGCGGCATCCGCGAACCGGCGGTTGACGCTCGAGTAGTGCTCCCACCAGAGGCGGTGGTAGCTCGGCGGAGCGATGACGTCGTGGTAGAGGGGCCACAGGGTGTCGTTGGAGAAGCCCTCGTAGTAGTACTGCACGTCGTCCGTGCTGAGAGGCACGGGGACGACGCGGATGCCGTCGCTGTCGAAGGGCGCGTCGTCGAGGTCGGGCTTGCCCGCCCAGCCGACCCATGCTCCGTCGGTGGAGCGCATGATCGGCTCGAGAGCGGTCACGAGACCGCCAGGGGACTGCGTCCACCCCGCCGTGCCGTCGTCGTGGACGACGTGGTCGACGGGGAGGCGGTTGGAGACCACGACGAAGTCGTAGCTGTCGTCGCTCATGTCCCGGGTCACGCTATCAGCGGGCGCGCGGCCGACCGTCGCGGCACCAGCTTCCGTCAAGGAAGACCCGGGGCGGGGTCCTCCGGCCGGGTAGCGGAATCTGCGCGTCCCGTGCGGATGCTCGTCTCCGATCCGGAGAACGCCCCCGGAGCGTCAGGATGGGGGCATGAGCGATCAGCGCGACCAGACCGATGCCCCGGACATCCGACCCGATGTCAACTCGACCGGCAGCGACGTCGGCCAGGAGGACATCCCCTGGGCCGCTGTCGACTCCGGCCAGTCGGACGACATCGAGTCGCCGCTGCAGCAGCAGGGCGTCGCGGACCGCCAGCAGATCGCCGACGTGCGCCGCACCGAGTCGAACGAGATCGCGGCCGACGAGCTCACCGGCGACGAACCGGCGAGCGACGAGGGCTAGAACCCTCACGCTCCCAGCGACAGGGCGAAGGTGGCCGCAGCGACCGTGATCGGGGCGACGACCGTCCCGAGGAGCAGGTAGCGCCGCCACGAGAACTCGACCCCCAGCGCGCGGAGCCGGGAGTGCCACAGCAGCGTCGCCAGCGACGCCCACGGTGTGATCAGGGGTCCGGCGTTGACCCCGATCAGCAAGGCGGCGATCCGCTGCGGCGACGACCCCGCGACGGGTTCGAAGGCGAGGTAGGCCGGCAGGTTGTCGACGACGTTCGCCCCCGCCGCCGAGGCTCCGGCCAGGCGCAGGAGCGCCAGCGGAGACTCCCCGGAGCCGGCCGCCGCGCGCACCAGGGCCTCGAGGCCCAGGGATTGCGCCGCCTCGACGACCAGGAACAGCCCGCTGGCGAAGACCACGAGCTGCCAGGGCACGAGGCCCAAGCGCACGCGCCGCGGGCTCCGCAGCAGGGTCGCGACCACCAGGACGACGGCCGCCGCACTCGCGGGGATCCACACCTCGATCCCGCTGACGAGGAGCGGAAGCAGCGCGGCGACGCTACCCGCGCTGACCCAGAACAGCAGAGGATCCTCGGCGTGATCGGGTGCTGTGGGCGCGAAGCGCAGGGCGAGGTCGCGGCGGAAGACGACGAGGATCGCGGCGCACGGGATCACGATCGCCACGGCGGCGGGCAGCGCCATCAGGCCGGCGAACCGCGCGGGATCCGAGGATCCCAGCGCGCGCTCGGCCAGCAGGTTCGTCAGATTCGAGACGGGCAGCAGCAGGGATCCGGTGTTCGCGATCCACACGGTGGTGAGGGCGAAGGGCAACGGCGGAAGACCCACGCCGCGGACCAGCAGGACCACCACCGGGGTCAGGAGCACGGCGGTGGTGTCCAGCGACAGGAAGATGGTGCTGATCACCGCCAACCCGACCACGAGAAGCCACAGCACGAGCGCGCGCCCGCGGCCGATGCGCTGCAGACGGGAGGCGATCACCCGGAACAGGCCGGCCTCGGCGGCGAGCTCGGTGACGATGGTGATCGCCACGACGAAGAGCAGGATCGGCCAGGTGCGCGCCCCGACCGCGAGAGCCGCATCCGCCGGAAGCACGCCCGTACCGATCGCGATGGCGCCGAGAGCGAGCAGCACCGCACCCACGATCGCCGTCCGCATCCGCGCCTCCACCGCCTGGGCCGGCACCTGGATGACACCGCCGAATCCTCGGCGAGTCTGACAGCAGGCGCGGTCCTTGGATACCGTGACAGAGAGCCCGAGGAGGTCGCAGTGCGGAAATTCCTGTTCAACACGAGCGTGATCAGCGCCGTATTCGGCGTCTTCAGCATCGTCCAGATGAGCCGGCGGGGCCCGCGGGACTGGCGTCTCGTGTTGCAATGGCTGAGCTGGGGTATGAGTGTGGCCATCGCGGTGGGCACGGTGGTCGACAAGCAGAAGGCCGTCGAGGCCGGCGACCGCTGACGGTCGCACACGAGGGAGCACACGAATGTACAGAGGCGGCGGGATGTTCCGCATCGGCGAGTGGATCATGTCGGGGCTGAGTGCCGCCGCGGGGGTGCTCCTGCTCGCGGGGCTCATCGCCGTGGCGGTGCTGCTGGTGCGATTCCTGGTGGTGGGTACTCGCGCGGCGCAGCTCTACCTCGACCGGTACGAACCCACGACCCCCACCCCGCAGGCTCCGGCCCCGGAGACGCCCACCCCGACGGCTCCGGCCCCGGAGACTCCCGCCGCGGATGCCCCGCCCGCCCCGCCGAAGTCGGCTCTCGATCACGCCGCCGGCGGAGCGACCGGCGCGGCAGAGCCTCCCGCGGCAGAGCCTCCCGCCGCGACGGCTTCGGTCCCCCGCGCGGAGCCGAAGCCGCGCACGACCTCCCGCGCATCCGCACCCAGGGCCTCTCGCGCGCCTCGCACGCCGCCGCCCCCGCCCCCGCCGAGCGAGTAACGCCGCGGCGATCTCGCCCAGGTCAGGCGAGGAAGCCGCGCAGCAGCTCGGCCGACCCGGCCAGATGCTCGCGCATCGCCGCCTCGGCCGCGGCCGGGCGTCCCGCCAGCACCGCCGCGACGATGTCGGCGTGCTGCGCCGAGGAGTGCTGCACGTTGCCGGGCAGCAACGGGAAGGCGTCCAGCTGCGCGTTGATGCGCACCCGGTTCTCGGCGACGAGCGCGACCAGCGGGGGGATGCCGGCGCTCTCGGCGATCGCGAGGTGCAGCCGGGAGTCGAGCCGGCGGTAGTCCTCGGGAGCGGATGCGGTACTCGCCTCGAGCGCGGCGGCGAGACCCGCGCGCTCAGGCGCACTGAGGGCGCGGGCGGCGGCGGCGCGCACCGCCCCGCACTCCAGCACCTCGCGGAGGGCGAGGATCTCCTCGAGCTCGACGCCGGTCAGCACCGTCCGCGAGCACTCCGGAGAGGGGGGAGGATCGGCCGCGAACGTTCCGCCGTAGCGTCCCCTCCTGGTCACCAGCCACCCCGCCGAGGTCAGTTCCCGGATCGCCTCCCGAACCGTATCGCGGCCGACCCCGAGGGTGAGTGCCAGCTCCCGCTCGGAAGGCAGTGGCCCGCCGGGCGCGACGACCCCGAGTCGTACCGTCTGGAGCAGACGCGCGACGGTCTGCTCGAGGGCGTTCGCGGTCCGCACCGGGTGGAGCACCGCGCCCTCGAGAGCCGGGCGTTCCTCCGTCACGGCTGTCCGCTCACAGTGGGGTGACGTAGGCCGAGCTGATCCCGCCGTCCACCAGGAAGGTGGAGGCGGTCACGAAGGACGCGTCGTCGCTCGCGAGGAACGCCACGGCGGCGGCGAGTTCGGCCGGCTCCGCGAAGCGTCCGACGGGCACGTGTACGAGTCGCCGCGCCGCGCGCTCGGGATCCTTCGCGAACAGCTCGGTGAGGAGCGGGGTGTTGACCGGTCCCGGGCACAGCGCGTTGACCCGTATGCCGTTTCGGGCATACTGCACTCCGAGCTCGCGACTGAGCGCGAGCACCCCGCCCTTCGATGCGGTGTAGGAGATCTGGGACGTGGCGGATCCCAGCACCGCGACGAAGGAGGCGGTGTTGATGATCGACCCACGTCCTGCGGGCACCATGTGCCGCAGCGCCGCACGGCAGCAGAGGTAGACGCTCGTGAGGTTGATGCGCTGCACCCGGTCCCAGGCGTCGAGCTCGGTGGTCTCGATCGTGTCGTCGTCGGGCGGCGAGATGCCCGCGTTGTTGAACGCGATGTCGAGGCGGCCGGAGCGCTCCGCGGCGAGGACGAAGAGGGCGTCGACCTGGTCCTTCTCGGCGACGTCGACGGCGACGAAGAGCCCGTCGACCTCGTCGGCGGCCGCCCGGCCGGCATCCGGGTCGAGGTCGCCGATCACCACCGTGGCGCCCTCCGCCGCGAAGCGCCGCGCCGTCGCCAGCCCGATGCCGCTCCCGCCGCCGGTGATGACGGCGACGCGGTCCCGGAGGCGGGCCGTGAGGTCGACGGGGGTGGGGGTCATGCTGCTCCGTTCGCGAAGAAGACGTTCTTGGTGGCCGTGAAGGCGAGGGCGGCATCCGGACCGAGCTCACGTCCGAGGCCCGACTGCTTCATGCCGCCGAAGGGAGTGGTGTACCGCACGGAGGCGTGCGAGTTGACGGAGAGGGTGCCCGAGTCGATGCCGCGGGCGACCCGGAGCGCCCGCCCGAGGTCGCGAGTCCAGATGGAGCCCGAAAGCCCATAGACGCTGTCGTTGGCAAGAGCGATCGCGTCGGCCTCGCCGTCGAACGGGAGCACGCTCACGACCGGACCGAAGATCTCCTCGCGCGCGACCCGATCGGTCCGCTCCGGTGTCAGCACGGTCGGCGCCACCCACCAGCCCGGGCCGCCGGGGGCCGAGCCGCGGAACGCCACGGGGGCGCCGTCGAGGTATCCGGCGACCCGGTCGCGGTGCGCCTCGGAGACGAGCGGCCCCATCTGCGTCTCCTCGTCACGCGGGTCCCCGACGCGCCAGGCCGCGACGGCGGGCTCGAGCAGCTCCAGCATCCGGTCGAGCACCGACCGCTCCACCAGCAGGCGCGATCGCGCGCAGCAGTCCTGGCCGGCGTTGTCGAAGACGGATGCCGGCACGGCCGCGGCGGCGGCCTCCAGATCCGCGTCGGCGAACACGACGTTCGCGCTCTTCCCGCCGAGCTCGAGGGTGACCGGCTTCAGGCCCGCGGCGCATCCCGCGGCGACCCCGATGCCGACCTCCGTCGATCCGGTGAAGACGATCTTCGCGACACCCGGATGCGCGACCAGCCGCGTCCCGACCACGCTCCCCCGCCCGGGCAGCACCTGCAGGAGGCCCTCGGGCAGACCCGACTCGAGCGCGAGCTCCCCGAGCCGGATCGCGGTCAGCGGGGTCCACTCGGCCGGCTTCACGATCACCGCGTTGCCCGCCGCGAGGGCGGGTGCGAAGCCCCAGGACGCGATCGTCATGGGGAAGTTCCATGGCACGATCACCCCGACGACGCCGAGCGGCTCGTGGAAGGTGACATCGATGCCGCCGGCGACGGGGATCTGCGCTCCCAGCATCCGCTCCGGTGCGCCGGCGTAGTAGTCGAGCACGTCCCGCACGTGCCCCGCCTCCCACCGCGCGGACGCGATCGGATGCCCCGAGCCGCGGGTCTCGAGCTGGGCGAGCTCCTCGAGATGCGCGTCGACGGTGGCCGCGAAGCGGCGAAGGGCACGCCCGCGGTCCGCCGGGGCGAGCGCCGCCCAGGCCCGTTGCGCGACCGCGGCGCGGGTGACGGCGGCATCCACGTCGGCCGTGCTCGAGTGCGCGACCTCGCCGATCACACTCGCATCGGAGGGGTCGATGAGGGTTGTGCCGCTCACGCCGGGACCGCCGGGGTCCTGCTCGCCGCGTGCGCCCGGGCCGCGGCCACGAGCGCCTCGAACAGTCGGGGATCCGCCGCCTGCTCCGGATGCCACTGCACGCCGAGGCCGAATCGCGTGCCTTCCAGCTCCATCGCCTGCACGATCCCGTCGCTCGAGCGCGCGACGACGCGCAGGCCCTCGCCCGGCCGGTCGACCGCCTGGTGGTGGTAGCTCTGCACGTCGACGGACACGTCATGCTCGAGGACGTCGGCGAGCAGGGAGTCCGGGTCGATCGCGGCCTCGTTGAGCGCGAAGACGCCGTTGCCCTTGCTGTAGCGGTCGTCCCCCACGACGTCGGGAAGGTGCTGGATGAGCGACCCGCCGCGCAGGGTGTTGAGCACCTGCAACCCGCGGCAGATGCCGAGGAACGGCACCTCGGTCTCGATCGCGGCGGTGAGCAGGGCGTCCTCCCAGGCGTCGCGTTCCGGGCGCGGCTCGTCATTGGCCGGATGCGGCACCTGGCCGTACCTGGCCGGATCCACATCCTTCCCCCCGGTCACGATCAGACCGTCGAGGCGTCGCACGACCTCGGCGGCGATCCCCGCGGTGACGGGCTGCGGTGGAAGCAGGATCGCGACCCCCCCGGCTCGGGTCACCCCGTCGAGATACACCTTCGGCAGGAACGACGCGGGAACGTCCCACACCCCGGTCCGCGCCTGCTCGAGGTAGGTGGTCAGCCCGATCAGCGGACGCGGGTCGGGCCGGCCCGGCTCAGAGTCGCTCGAAGCCACGGATCTTCTCCCAGTCGGTGACGGCGGCGTCGTAGGCGGCCTGCTCGACCCGCGCCGCGTTGAGGTAGTGATCGACCACGTCGGCACCGAACGCCTCCCGGGCGATCGCCGACGAGGCGAAGAGATCCGCGGCATCGCGGAGGGTGGTGGGCACCCGCGGCTTGTCGCTCGTGTACGCGTTGCCCCGGAACTCCGGCTCCAGCTCCAGCTCGTTCTCGATGCCGTTGAGCCCCGCGGCGATGATCGCCGCCGTCGCGAGGTAGGGGTTCACGTCGCCGCCGGGAACCCGGTTCTCGACCCGCAGCCCGGCGCCGTGCCCGACGACCCGGAGCGCGCAGGTGCGGTTGTCCAGACCCCACGCGACGGCGGTAGGGGCGAAGGATCCGTCGACGTAGCGCTTGTAGGAGTTGATGTTCGGGGCGAAGAGCAGGGTCAGCTCGCGCATCCCGGCGAGCAGGCCCGCCAGCCAGTGCTCGGCCAGGGGCGACATCCCGCCCGGGCCGTCGCCCGCCATCACCGCCGCGCCGTCGGGGCCGCGCACCGACAGGTGGATGTGGCAGCTGTTGCCCTCGCGCTGGTCGTACTTGGCCATGAACGTCAGGCTCTTGCCGTGCGCGTCGGCGATCTCCTTCGCGCCGTTCTTGTAGATCGTGTGGTTGTCGCAGGTGGCCAGCGCTTCGGCGTAGCGGAAGGCGATCTCCTGCTGCCCGAGGTTGCATTCGCCCTTGACGCCCTCGCAGTACATCCCCGCGCCCTCCATACCGAGGCGGATGTCGCGCAGCAGCGGCTCCATGCGGGTGGAGGCGAGCAGGGCGTAGTCGATGTTGTAGTCGGATGCCGGGGTGAGTCCGCGGTAGCCCTTCGCCCACGCCTCGCGGTAGCCGTCGTCGAACACCAGGAACTCGAGCTCGGTGCCGACGAAGGCGGTGAGACCGCGATCGGCCAGGCGCTGCAGCTGCCGGCGGAGCACCGCGCGAGGCGAGGGGAGGATGGGGGCGCCGTCGGTGCCGTGCAGGTCCGCCATCACGAGAGCGGTGCCGGGCAGCCAGGGGATGCGGCGCAGCGTGTCGAAGTCGGGCGTGAGCACCATGTCGCCGTAACCGCGGTCCCACGACGAGATCGCGTAGCCCGCGACGGTGTTCATCTCGACGTCGACCGCGAGCAGGTAGTTGCACGCCTCGGCGCCGTGCGCGGCGACGTCATCGAGGAACAGCCGAGCCGAGACACGCTTCCCGACCAGGCGCCCCTGCAGGTCGCCGAAGGCGAGGATCACCGTGTCGATCTCGCCGCGACCGATGCTCGCGGTCAGCTCCTCCAGGTCGAGATTGCCCGATCGAACGTTCACGCATGTCCCTCCGCCGCGGCACCCAATGGACGCGAACCCGACCATTGAACCACCATGAGTCCACTCAGCGGGGTCGCGCGTAACGCGATCTTCACATCCATATATGGACAGCGACGTCCATTGAGGCCACACTTTCGCCAACCGCACCCATTCAGCAACCGGAGGATCGCATGTCAGGAACGGGCGGCGTCACCTATACCGCGGTCGACGCGAGCTATTTCGAGAAGCGGACGTTGAAGCGCAGCGCCGGATTCTGGGGCATCTGGGGCATCGGAGTGGCCGCGGTGATCTCGGGCGAGTTCTCGGGATGGAACTTCGGCACGGAGACCGCGGGATTCGGCGGTATGGCGATCGCGACCGCGGTGGTCATCGTCATGTACTTCTGCATGTTCTTCTCGATCGGCGAGATGAGCGCCGCGATGCCGCATACCGGCGGCGCGTACTCGTTCGCCCGGGCGGCGATGGGTCCGTGGGGCGGCTTCATCACCGGGCTCGCCGAGTCGATCGAGTACGTGGTGACCACCGCGGTCGTCGTGTTCTTCTCCGCGGGGTACCTCAACGGCGCTCTCGACGCGTTCTTCGGCATCCAGGTGCCGGCATGGATCCTCTACCTCGTCCTCTACGCCGCGTTCATCGTCATCAACTGGTTGGGCGCCGCGGTCGGCTTCCGGCTCGCGATCATCGTCTCGATTCTCGCGATCGCGGTGCTCGTCGTGTTCGTGATCGTCGCGATCGCCACCGGGGGCTTCCGAGCGGAGAACCTGCTCGCCACCTCGCCGGCTCCCGGACAGAGCGCTCTCCTGCCGAACGGGCTGCTGCCTGTGTTCGCCGTCATCCCGTTCGCGATGTGGTTCTTCCTGGGCATCGAGGAGCTCCCGCTGGCTGCGGAGGAGACGCACGATCCCACTCGGGTTATCCCGCGTGCGGGCATCGTCGCCCTCGCCACCCTGACCGTCTGCGCCGTCGCCGTCTTCATCTTCAACACCGGCGTGCTCGGGCTGAAGGCGACCCAGGCATCCGGGCAGCCCCTGCTGGACGGCTTCGCCGCGATGCTGCCGCGCGGCGTCACCGGCGTTCTGGCGATCTTCGCGCTGGTCGGTCTGCTCGCGTCGCTGCAGGGCATCATGTTCGGCTACGGCCGCAACCTCTACTCGCTCTCGCGGGCGGGCTACTACCCGCGCTTCCTCTCGGTGACGGGGAAGCGCCAGACCCCCCTCGCGGCCCTCGTCGTGGGCGGCGTCATCGGTTTCGTGCTGCTGGTGGTGGTGGATGCGATCGTCGCGGCCGACAAGGAGATCGGCGCGGTGGCCGGGGCGATCGAGCTGAACATCGCCATCTGGGGAGCGGTGGTCGCCTACCTGATGCAGATGATCTCGTTCGTCGTCCTCCGCCGGCGCTTCCCCTCGGTGGCCCGTCCGTATCGCAGCCCGACCGGCGTCGCCGGAGCGGTGATCGCCGGGGTCATCTCCGCGGTGATCTTCGTCGCGTTCCTCTTCGCGCCGGCGTATCAGATCGCCATCCTCGCGATCGCGGTCGTGTACGTCATCGGGTTGCTGGTCTTCGCCGTCTACGGTCGACGGCGCCTTGTGCTCTCGCCGGAGGAGGAGTACGCGATGAGCGGCGGGCTCCGCCGCGATCCGGAGGTCGAGGACTACGCGGCCGACCAGGGCCAGGTGCTGGGCGACCACCCCCGCTGAGCCAGGGGCGGTCGCCCGCTCAGAACAGGGTTCGCACGAAGTCGACGACGACCGGCTCCCGGGCCGCGCCGTCGTCGAGGACCGGCACGAGACGCCACTTGTCGAACAGCGTGCACGGGTGCGAGACGCCCAGTCGCACCACCTCGCCCACCGCCAGCCGGCTGTCCTCGGGCAGGCGCAGGAACGCGTGCTGGTCGTTCAGCTCGGTGATCGACGCGCCGAGCATGCGGCTGCCGTCAGGACTCAGCGGAACGGGGAGGCCGAGGTCGAAGGGCAGGTCGCGTCGACCCGCGTCGAGGACCGCGAGGCGCCGCGACGGCCGCGACAGCACCCGCGCCCGCACCTCGAGGGCCGGGCGCAACTCGCCCGCGAGCGGGCTGAGCCCGGCGTAGTGCGCTGCGTCGTGAAAGGGGAACACGCCCGAGCGGAGCACCCGGCGGACGTGGGCCGGAAGGGGCGCGAAAGCCTCGACGACGAGGTCGAACCAGGCGGATCCGCCTGCGGACACAATCGGTCGTTCGACCTCGAAGAAGCCGTTCTCCTCGACCTGGCGGGCGAACCTGGCCACGTCATCCAGATAGCGCCGTACGCGGTCGACCGACTCCTCCCCGCGGTCGGGACCGAGCGGGCCCTCCCAGCCGGCGACACCGACGAGGCGCACTCGCGGCTCGCGGTACGCCCCCCAGGCCAGGGCGAGACCAGCGTCGGGGTCGCGCACGCCGGCACGCCCGCCGCGAGTGCCCACCTCGACGAGCACGTCGATCGGACGCTCGCCCGCCGTCGCCGCGAGGGTCGCCAGTCCCTCGGCCGAGTCGAGGAAGCACGCGAACTCGAAGCCCTCGTCCTCCTCCAGCCGATCCCGCAGCCAGGCGATACCGATCGGGTCGAGCAGCTCGTTGGCCAGGAGCAACGAGCGGAAGCCGTGCTCTGCGGCGATCATCGCCTGCCAGGGCGTCGCCACGGTGAGCGTCGTGGCTCCGGCGTCGAGGAGGTGCCGCCACAGCTCCGGGGCCATCGACGTCTTGCCGTGCGGCGCGAGCTCCACGTCGTGGTCACTCGTCCAGGCCGCCAGGAGGGCGATGTTGTGCGCCTCCGCCGCGCGGTCGAGAGTGACGATCGGCGTGAGGAATTCGTCCACAGCGTGCCGCTCCGCCGCGACCTCGGACGCCGCACGACCCCAGAGCGAGGGCGGCACGGACTTGTCGTGCACGCTCAGCGTGAGCTGATCCATTTTCTCAGGCTATCGGCCAGGCGCCGCAATCGACGACGGCCCGACCGCTTGATGGCGGCAGGGCCGGGTCGGACGTGCTGCGGGGCCGAATGCCGTTCGATCCGAACTCGCGGCGCACCGGGATTCTGCGCGCCGCGGAACTCGGACCCGGCGCGGACCGGAATTCGGTGCGCTGTGGAACTCAGTGCGCCGCGCGGTAGGCCTCGATGATCTCGGCCTTCACCCGCCCGCGCTCTCCCACGGTGTAGCCGCTCGAATTCGCCCACTCGCGCACGGAGGCCAGGAATTGCGCGGAGTTCGCCGAAGCGCCCCCGCGGCGCCGCGAGGGCGTCGGAGATCCGCCGGTGCGCTTGGCCTTCTCGATGTAGGGCGCCAGCAGCTCCTCGAGCTTCTCGGCATTCTCGGGCGAGAGGTCGATCGTATAGGTGACGCCGTTGAGGGCGAACGACGTAGCCGTGGCGCCCTCGCCGATTTCGGTTCCGTCGAGATCGTCGACGAGATAGGTGACAGTTCTGCGAGCCATCTCGGAATTGTAGCGAATACCGCGACGTGAAATGCGGATGTTCGCCGGCGCCCGGCCCGGGTCGATCGCGATCGAGGAGAAGTTCGTGCGCCCGGCCGCATTTCGGCCCTTCTGTGGTGAAAGCTCATTCACCTGCGTGAACCGGTGACGCCATTCGGTCCGACGATGAGCGGGGACCGGCCGGAGCGTCCCTCCGAAGCGATGGCGCCCTCGTCGCAGCTCGCGGCACTCCCGTGCCCGCGTGGAGACGGATCACCTGAGCACAGGGATGCGGATGCGCACCACGAGGCCCATCCCGGGTTGGTTGTGCAATTCCAGGCTCCCGCCGGCTCCGTCGACGAGCGCGGCCACGATCGCGAGCCCGAGACCTGCGCCGGCCCCGCGCACGGCGGAGCGACCGCGCGTGAAGCGATGGGTCGCCGTGCCGGCGACGTCCTCGTCGAGACCGCCGCCGTCGTCGGCCACTTCGAGGAGCATCCGCTCGGCGTCGACCGACAGCGCGACCTGGACCGAACCCGGCCTCTCGCCGAGGGCAGCGAGGGTGTTGGAGACGAGGTTGTCGACGATCCTGCCGAGGTCCTCTGCGGCGATCGGGACGGTCCCGGATGCCGTGACGGCGGGTGCCCGCTCCACCCGGAGCCCGAGCCGAGTGCCGCCCGCGCGGAAGCTCGAGCGACCCACCGCGTCGCGCACCTCGTCCTCCGCCGCATCGACGCTCGACACGGCGAGATGCTCTCCCGACTCGATCGAGGAGAGTTCCAGGAGCGACCCGAGAAGTCTCTGCAGGCGCATCACACCTCGTTCGGCCCCGGCGATGTCGCGTCGCAGGGCATCGACGTCGCCATCGCCGGTCCGGGCCAGTTCGAGCTGCGTGCGGATCACCGCGATCGGCGTTCGGAGCTCGTGGCTCGCGTCGGAGACCAGCTGGCGCTCACGGTCCGTCGCGGCCCGGAGACGCGCGATGAGGATGTTGAGAGTTCTGGCCAGTCGCGCGATCTCGTCGTCGGTGTCGCCGACGGGCAGGAGCTCCTCGCCCTCCCCGGTGCTGAGGCGGCCGGCCGTCGCCTGCAGTCGGGCGACCGGGCGCAGGGAGAGCCGCGCGAGCAGCCAGGCCGCCGCCGCCACTCCGGCCACGACGATGACGAGCACGATCACCAGCAGCAGCCGCATCGGACCGAGCACGGCATTCTCCGAGGAGCTGTCCCGGGCCGCGACCACCCGCCACAGACCGGCGGCGTCGCGCACCGGCGTCACCCGGACGATGTAGGTGCGGCCGCCCGCCCGGACCGCACGGGTCTCGTCCTCCTCGATGAGGACAGCAATCCGGGTCCGCACCGCGCGCGGCAGGGTGTCCACGGGGGTGCTGCCCCCAGGACCCACCACCGCGAGCAACTGACCGGAACGGGGAGGATCGAAACCGTCGTCCCGACCCGTCGAGATCTCGGTGAGGTACGGCGCCTGATCGCTTCGCAGCACCTCCGCCGTGCCGAGGCGGACGATGGCCCGGATCTGCGCATCGAGCACGAAGCCCGCCGGCACCGCCAGGAGCAGCGCGATGACCAGGCTTCCCAGGGCGATGCGGGTGCGGATGGCGAGCGCCGGGCCCCGGCGGCGCATCAGTCCTCCGCGTCCGGGCGGACCTGGAGAGCGAAGCCGACGCCGCGCTGGGTGGTGATCCGCGCACCCGCCCCTGCCGCCGCGAGCTTGCGGCGGAGATAGCTGACGTACTGGTCGACGACATTCGGATCCAGATGCGTGTCGGTGTCCCACACCTCGGCCATGAGATGCTGCCGGGTCACCGTCTGTCCCGCACTCATGGCGAAGACGCGCAGCACGTCGAATTCCGTGCGCGAGAGCCTCACCTCCCGCCCGCCGACGTGTACCCGGTGGCGCGGCAGATCCATCACCACACTCCCGATCTCGAGCCGAGTGGGCACGGCGAGGGCATCGCGACGCCGCACCGCACGCACGCGGGCGGCGAGCTCGGCGAAGGCGAAGGGCTTCGTGAGGTAGTCGTCGGCGCCGGAGTCCAGCCCGCGCACCCGGTCGTCCACCGCATCCCGGGCGGTGAGCAGCACCACCGCGATCGCCGCATCCCGCTCCTTGACGCGACGACACAGCTCGAAGCCGCTCATGCCGGGGAGCCCGACGTCCATCACGACCAACTCCACCTCGCTGCGGTCCAGCTCGCCCATCGCCGCGATGCCGTCGTGCGCCACGACCACCTCGTGACCCTCCGACCTGAGGCCGCGCGCCAGCAGATCCGCCATCTCCGGCTCGTCGTCGACCACGAGCATCCGCATGCCCCACATGGTAGGCGTGGCACCGCGCTCCGCTTTCTGAGGGATCTCTCATCCGCGGATGGCCCGGAACACCGGTCCGCTTCAGCCGCTCGGGATTGCCTGATCCGGTGACCGCAGTCCTGGCCCGCCCCTCCGCGTCGGCGGCGTCCCGCCCCACGCGAGCGGTCGGCCGCGCGCTGCTCGCGCCGGGGATCGGGTTGGCGGCAGCGCTGGTGAGCGTGATCGGCGCCGGCACCCCGTCGTACTGGGGCGATGAAGCCGCGAGTGTGATGTCGGCCCAGCGCCCCCTGCCCAGCCTCCTCCGAGAGCTGGCGAACATCGACGCGGTGCACGGGTTCTACTACGCCCTCCTGCACCTCTGGATCGACGTCGCCGGGGCGACCGAGTTCGCCACGCGCCTGCCGAGCGTGGTCGCGGCGGGAGCGGCCGCGGCGGGGCTGGTCGTGCTGGGCAGGCGCCTCTTCGGCCTGCGGGTCGGAGTGATCGCGGGGCTGGCACTCACGGTCATCCCGCAGTTCCTGCGGATGGCCATCGAGACCCGGTCGTACGCCATCGGCATCGCCGCCGCGGTCTGGCTGACGGTGCTTCTGGTGCGGATGCTGACCTCCATCCCCCGGAGTCCGGCGCTGCAACGGATCGGCTGGGCCGGATATGCGCTGGGGCTGGCGGCGTCGGTGTGGATGTTCGAATTCCTCGCGTTCATGGTGGTGGTTCACCTGGCACTGGTCTGGGCGCTACGCGTCGATCGGACGACGGCCCGGTGCTGGCTGCTCGCGAGCGCCGCGGGAGCGCTGCTCGCCTCGCCCCTTGTCGTCGTCGCGTTCTTCCAACGCGGGCAGATCGCCTTCCTCGCGGAACGCGGCTACGACACGGCCTTCAATGTGCTGGTGACCCAGTGGTTCGGCACGCCACCCTTCGCCGTCGCCGCCTGGGCCGCGATACTCGTCGGCGCGATCACGGCTCTGCGTGCCGCCGGTCGCCGTCGAGCGACCGTGGCGGTGATCCTGTGGGTGGCCCTGCCGACCGCGGCGCTGCTGGTGGTCGACGTCGCCGCGATGCCGGTCTACAACCTCCGCTACCCGGCGTTCAGCCTCGGGGGGGTGGCCTTGGCGATGGCGCTCGGCATCGACGCCGCCGCGCAGGCGCTCGTCGCGCGTCTGCCGCGCGCGCTCGCACCGCGCCTTCCTCGGTTCGCGGCGATCGTCGCCGCCCTGGCGATACTCGCGACGGCGGCCTGGCCGAGCTACTTGGCTCAGCGCGGCCCCTACGCCAAGGGCGGTGGCAGCGACATCCGGCAATCCTCCGCCCTGCTCGCCTCCCTCGCCGCCCCGGATGATGCCGTCGTCTTCGATCGCGAGGTCCGCTCCTCGCAACGGCCCGCAATGGCCTACCGGCTGTACCCGACCGACTTCGCCCTGCTGGACAACGTCGCCCTCACGACCCCGTACTACCGGCACGACGGCATCTGGGATCAGTACCTGCCGGCCACCGAGCTGGGGGCCCGCCTCAGCGGGCATCCGGTGGTGTGGGCGTGGGAGATCCGCGGGAGCGCGGGGGCGGATGTCGCCGCCCTCCGGAGCCTGGGCTACCGCACGACCCGGACGTACTCCGTGCACCGGACGGTGCTCTACCGGATGGAGAGGACTCGGCCATGAGGACCCTCGTGTGCATCCCCACCTACAACGAGCGCGAGAACCTGCGCGAGATCGTGGCGCGCACGCTCGTCGCCGCGCCATCCGTCGAGGTGCTGGTGATCGACGACGACTCCCCCGACGGCACGGGCGCGATCGCAGATGAGCTGGCGCTCGCCGAATCCCGGGTGCATGTGCTGCACCGCACCGCGAAAGCCGGGCTGGGTGCCGCCTACATCGCCGCGTTCTCCTGGGGCCTACGGCACCACTTCGAGGTGCTCGTGGAGATGGACGCCGACGGTTCGCACCGGCCGGAGCAGCTGCCGCTGCTCCTCGCGGCTGTGGAGGGCGCCGATCTCGCAATCGGCTCCCGCTGGGTGCCGGGCGGGGCGGTGGAGGGATGGCCGCTCGCGCGCCGGACGATCTCCCGCGCCGGCAGCCTCTGGGCACGGATGGCGCTCGGCATCCCGCAGCGCGATGCGACCAGCGGGTTCCGCGCCTACCGCGCCGATGCGATCCGGATCATCGGCCCCGAGGGCATCGAGAGCGAGGGCTACAGCTTTCAGATCGAGATGCTCTGGAACGCGGTGCGGGAGGGACTGCGGATCGTCGAGGTGCCGATCACCTTCTCGGACCGCACCCTCGGCCGGTCGAAGATGAGCCTCCGCATCGTCGTGGAGGCGATGCTCCGGGTGACGGCGTGGGGCGCTGCCGGTCTGCCGACGCGATGGTCCGGCCGCGCGGCGCAGCAGCGGCAGGACGCGCATGTCTGACGCTCGCCGTCTGGTGCAGGCCCGGCCTCTCCCGGCTCTCGACGAGCGGATGCGGGGTCTTCTCCGCCAGGCAGCGAGCTTCCTCGGGGTCGGCGGAATCGGCTTCCTCGTCGACATCGCGATCTTCAACCTCCTGCGCGCGACCGTCTTCGATCCTCAGCATGTCGCGGGGGGTGCCATCCTGGCCAAGGCGGTGTCGACCCTCGCCGCGATCGCGGTGAACTGGATCGGCAACCGCCAGGTCACCTTCCGTCGTGAGCGCGGCGCACGCCTCGGTCGCGAGGCGCTTCGGTTCCTGGCGGCGAGCCTTCTCGGCTCGAGCGTGAGTCTGGCCTGCCTCGCGATCAGCCACTACGCGCTCGGCTTCACCTCCCCCGCGGCGGACAACCTCTCGGCCAACGTGCTCGGTCTCGCGCTGGGCACCGCCCTGCGGTTCCAGCTGTACCGGACCTGGGTTTTCCCGGCGCCGGCCGTCGGCGCGTGGGATCCGGCGCGGTCGCGAGTACCGACGTCGATCCCGTGAAGTACACCCCCCGGGACTTGAACCCGGAACCCACTGATTAAGAGTCAGTTGCTCTGCCAATTGAGCTAGAGGTGCGCGTTCCGGCGAGCCGGACCGAGCGATAACGATAGCACTCCGCCCCGTCGGCGGTCGACGCTCGGCGCCGCTAGCCTCGGCTCGTGAGCACCCTGACGGCCGGCGATCCGGCTCCCGATTTCACCCTTCTCGATCAGGATGAGGCGGCGGTGGCACTCGGGGACTACCGCGGGCAGCGGGTCATCCTGTACTTCTACCCCGCCGCGATGACGCCCGGTTGCACCACCGAGGCCTGCGACTTCCGCGATAGCCTCGAGCCGCTCGCCGCGGCCGGTTTCGCGGTGCTCGGGGTGTCGAAGGACTCCCCGGCCACACTGCGGGAGTTCCGCGACCACGACCAGCTCACCTTCCCGCTGCTCAGCGATCCGGATCACGCGGTGCAGGAGGCCTATGGCGCGTGGGGCGAGAAGAAGCTCTACGGGAAGACGGTGATCGGCGCCATCCGGTCGACCTTCGTCATCGACGCCGAGGGCCGCATCGAGCAGACCTTCTACAACACGAAGGCGACCGGGCACGTCGCGATGCTGCGCAAGCGCCTCGGTCTCGCCGCCTGAGCGTCCGCCCTCCTTCGCCGACAACAGCTGTTGTCGGCGGCAACCGAGGGGATCCCCCGCGTCGGCGCCGCCGACGGCTGTTGTCCCCGGGCCTCAGCCCCGGAGAGCGCGCAGGCGGGTGAGCAGCTCGGGGCCGCGGCGGTCGAGTAGCGCGCCGCCGATCCGGATGCCGATCAGCAGCACTGCGAGGCCCAGGACGCCACCCGCGCCCAGGGCGACCCAGCCCACTGCGGCGCTGCGCAGCACGACGGACAGGATGCCGAGCACGAGCGCCGGGGAGGCCAGCACGAGCGTCGCGCCGGTGACCGCGTAGCTGCCGCCGATCGAGGTCATTCCCGCGCCGGCGGCCCCGGAGAAGGGGTTGCGCCCCGGCCGCGGGACCGGGATCACGAGGAGCGCCGACGACACCGCGACCACGCCGAGCGCCGTCAGAAGCACCCCGATCGACATGCCGACTAGCGCGGGAAGGTCCTCCCAGCGATTCAGCACAGCGGTGACGGCCAATTGCACCGCGAGCGTCGCAGGGACGGCGATCACGAGCATCGCCGCCAGGCGCCCGACGCGGTCGTCTCGCCCGCGGACCCCGGCGGTGAGGTGCGCGGCGAAGGCGGTGCCGTCGAAGGAGATGCCGGCGAAGACGGCGAGCGGCAGGAGGCCCGCCACCGCCGGACCCGCCGCGATGCCGATCCCCTCGACCCCCGTCACGGCCGCCCACAGCAGCATGAGCGCGGGCATCATCGGCACGATGACGAGCTGGCGGGCGTAGCGCGGGTCGTGGAACCAGTAGTGCAGGGAGCGCGCCGCGACGGCCCCGGCCGGGCTGGACGGGCCGATGCGGAACGCGCCGAGCCGGCCGGCTTGGGAGGCGCGCAGGGCGCCGGTGCCGCGGTGGCCCAGACTCGCCCCGAGCGCGATCCGCCAGACCGCGAGGACGGCGACGACCCCGGCCACCGCGATCCCCGCGGAGGCGAGCGCCTCGCCGGGACGACCGAGCGCGAGATCGCCCGGCACGGCCCACACCGCTCCGACCGGGCTCCACGACATGACCTGCGCCGCGGCATCCAGGCCGCCCTGGCCACCGAGGCCGACGGCGATCGCGACGACCACCGGCCCGAGCACGACGACCGCGAGAGCAGCGATCACCGCCACGCGGACGTGCACCCCGCGATCGGAGAGGAGATTGCCGGTCACGGTCGCCGCCATCCGCGACCCCGCGACGGCCAGCAGGGTCCCGACCGCGCCTGCGGTGATCGCCACCGGGATCACATCAGGGCTCCCGCGGTACGCGAACGCCGAGAAGAGGGCGAGCAGCAGTGTCACCCCACCCGGCACCCAGGTCAGGCCGACGAGCAGCTGAGCCAGCATCAGCGTGCGCGGCCGCAGCGGGAAGTACGCCAGTTTGTGCGGGTCGAGGGTCAGCTCGACCCCGCTCACGATGATCGGGATGACGAGCCAGCCGACGACCACGAGCGAACCGGCCGTGATCATCGTGGTGCGCACGATGTCCGGCGGGAAGCCGCTGAGCGCGATGACCCCCGCCCCGCAGGCCAGGAGGATCGGCACCGCCTGAATCGCGCCGAGGATCACCGCGACCAGCTGCAGAGGACTGCGAGCGAGGGTGGTGGCCAGCACGCGGAAGCGCAGCCTCAGAAGGACCGCAACCACTCCGGACCCTCCTCGTGCCGCCGACCGCCCACGAGGTCGAGGAAGCGGTCCTCCAGCGTCTGTTCGCCGCGCACCTCCTCGACCGTCCCGGCGACCAGCACCCGGGCGGCGGCGACGATCGCGACGTGATCGCACATCCGCTGCACGAGATCCATCGAGTGGCTGGAGACGACGACGGTGCCGCCGGCCCGGACGAAGCCGGCGAGGATGTCGCGGATGTTCGCCGCCGAGACCGGGTCGACCGACTCGAACGGCTCGTCCAGCACCAGGACCCGCGGGGAGTGGATCAGCGCGCAGGCGAGCGCGATCTTCTTGGTCATGCCGGCCGAGTAGTCGGCCACGACCGTGCCGGCGGCACCCTCGAGATCGAACAGCGCGAGCAGATCGCCCGCGCGGTCGATCACCACGGGCCGCGGCATCCCGAACAGCATCCCGGTGTACAGGATGAGCTGCTCGCCGGTGAGCCGGTCGAAGAGGTCGACGCCATCGGCGAGGGTGCCGATCATCCGCTTGGCCTCGAGGGGGCGCGCCCACACGTCGACGCCGTCCACAACCGCGGTCCCGGCGTCCGGGCGGAGCAGCCCGGTGGCCATCGAGAGCGTGGTCGTCTTGCCGGCGCCGTTCGGCCCGACGATCCCGTAGAAGCTGCCGACCGGAACCTCGAGCGAGAGGGCGTCGACGGCGAGCTTCGCGCCGAAGCGCTTCGTCAGCCCACGCAGCTCGAGTCCGGCGGTCACGACCGCGGCCGACGGTCGGAGGTCGCGGTGATCACCGGCGGCGTGAACAGCAGGACGGCGACCAGGACCGCGACGCCGATGAGCGGCCCGCCGATCCAGGGCTGCCCGCCGCTGCCGCTGAGAGCACTGACGCCGATGGCGAGCTGCAGCAGCTGCCAGACGAGGATCGCGGACCGTCCCGCCGCGCGGCCCCGGCTCAGGGCCGCCGAGGCGGCGAGCAGACCGGCCGCGAGCAGGAGCGCGAGCACGGCCAGTGCGACGGTGGTGACGACGGAGTCGGGTCTCACCGTGGCGAGCTGAACCAGCAGGTAGATGGCCGCGGCGGCAGTGCCCACGGCCTCCAGTACCACGAGAGCGATCAAGGTCAGAACCAGAGCGGGTCTGGGTCGTGCATTCACAGCCAAGCCCCACTTCGGACTATTGATTCCGTGTAACGAGTATGAAACAGTTGGTGCCGGTCGAGAGACGCCTACAGGGTCGTAGGGGGCTTACGAGGTTCGGTTCGAGTGGGCACCCTCCCCGGGTTCGGGTACCGTCCTCGCCATTCTCCCTCCGAAACTGTCTCGGTCCGAACTCTGTACCACCCCCGTTAGGAGCACGCCCATGGACTGGCGCGATAACGCCGCTTGCCTCACGGTCGACCCCGAGCTGTTCTTCCCTGTCGGGAACACCGGCCCGGCCGTCGATCAGATCGAGAAGGCGAAGTCCGTCTGCGGCCGCTGCACCGTCACCGAGATGTGTCTGCAGTACGCGCTCGAGTCGAACCAGGACTCCGGCGTCTGGGGTGGCCTGTCCGAGGACGAGCGCCGCACCCTCAAGCGTCGGGCCGCCCGCGCCCGCCGGGCATCCTGAGCCGCCGGGCATCCTGAGCCGCCGGCACACGTCCGCCCGCGAACGGATCCGTCAGCTCCGCTCCATGTAGAGCAGGGGGATGTCGACGGTCACCTCGGTGCCCTCGCCCTGGATCGTGTGCCAGTCGATGGCGCCGCTCAATTCGCCCTGGATGAGGGTGCGCACGATCTGCGTGCCGAGCCCGGCACCCACCTTGCCCTCCGCCAATCCGACCCCGTCGTCGCGCACCCGCACGCGGAGGCGGTCCTCCCGGCGCGTGGCCGTGATCTCCACCTTCCCGTCGCGCCCGGCGAGCCCGTGCTCCACCGCGTTCGTCACGAGTTCGGTCAGCGCCAGCGCCAGCGGAGTCGCGAAGGTGGAGGGCAGCACCCCGAACTCCCCGACCTTCGCCGGGGTGACGCGCGAGTTGTGCGTGGAGGCGACCTCGGTCACCAGCATGATGACGCGGTCGAACACCTCGTCGAAGTCGACGTTCTGATCCAGGCCCGATGAGAGCGTGTCGTGCACGACGGCGATGGCCGACACGCGGCGCATCGCCTGCGTGAGGGACTCGCTCGCCTCCTCGCTGTGCGAGCGGCGCGCCTGGATCCGCAGCAGCGACGCCACCGTCTGCAGGTTGTTCTTCACCCGATGGTGGATCTCGCGGATGGTCGCGTCCTTGGTGATGAGCTCCTGCTCCTGGTGGCGCGTCTCGGTCACATCGCGCACGAGCACGATCGCGCCGATCCGCTGCCCGTGGCGCCGGAGCGGGATGGTGCGCAGCGTCACCGTCACCCCCCGCGCCTCGATATCGGTGCGCCACGGTGCGCGACCGGTGACCACGAGCGGCAGCGACTCGTCGACGATGAGCTTGCCTGTGAGCAGCTCGGAGGTGACGTCGGCGAGCGACTGGCCCTCGAGCTCGCCGTCGAATCCCATGCGGTTGAAGGCGGAGAGGCCGTTGGGGCTGGCGAAGGTCACCATGCCACCGACATCGAGGCGGATCAGCCCGTCCGACGCCCGGGGCGCGCCCCGGCGCGGACCCGACGGCGCCTGTGGATCGGGGAAGTCGCCGCTGGCGATCATCTCGAACAGATCGTTCGCGCACTGGTTGAAGGTGAGCTCCTGGCGGCTCGGGGTACGAGCTTCGCCGAGGTTGGTGTGCCGGGTGAGCACGGCGACCGGGGCGTCGGTGACCGCCGTTGAGCCCAGGCCCAGTCGACGCATGACCGGCACCGCCCGCATCCGAGTCGGGGTCTCCTCATACCAGTCGGGCGCCGAGCTCTCGATGATCCGGGTGGTCTCGAACGCCTCGGTGACCTGCTGCCACCACTCGCGTTTGAGCAGCTGACCCACGAAGTCGCGGTAGAAAAGGGTCGCCGCCGACGACGGACGCGCGTGCGCGACGGCCACGAAGGTGGTGTCCCCGGCGGTCGGCACCCAGAGCACGATGTCGGCGAACGCGAGATCGGCGAGCAGCTGGAGGTCGCCGACGAGCACGTGCAGCCAGTCGATATCGGCCTCGCTCGAGCGCCCGCGGGACTGGGCGATCTCGGAGAGGGTCGTCACCGTGCCAGGCTAGCCGTCCGATCCGACCCCGCCTCGCGGCCCCTGACGAGGGCGCGGAGCCAGCGGCGCTCCCGCCGCCGCTCGGGAGCGATCGCGGTCTCCGGCGGGAGGATGCGCGACGCGACGAGATCGCGGACGGCAAGACGCGTCGGCGATCGCGGGGCGACCTCGGCGAGGGTGCTCCCGGCGAGGACCGCGGCGTCGAGGGCGGCGCCGTCCCAGGGGATCAGCACCGGGTCGTCGAGACCGCCGAAGCGCAGCAGGGTCTGCCGCACCTGCGCACTCGGATTCGCGCCGATCGCCGAGGATCGAACGCGGTTGACGACGGTGGTCAGCTCGCCCGGATCGATCACGTCCGCCAGCTCGGTGTGCCCGCGCAGCAGGCGGGCGAGCCCGACCGGATCCGCCGATCCCACCTCGAGCACGTGATCGGCCGCGGCGAGCGCCGCCAGCGTCGCCGCGTTGCGCCGCGGGGCGAGCACGTCGCTGGAGAGCTCCTCGTCCTGATCGAGTCCTGCCGCGACGTCGACCACCAGGTAGTCGACCCACTCGCGGGCCGCGGCGAGGGTGCCGCGCACGCGATCGGCGGCCAGCTCGGGCCACCGGCTCGGACGACCCAGTCCGGTCAGCACCCAGAACGGGCCGAGGCGGGAGCGATGCTCCTGCGCGACGCGCTCGAACTCGGCCGAGTCGAGCGCTCCGGAACCGGCCAGCCGACAGGCGGCGGCGAACCCGGGCGCCTCGTCGAGGAGCCCGAGGGCGGGGGCGACGGATGCGGCGCGCACGTCGGCGTCGGCGAGCGCGACCGCGTGCCCGGCCGCGGCCAGCTCCGCGGCGATCGAGATGGCCAGCGTCGTCCGCCCCGGTGCCCCCTCGGGCCCCCAGACCACCAGCACGCGGCCGGGACGACGAGGAGGCGGGACGGCGGTTTCGCCCTGCTCGATCCGGTCCGCCACGCGCATCGTGCCGCGCGGAGCGATCGGGGCGGGTGCCGGCTCGGCCTCGGCGACCGGTGACTCGAGATCGGACCACTCGAAGGGGGCCTGGACGACATCGACGAGCCCGAGGGCGCGTGCGTGGCGCAGCCCCCCCGGCCCGGCGACCGCGATCAGACGGGCACCGGCAGCGTCGCAGGCGGCGACGAGCCCGGCCGTGAGGTATTGCGGATCCGCGGCGGCGACGACGATCTCCGGGGCCGCGGTCGCAAGCCGCCCGGACAGCTCCGCCGCGCCGGAGCATCGCGCGACCACCCGGTGCCCCCACCGCCCGGCATCCGCGACCAGCCGCTCCTCGTCGGCGAGCGGAACCGCGATGCCGACGTCCGTCACGAGCCGTCCCGGAGCGAGAGGCCGGCCGGTACGAGCGCCAGGGCTTGATCGTCCGACACCGCCTGCAGCAGTTGCGCGATCCGCGCCCGCGGGACGAGGACCTCGACGGCCACCCGGTCGCGGGCCACGAGGCCGTCGTCCTTCAGCACCTGCACCACCGTGGCGCCCGACGCCACCACCGCCGGCGGATCGGCGGACCGGTCGACCGCATCCGGAGACGGCGAGGACCACACGTCCACCGTGGCGCCGGGGGCCACCGCCTCGCTCACCCGCCCGTCGACCTGGACCACGAACGAGGTCATACCCGACCGGGCGGCATCCCCGACGGAGGAGGCCGGCAGGAGCTCGCCGTCGGACACCGGCCGCGTCATGACGACACCGCCGGTCGGCATGCTGCCCACCCGCAGGTAGAGGCGATCGGCGCCGTCGAGCGCCACCTGGCGTTGCACGAGATCCGCGGCCTTCACGCGCTGACCGGGGGTCAGAGGGGACGCGGCCGCGTACACCGCCACGGTGCGGTCGGAGAACGCGACGATGGCCACCACCCCCGCGACCGAGACGAGCACCAGCATCAACCCGAGCAGCAGGCGCGGGTCGATGATCGCCCTCGGGCGGGTCCGCTGCCCCTGCGGGACACCTGCCATCACGCCACCTCCGTCCGGCCCGCCCGGCGTCGGGCCGGGTCCCATCGTGGCGTCGAGGAGGATCCGGCGTGCGAGTTATCCACAGGCCCGTCCTGACCGTACGCTCTGGCCCATACTCGGACGCATGACCGGTGCCGAGTCATCCGCCTCCATGGGGCGCTTCCTCACTCTCGCCGACACGGCCGAGGTGCTGAACATCTCGGCGAGCCAGGCCTACGCGCTGGTGCGCAGCGGGGAGCTGCGGGCGATCAAGGTGGGCGGCAACGGGCACTGGCGCGTCGAGCGGAGCGTGCTCGAGTCCTACATCGAGGCGAAGTACGAGGAGTCGCGGCGGCTCAGCCTGTGGAACCAGTCCGACCTGGCCGACGTGCCGGAGCTCTTCGGCCGCTGAGCGGGTCGTCCTGTCCGAACTGGGCGGACGCGAGCGGCAGCACCGCGACACGGGAGCTGCGCGGCAGAGTCGTCACGGGAGAGCGTGCGGCAGAACGGCGCGTCAGAAGCGGATGCTCAACAGCTGCGCGAAGGGCACGAGACGGATGCGGCGCACGGCGACCTCGCGCCGCGCTACGCCCGGGTCGTGCTCAGCCAGGTCGACGTGGTCGCGCCCGACCCGGTCGAGTGTGCCGTGCAGCACCGCCCAGCCGCAGACGAGGTCGACGGCGGCGCGGCGTCGGCAGAGATCACGCAGCACGAGCGCCAGCCCCAGTCGCGCGCCGAGATCGCCCGGCGCCGGCGCTCCGAGCGGATCGACCGCGAGGCCGGCGGCGAGTTGGTCGCCCGCGGGTGCCGCCGCCGCGATCGCGTCCAGCGGCACGATGCAGGACGCGCGCACCCGCCCGCCCTCCAGGTCGCCCGCGATCCAATCGCGTCCCGAGGAGGCGACCCGGATCCGCACCGGAGTCCCGTCCCGCAGCACGAGGTCGAGCTCCCGACGCGACGAGGACGACCCGCTCATCGCCACCAGGCGGTCACGGAACGCGAGCCGCCCCACCCGCAACCGCTCCTCCTCGGCGATGAGGTCGACCTGCTCGGCGCCGAGCTCCTGCTCGAGCTGGCCCTCGAGGTCGTCGAAGAGCCGGTCCCACCGCATGCGCGGAAGCTAGCAGGACGCACGCCTCGACGCGCCGGTTATCCACAGATCACGGATCGTCCTCGACACAGAGCAGGGCTCATGGTTGAGTGAGCCCACCCCTCGAACGGGGGGTCATCTCCTCTCCGACAGGAGCGCCCATGTCCGACTCGGCCGGCATCGTCGACAGTTCCGCCACCGAGCGGGCGCGCTTCGATCCGGACGAGTTCTTCGGGCTCCAGCCGACGGCGGCGAGCGACCTTCCGGATCCGACGCCGCTGCTCGAGAACCTCACCCGCTGCGTCATCGAGGTGCTGGCCGGCGCCCGGGAGCTCGAGCAGATCTCGCGGTGGGTCAGCGACGACGTCTACCGTCACCTGCTCAAGCGGGTCGTCCTGTCGACGCGTGCCCGGGCGGCGCGCAACGCACGGGTGGCGCGACCCGCGATCACCATCTCCTCGGTCCATCTCTCTCGCCCGCGTGACGGGGTCGTGGAGGCGACCGTCGTCGTCTTCGGACGGGCGCGGGCCCGCGCGGTCGCCTTCCGTCTCGAGGGCCTGGACCGGCGCTGGCGCGCGACCGCCATCCACGTCCTGTAGCGATGACCCCGCGACTCGGCTTCACCTTCGTCCCCGGCTTCCCGCCCTCCGCGTTGCGCCCTATCGCCACGGCGACCGAGGCCGTCGGCCTCGATGAGCTGTGGGTGTGGGAGGACTGCTTCAAGGAGAGCGGGATCGCCTCCGCCGCGCTCGCGCTCGGCGCGACGGAGCGCATCGCGGTCGGTATCGGGCTCATGCCGACCCCGTTGCGCAACGTGGCGCTGACCGCGATGGAGCTCGCGACGATCGAGGGCGCGATCCCCGACCGGCTCATCGGGGGCATCGGTCACGGTGTATTGCCCTGGATGGCGCAGGTGGGCGGCAGGGTCGCCTCGCCCGTGACCCTGTTGCGGGAGTACGCCGCGGCCCTGCGCCCGCTGCTCGGCGGGCAGCGAGTCACCGTGGACGGCCGGTACGTGCACCTCGACGACGTCGCCCTCGACTGGCCGCCCGCACGGCGGGTGCCCGTCCTGATCGGCGCCGGCGGGCCGAAAGGGGTGCGGCTCTCGGGCGAACTGGCGGACGGGTTGATCATCGCCGGAGGCCGATCGCGCGCGCAGGTGACACAGGCCCGCGGTTGGGCGCGGGAGGGCGGAGCGGATGCCGACGCCCCGGTGATCGTGTCGCTGATGGTCGCGCTCGGAGACGACGCGGCGCAGCGCCTCACGGCGGACCTCGCGGTCTTCGGGGACGCGGGCGCTCCGGAGGAGGCGGCGGTCACCGGCACGGCGGAGCAGGTCGCCGAGCGGGTGCTCGCCTACGCCGCGGCCGGCGCGACGACCGTCACGTTCCAACCGACCCTCGACGAGCAGGACGTCGAGGGACTTCTGGGCTTCCTCGGTGAGGAGGTCGCTCCGCTGGTGCGCGGCGCCTGACCGGCGCGCGCGGCGCGCGCGGGTGCGCCCGCGTCGCGTCACCGGCTTCGGCGCCCGACCGGCGCGGCTACTTCCGTCGCTGGGCGGCCCGGCGCTCGGCCCGGTTCCCCGGCGCGGGCTCCCCCGCGGGGACGGCCTGCCCGAACGCTCCGCGGGTCGTCGGCTGCGGCGGCTCGGCCTGCTCAGGGGCCGCGGACGCTTCCTGGGCGGCCTGCCGACGCTGCGCCCGGTCGGTCGCCGCGCGCTCGACCTGGCCGCGCTGATTCCGCACCTCGACGTCGCCCGAGGCGTCATCCGAGGGGGCCGAGTAGCTGAGCCCGGACTGCGGTTCGGAGCCCTGATCGAGCCCGCGCGCGGCGACCCGCGCGGTGCCCTCCCCCGCCGTCACCTCGACCTCGAGATTGAAGAGGAACCCGATGGTCTCCTCCCGGATGGCGCCCATCATCTGCTGGAACAGGGTGAAGCCCTCGCGCTGGTATTCCACGAGCGGGTCGCGCTGGGCCATCGCGCGCAGGCCGATCCCGTCCTTCAGATAGTCCATCTCGTAGAGGTGATCGCGCCAGCGCCGGTCGATGACGCTGAGCACCACGCGGCGCTCCAGCTCGCGCGTGGCCTCGTCGCCCAACTGCTCCTCGCGGCGCCGGTAGGCCAGCCGCGCATCCGAGAGCAGCTCGTCCGTCAGACTCTTCGACGTCAGGCGACCCCGCGATCCGGCATCCGTGACGACCTCGTCGATGGTGATGGAGACCGGGTAGAGCTGACGCAGCTCCGTCCACAGTGCCTCCAGGTCCCAGTCCTCGCTCTGGCCCTCGCCGGTGTGCGAGTCCACGACCTCGCGGATCACGCTCTCGAGGAAGGTCTGCACGCGCTCGTGCAGGTCGTCGCCCTCCAGGATGTGGCGGCGGTCGCCGTAGATCGCCTCGCGCTGGCGGCTGAGCACGTCGTCGTACTTGAGGACGTTCTTGCGGATCTCCGCATTCCGCGATTCGACCTGGGACTGCGCCGAGCGGATCGCGCGGGTCACCGTGGAGGACTGGATCGCCGTCTCGTCGGGAGCGCGGGACATCAGCATCTCCGCGGCGCCGGTGTTGAACAGGCGCATGAGGTCGTCGCCGAGGGAGAGGTAGAAGCGACTCTCGCCCGGGTCGCCCTGCCGTCCCGAGCGGCCGCGCAGCTGATTGTCGATCCGGCGCGACTCGTGCCGCTCCGTGCCGAGCACGTAGAGGCCGCCCGCGTCGACGACCTTCTCGGCCTCCGTCGCGACCTGCTCCTTCACGGCGGTGAAGACGCCGTCCCACTCCGCCTCGTACTCGTCGGGGGTGTCGACCGGGCTGAGCCCACGGGAGTTCATCTCCGAGACGGCGAGGAACTCGGCGTTGCCGCCGAGCATGATGTCGGTGCCGCGGCCGGCCATGTTGGTGGCGACGGTGACGGCGCCGAGCCGCCCCGCCTGCGCGATGATGGCGGCCTCGCGCGCGTGGTTCTTCGCGTTGAGCACCTCGTGTCGCACGCCCTTCTTCGCCAGCAGGCGCGAGAGGTGCTCGCTCTTCTCCACGCTGGTCGTGCCGACCAGCACGGGCTGACCGGATTCGTGGCGTTCGGCGATGTCCTCGACGACCTGCTCGAACTTGACGATCTCGTTCTTGTAGATGAGGTCGGGCTTGTCGGCGCGCACCATCGGCTTGTTGGTCGGGATGGGCACGACGCCGAGCTTGTAGGTCGACATGAATTCGGCCGCCTCGGTCTCGGCGGTGCCGGTCATCCCCGAGAGTTTCTCGTAGAGGCGGAAGTAGTTCTGCAGGGTGATCGTGGCGAGGGTCTGGTTCTCGGCCATCACCGGCACCCCCTCCTTGGCCTCGATGGCCTGGTGGATGCCCTCGTTGTAGCGGCGGCCGGCCAGGATGCGCCCGGTGTGCTCGTCGACGATGAGCACCTCCCCGTTGATGACCACGTAGTCCTTGTCGCGCTTGAACAGGGCGACGGCCTTGATGGAGTTGTTGAGGAACGAGATGAGCGGCGTGTTCGCCGACTCGTAGAGGTTGTCGATGCCGAGGTAGTCCTCGACCTTCTCGATCCCCGGCTCGAGCACGCCGACGGTGCGCTTCTTCTCGTCGACCTCGTAGTCGGTGCCCGCGATGAGGCGCTTCGCGATCGCGGAGAACTCGGTGAACCACCGGCTCGCCTCGCCGGAAGCCGGCCCCGAGATGATCAGCGGCGTCCGCGCCTCGTCGATGAGGATCGAGTCGACCTCGTCGACGATCGCGAAGTAGTGGCCGCGCTGCACCATGTCCGAGGCCTGCCAGGCCATGTTGTCGCGCAGGTAGTCGAAGCCGAACTCGTTGTTCGTGCCGTAGGTGATGTCGGCGGCGTACTGCTCGCGGCGCTCCTCCGGCGTCTGCCCGGACAGGATGACGCCGGTCGTCATGCCCAGGGCGCGGAACACGCGGCCCATCAGCTCGGACTGGTAGCTGGCCAGGTAGTCGTTGACCGTGACGACGTGGACCCCGCGCGAGGGGATGGCGTTGAGGTAGGCGGCGAACACCGCGGTGAGGGTCTTGCCCTCACCCGTCTTCATCTCGGAGATATTGCCGAGGTGGAGGTTCGCCCCGCCCATCGCCTGCACCTCGAAGGGCCGCATCCCGAGGGTGCGCTTGGCGGCTTCGCGCACGGCCGCGAACGCCTCGGGGAGCAGGTCGTCGAGGGACTCCCCGTCGGCGTACCGCTCCCGGAACTGCCGGGTCTCGTCGCGGAGGTCGTCGTCGGAGAGCTCCTCGAAGGCGTCCTCGAGCGCACCGACGGCCTTCGCCTGGTTCGCGAGCTTGCGGAGGGTGCGACCCTCGCCGACCCGCAGAACCTTCTCGAGCACGTTCGCCACGGGACATCCACCTCTCTCCGGGCGCGGCGATGACACCGCGGCCAGCGCGTCACTCTACCAACGGCTCCCCGCCGACCCCTGGGCACGGCGCCCCCAAGACGGGGCTCCGTGGGCTGATCCTCGCATCCGACGGCCGCGTTCTCCCGCGACGGCCGGGATCCGCGCTGTCGGCGACGACAACAGCTGTTGTCCCCGCTGAGCGTCAGGCGGGGACGAGGGCCTCCGCGTCCTCGAGGGCGATGACGCCGTAGTCCCAGCCCTTGCGGCGATAGACGACGCTCGGCCGGTCGGTGCGGGCATCGACGAAGAGGTAGAAGTCGTGGCCGACCAGCTCCATGTGGTCTACGGCCTGCTCCTGCGTCATCCGGGTGGCAGGGAAGAGCTTGTGGCGGATGACGACGGGACTCCATTCGCTCTCCTCCTCCACGGTCGGAGCCGACCCGGTGGCGACGCGTTCGATCGCTTCGGCGCTGGCGGCCTCGACGCCGGCGGAGCGGAACCCGGACGCGCTGGCCTCACGCAGCGACTCGGGACGGTGCTGGCCGCGATGCACCTTCCGGCGGTCCTTCGCCTGGCGGAGACGCTCGACCAGCTTGTCGAAGGCGAGATCGAAGGCCGCGTACTTGTCGCCGGCACCGGCCTCGGCACGCACGACAGGGCCGGGTCCGACGAGGGTCAGCTCCACGCGGTCGTCGCCGGAGCTGCCGTTGGTCTCGTGGTGGCGGCAGACCTTGATCTCCAGGACGAGCGCCTTCTCCGAGAGCTTGGCCACCTTGTCGGCCTTCTCGGTGACGTAGTCCTCGAATCGCTCCGGTATGCCGACCCCCCGGCCGCTGATCGTGACATCCATGCGTGCTCGACCTCCTGTCGCACGGTGCGCCGCCCGCGTTCCAGGCGGTCGTCCCTCCGCGCCTTTTCGGGAACACTAGCCCTCTCCCCCAGGGCTGTCACCCGGCGAAGTCGGAGGATCCGCCCGGCGTCCGGCGCGCGTGCGCAGGACGCGCGGGGTGGATGAGCAGACGGCCGCCCCGACCACCTCAGCTCCGCTCTCGACGAGCGCCCGCCGCGCCTCCAGGAGCGTCGCCCCGGTCGTGACGACGTCGTCGAGGATGAGAACCCGCCGCCCCGTCAGGGACCGGGGGGCGACGAGGGATCCGCGCGCGTTCCGCTCCCGGTCGCGGATGCCGAGAGCCTTCTGCGCGGAGCCCGCTCGGGTGCGCCGCAGGGCGGGGGCGAGCGGCAGACCGCCTCGCGCCGCCAGGAGCCGCACCGGGTCGAAGCCCCGCCGCCGGCGCCCGGACCGGGAGGACGGGACGGCGCACAGCGCCACCGTCTCCGGATGCACCAGGTCGCGGAGAGCCGCGCTCACCGCCGACGCGAGACCGGGCGCCAGCGAGCCCGCGGCATCCGTGCGTCCGGACTCCTTGATCGCCAGCAGCACCCGCCGGCGCACCCCGGTGTAGTCCCCGCCGGCCCAGACCCGGAGCGGCGGATGCCCGACCGCCCGCAGGATCGGCGCGGCGGCGAGGCTCGCGCGGCAGAGCTCGCACACGCCGCGATCCGGGGTGCCGCATCCGGCGCAGTCGACGGGGAGCAGGATCGCGAGGGCGTCGAGCGCCGCGGCCCGGGCGACGCGGGCGAGGTCGTGCAGCACGATCCGATGCTGATCGGCCGTCGCACGCCGCGGGCCACCACGCGGGGATCGGGGGAGAACCCGGCCCGCACGGCCCTTGGGGAGGAGCCGTCACTGCTGCGTGACGAGCCAGCTCAGGCTGCCGGTGCCCGTCGTCTGCCAGCCGCCGGCGCCGGTCTGCTGCAGCAGTCCGCCCTCGCTGGTCAGGATCCGCAGACCATCGACGCCCGCGTTCCCACCGACGATCTGCGCCGCGTCGACGGGACGTCCGAGGCTTGCGGACTGACCGCCCACCTGCTGACTGCGGACCGTCGTGCCGCTCGCGTCCCGGACGAGGTAGGCGACGCTCTGCGGATCGATCCAGGCCACGTCGACGAGGGTGCCGCCGGTCACGGGGATCGTCAGGAACGGCCCGAGTCCCGTCGGCACGAGCGAGGAATCCCGCTGGATCGCACCGAGCTGCAGCACCGGACCGTCGGCCGTGATGACGCCGAAGGCGATGCGCGTGCCGTCCCTGCTCATCCGCATCGACACGAGCACCCCGCCCGACGGGGTCGACGCCGATCCGATGGGGCGGACGACCCCGCCGCGCGGGTCGATCGCCGCGACAGTGCCGACGCCGCTGGTCTGAGCGGTCCAGACGAAGCCCTCGGGATCGATCGCGGGCGCGATGAGGGCGCTGCGGCGATCGACCAGCTCCGCCTGGCCGGCGGCCGGGATGCGCCACACCCCCTGGCTGGAGCGCAGCGCCAGGGTCGAGCGCGATCGGTCGAGGGTCGCGGGCCCGGCGGGGAGCTCGGCGGTCTTGGCGGTGAAGGGCGGCAGAGGAGCGAGGCTCTGCCCGCTCACCGTGCCGAGACCGCCCTGGCCGAAGGCGATGACCTCCGTGCCCACCTGCGGGTCGTCGGTCGGCATCGAGCTGTCGGCCGGGACCTCGATCGCGACGCCGCGCACGGCGAGACGCACCGCGCTGAGCGTCGTGATCGACTGCAGCGTGGTCTGGAGCTGCGCCGTCATGCGCCGCCGCGCCGCCGCCGACTCCTCGAGCACCTGCGCACTGAGATCGACGGTCGCGACGCCGTCGCGGATGTCCACCCCGTCGCTGCCGAGCTGCGTGCCGCGCGGGAAGGCCGAGACGACGGCTCCGGATCCCAGCCAGGTCGCAGGCCCTGCGAGGAGGCCGCGGACGACGCGGTCCTGCGCCGAGGCCCCGGCCGGATACCAGCGCAGATCGGGCACGAGGAAGGCCCCGGTGGGGTCGAGGAAGTACAGCGGGAACGCGGCGAAGACCGCCGAGAAGTTGTAGGGGCTGAGGACAGTGCCGTCGGGGGCGGCGGAGATCCGCCATTCGCCCTTCTGCTTCACGAAGGAGAACGGCAGCACCGCGGTGTCGCTGGTCGTCGAGTACGCGCCCGAGGCGTCCACCCGGGCGGAGGCCCGCACCGTGAGGGAGATCCTCGCGCCGTCGACACGGGTGCTCGCGCTCCGCGTGCCGTCGGTGACGGTCACCGACGAGTTCGGGTTCCACCGGGCGGCCAGGTCGGTGGTGAGGTACTGCCGCGCGACCGCGTACCGGTCCTGGGTGTCGATGCCCGCCTGGATGAAGCCGGCCAGGATCTCGTCCTGGTCGTCGCCCTCGGCCGGCGGGCGGGCGAGGAAGTTGAAGGTCGGCGCGTCGTCGCCGCCGCGCAGGGCGAACCGCGAGACGGCGCCGCCGGTGGGGATGGCGACGCAGCCGGCCAGGAGCGCCGACGCGAGCAGGGCGACCAGCGCCGCGCGGATCCGCCGCATCACGGTGCCCGCTCCACGACGGGGGTCGGCGCGACCGCCGGGGTCTCGAGGAGGCCCGGCGGGTCCTCCGGCGGCGGGAGCTCCAGGGGTGATCCGGCAAGCGCCTCCCCGCGGCGGCGCGGCAGCGTGAGCCGGAAGCAGCTGCCCGCTCCCTGCTCCGACCAGACGTCCAGGGAGGCGTCGTGCAGGATCGCGTCCTCGAGGGAGATCGCGAGGCCGAGCCCGGTACCGCCGGTGCGCCGCTGCCGGGAGGGGTCGGCCCGCCAGAAGCGGTCGAACACCCGCGGCATCTCCGCCGCGCTCATGCCCACGCCATGGTCCCGCACCGCGATCGCCACGGCCCGCTCGTCGCTGTCCACGTGCACGACGATCGGACGCCCCTCGCCGTGGTCGATGGCGTTGCCGAGCAGGTTCTGCAGGATGCGGCGGATGCGGCGGGCGTCGACATCCGCCTCGAAGTAGCCGCCCGGCGCCACGAGGCGCAGCTCCGAGCCGCGCTCGTCGGCGAGGGCCGACATCCGCTCGATCGCGTCCTCGACGAGGCGGACGAGGTTCGTCGGCTCGGTCTCCAGCTGCACCGCGCCGGCGTCGTAGCGGCTCATCTCGAGGAGGTCGCCGAGCAGGGTCTCGAAGCGCTCCACCTGGGTGTGCAGCAGCTCCGCGGTGCGCGCGGTGGTGGGGTCGAACTCGTCGCGCTTCTCGTACAGCACATCGCCCGCGAGGCGGATGGTCGTGAGCGGCGTCCGCAGCTCGTGGGAGACGTCGGACACGAACCGCTGCTGCACGCGGGACAGCTCCGCGAGGCGGCGGATCTGCAACTGCAGGCTGTCGGCCATCCGGTTGAAGGAGCGCGCGAGGACCGCCAGCACGTCCTCGCCCCGCTCGGGGAGCCGCTGATCGAGGTCGCCGTCGGCCAGCCGCTCGCTGGTCTGCGCCGCCACCCGGACCGGCCCGACCACGAGCCGGACGACGAGGTAGGCGACGCCGCCGATGAGCAGCACCAGGGCGATGCCGCCCAGCACCAGGGTCTGCTGCACGTAGGTCAGCGTCTGCTGCACGTCGGAGAGGTCGAACACGAGGTAGAGCGCGTACCGGCCCGCGGTGGGGATGTCGAGAACGGACCCGGTGATGATCCCCGGCTGGTCCCGCCCCTGATCGTCCACGGTGACGACCGGCTGGGCGTAGACGGTGCGGCCGGTGTCGTCCTGCAGCGCTCGGCGCATCGAGTCGGACACCATCCGCGCCGCCGAGAAGCCGGGGCTGTACGGCTGATTCACCGTGTCGCCGCCGGACTGCCCTGGCAGGCGCAGCAGGGCGACGAGGGTGGTGCCGGATGCCGTGGTGATCGAGCGCTGGATGGCCTGCTGGGCGTTGCTCTGCGCCTTGTCGAGGGCCTGCGGGTCGGAGGGGTCGAGGGTGCCGGGGTCGAATTCGCGCTCCGCGCTCACGGTGGCGCGGCCGGCCTGCGTCACCACCTGCTCGCGCCGGGAGTCGAAGAGGTTGTTGCGCACGCTCGTGGAGACGTAGCCGCCGATCACCGTCACCGCGATGGACGAGAGCAGCACGGTCGCGACCACCGCCCGCAGGTGCAGCGACCGCAGCCAGAGGTGCAGCAGCCGCCGCGGCTGGTCGCGCCAGGCGATGCCGACCACGTCCGTCAGCCCCCGCCGCCCGCCCGGTACCCCACCCCGCGCACGGTGGTGACGATGCGCGGGTTGTCGGGGTCGTGCTCGATCTTCGAACGGAGGCGCTGCACGTGCACGTTCACGAGCCGGGTATCGGCCTTGTAGTGATAGCCCCACACCTGCTCGAGCAGCATCTCGCGGGTGAACACCTGGGTGGGCTTCGCGGCGAGCGCGAGCAGCAGCTGGAACTCGAGCGGGGTGAGGGCGAGCCGCGTGCCGTCGCGGCGCACCTCGTGCCCGGGGACGTCGATCGAGAGGTCACCGATCTGGATGCTCTCGGAGGTGGCGGGGAGCGTCGGCCTGAGGCGCGTCCGTACTCGCGCGACGAGCTCCTTGGGGTTGAACGGCTTCACCACGTAGTCGTCGGCGCCCGACTCCAGGCCGCGCACCACATCCGCCGTGTCGCCCTTCGCGGTCAGCATGATGATCGGGACGCCGCTCTCCTCGCGCAGCTGCGCGCAGACCTGGATGCCATCGACCCCGGGCAGCATGACGTCGAGGAGGACGAGATCGGGACGGAGACGCCGGAACTCCCCGAGCGCGGACGCGCCGTCCGCGCAGACGTCGACCTCGAATCCGTCGGCGCGCAGCACGATGCCGATCATCTCCGCGAGGGCGGCGTCGTCGTCGACGATCAGGACTCGCGCGTTCACGTCACCTCGCTCTGGCCGGTCGGGTGCCGCTCGCCGCCCGGCGACGAGCGGAGTCGGCGGATTCAGAGTAGTCGACCGTGATTGGATGGCCTGGGCTCCTCATCGAGTGTCCCTCGGGTCGCGTCGCGGCGTCCCGGAGCGATCCGGGTGCACGAGCGACGCGGATGTGCGAGTGATGCAGACCTGCAAGTGGCGCAGAGCGGAGAGGTATGAGCGACGACCGGTCCTGGGCCTCGCCGTCCGGAGCAGCACCGGGCTCCCCCCCGGCGCCGCCCGCCGTCGGCCCCGCATCGTCCGGGTGGGCTCCCCTGCCACCGAGGGCTGGTGGCTGGACACCGCCGCCCAAGCCCGGGCTCGTTCCCCTCCGGCCGATGACCCTCGGCACCCTCCTCGGCGCGGTGTTCCAGGTGATGCGCCGCAACCCGCTGCCCACCTTCGGACTCGCGCTGCTGCTGTACGGCGGCGGCGGTGTGCTCACCATCGGCCTCGGGGTGGTCCTGGTCGGGATCTTCGCGAGCAGCCAGCCGAGCGCCTACTTCGGCGGGGGCGCCGACGCCACCCTCCTCGCGGCGGTGCTCGGTGCCGTCGCGGCGGGCCTCGGCGCGATCGCGATCAGCCTCATCAGCACCTCCATCGTGCAGGGCATCGTCGTGCTGGAGGTCTCCCGCGGCACGCTCGGCGAGCGCCTCCGGCTCGGTGGGCTGTGGCGGATGCTGCGCCCTCGCCTGGGTCGGGTGATCGGCTGGGTGGCTCTGCAGTCGGCCGCGCTCACGCTGGCCGCCACCGTTCTCGTCGTGCTGATCGTCGTGCTCGTCGCCGCCGGCGGGACCGCAGGGGTCGTCATCGCCGTCCTGCTGGGGATCCTGGGATTTCTCGCGCTGGTCGTGGGGGGCGTGTGGCTCGGCGTCAAGCTGGTGTTCACCGTGCCGGCGATCGTCCTGGAGCGGCGGGGTGTGGGGAGCGCGATGCGGCGCTCGTGGGCGCTGACCGGCGGCTACTTCTGGCGCAGCCTCGGCATCCTGGCCCTGGTGTACCTGATCTACTCCGTGGCCGGTCAGGTGGTGGCCATCCCGGTCAGCCTGCTCGGCAGCCTCGGATCGGTCCTGATCGCGGGCAGCACGACGGATCCGCAGGCCATGTTCGCCAGCTCGCTGGTCTCGGGCGGCGCGAGCGCCCTGGTCGGGATCGTCATCGGCGCCGTCGGACTCGTGATGATCAGTGCGACGACCGGGTTGCTCTACATCGACACGCGGATGCGCAAGGAGGGACTGGATCAGGACCTCGCCCGCGCGGCCGAGGAGCGGGCGGCCGGCCGACGCGATGTCGACCCCTACGCGCCTGCCGCCGGGACCGCAGCGGCGGGGACGACGACTCCCGTGCCCGGCCCACCGGATTCTCCGTGGGCCTGATCCACGGCGCGCTCTCCGCGGCGATTCCCGTGGACCCGGATGCCGCCACCGCCCAGGACTGGCTGCGTCGGGTGCTCTCCGGGTCGGAGTACCAGAGGGCGCGCCCGAGCCTGTTCGAGCTGCTCCGGCAGTGGGTCGCCGATCTCCTCGACCGCGTGCAGCTGCCGGCGGTGCCGGGCGGTCCACCGCTCCTGGCGATCCTGATCCCGTTGCTGCTGGTCGTCGGGGTGCTCGTCGTCGCGTTCGTGCGCTACGGCCTGCCGCGGCTGCGGCGGCGCTCGGCGGACTCCGGAGAGCTGTTCGAGGTCGCCGACGACCGCACCGCCGCGCGGCTGCGCCGCGACGCAGCGCAGGCGGCGCGCTCGGGCGACTGGGCACGGGCGATCGCCGAGCAGTTCCGGGCGCTCGCCCGCGCGCTGGCCGACCGCACGGTCGTCTCGATCGCCCCGGGCACGACGGCGCACAGCGTGGGCCGGAGTGCCGCCGCGGTATTCCCCGCCTTCGGCGACCGTCTCGAATCGGCGGCGTCGGCGTTCGACCGGGTGCGGTACCTGGACGGCACCGGCACGCGCGAGGAGTACGAGGCGCTGGTGACGCTCGACCGGGAGATCGGATCGGCTCGTCCGCTCGCCGCCGAGGTGGCGCTGGTCGGAGCGCCGCGGTGACCCTCGCCCTGGACCGACCCCCGGCATCCGGCCCCGGCACCGGGCCGAGCGGCACCGACCCGGACGGCACCGGGCCGAACGGCACCGGTCGGCGCGGCGGTGAGGGCGATGACCGGCGCCGCCGCCGGCGCCGCGCGCTCGTCTGGGTCGGGATCGGGGTCGTGCTCGTCGTAGCGATCGTCGTCGCGCTGGTCTCCTCCGGGTCCACCGCGCGGATCGAGCTCGGGGCGGAGGATCCGAGCCCGATCGGCTCGAAGGCGCTGGTCCAGGTGCTGCGCGACCAGGGGGTCGACGTGCGGGTCACCGCCTCCCTGGCCGCGACGCGACGCGCGGTCCAGGATGCCGGGGCCGAGCGGACGACGGTGCTCGCCTACGACGAGCAGGGCATCCTGCAGACCGCGCAGTGGCGGCGGCTGGGGGCCAGCGGAGCGCGCCTGGTCGTGGTGCAGCCCTACGTCGAGACCCTCGATGCGCTGGCTCCGGAGGTGACCCCGCGCGGCGGAGGATCGGGCACGGCATCCGGGTGCCGCCTCGGCGGACTGCGGCCGGCCGACCGGGTCACGGCCACCGGCGAGCGCTACGCCATGACGCCGGGCCCGGGCGCCGCGGACGCCCGGGTGTGCCTGGGCTCCGCCTCCCGCGGCTACGCGCTGGTGCGCACCGGCTCCCCCTCGGGCGCGGAGGTCGCCATCGTCGGGAACGCCGAGGCGTTCCAGAACGGCCGGGTGCTCGACCGAGCCAACGGGGCGTACGCGCTCGGGCTGCTTGGGGAACGCGCGACCCTCGTCTGGTACCTCCCCGGCGACGCCGACCTGCCCCGCGGCCCGGGCGATGTGCCCCTGGTGCCGCCGTGGTACGCCCCGACGATGGGCCTCCTGGTCCTCGTCGCCCTCGCCGGCATCCTGTGGCGCGGCCGTCGGTTCGGGCCGCTCGCGATCGAGAATCTGCCGGTGATCGTGCCGGCAGCCGAGACGATGGAGGGCCGCGCCCGGCTCTATGCGCGCTCGTCGGCCCGGCTCCGCGCCCTGGATGCGCTGCGGATCGGCGCGATCCAGCGCATCGCCCGGGACTGCGGGCGGCCGCGGGTGGCGACGGTGCAGGAGATCGTCGACGCCGCAGCCGCCGCCACTGGCCTGCCCCGGGCCGAGGTCGCCCGGACCGTGCTCGACGCCGTGCCGTCCGGCGACGCCGACCTCATGCGCCTGAGCGCCGCCCACGCCGACCTGGAGCGCCGCGTGCACGCGGCCACCCGGGGGCGCTGATGCGCCACGACCCCGACCGGCACGATTGGATGAGAGCATGACCGACCCGACCACCCCGGCCGAGCCCGCACCCCCCGCAGCCACGCCCCCCGCAGCCGCACCTCCGGCAGCCGCACCAGCCGCACCCGCGGCGTCGGGCCGCTCGGAGGAGCTCCGCGCCGCCTTCGCCCGGGTGCGCGGGGAGGTGGGCAAGGCGGTCGTGGCGCAGGACGGCGCGGTCTCGGGGATGCTCATCGCCCTCCTCGCGAACGGGCACGTGCTGCTGGAAGGCGTGCCGGGGGTGGCGAAGACCCTGCTGGTGCGCACCCT